>NZ_CP093244.1:0-4509 GCF_022592395.1 Moellerella wisconsensis | reverse complement strand
TCGGGGAACTCGAGACACAGAACAGTCAGTTAGCTATGCAATACAGGGAAATCAGTCAACAGTTGGCGACTTTAACCGGACTGCTGAACAGGTATCAGAACGGCTGACACAGCAGATCCAGCGACAGGAAGTAAAACGGGATCGTGGGTTCAGCATCGGTTTCTAATGTTAAGAATATTGCTTTGTAGTCACAATAGGTACACAATAACTGTAATTCAACGGGAGTATTGGTATTAGCTCCTGATTATTTAGGAGGTTATTATGATCGCTGACGCAACTGTTAAAGCTAGAATCCCGCAGGATGTTAAAGACCGAGCGGTACAGGCACTTGAAAAGATAGGACTGAATACTTCGGATGTGATCCGTATGGTTATGATGCGTGTTGCTGACGAGGGTAAGCTTCCTTTTGAGGTAAAAACACCGAATAAAAAAACGCAAGTCGCCATGTCTGAATTAGATTCAGGAAAAGGTCAGCGTTTTGATTCTGTTGATGCTCTTTTTGATGATTTGGGTATCTGATGCTTATCCCTGTACAGTCCAGTGCCTTTAAGTCGGATGTGAAGAGACAAAAGAAACGCGGTAAGGATATGGGGAAGTTAAAAACACTCATTGAATTACTGGTTAATGAGAACGATATACCACCGGAGTATGTTGATCATCCTTTATCAGGAAACTGGCGGGGGTACCGTGATGCTCATATTGAAGGTGACTGGTTACTGATTTATAAGGTTGATGATGATGCGTTAAGGCTCGCCAGAACCGGTACGCATCAGGACATTTTCAGTAATTATTAACGCTCCTCTGAGAGCGTTTTTTGTTCTCAGAGGTAAAACCGCTTCAAGCCACAAACAAGTTTGCGACTTGAAGCGGTTTGGCGGTGAAAACCGGACGAAAAAATGGGATGTTAAAAACACCCTCAAACGTCACAGAAACCGTTCTAAACTTTCAGCATGGATTTGGGTGTTATGGGGTGAGTTGGGTGCTTAAAATCGATTGTAGACGTTCTGAGCGCGTCTAACGGCCGGTTTTGAGGTGTAAACTCGCCCGTTTAACATAATGGGTCTTGCATGCCCCACTATGATACAAGTAACAGATTTTTATTAATAAGGAGATAATATGTCTTTTTTTTCATCTATAGTAAGCTTTATATTTGAAGCCTCTGGTTTTATTAGTAATATTTTAAAGAAAGGGACTGACCTTTTTTCAACAGTTGATTTGTCTTCAAAGTATGACGATATAGAAAAAACATTTGATTTTTACCAGAAAATTAAACGCGGAAACACGCCTTCTCATTATTCAAGTTCGTTAGTTATTGATGATGAATTGAATTCTTTTTCATCTAATAAAAATGAATTGTCAGAAAAAGTGTCACTGCATGGTAGTGACATAGAAGAGATAAAGGAACGGCTCAAAGATTGGAATGATATAATGGGGCTGAGGATAGACCTGTCAAGGTTATTAAGTTCTGCATTAATGATTGAACGAGCATCATCAAATGCCCAAATGCACTCATCAAATTTAAATATTCACCATCAAAGTATAAAGAATATAAGTGGGTTAATGACAGATGTTAATAGTATTAGATATGGTTTAAAGAAAATAATAAGCACACTTAATCATAATATCAATAAAATAAATTCAAGCGGTTCTGTCAATTTAGATAAAATAGAAAATGTAGACATTGATATAAAACAGGGAGAGGCACCTCAGATTGCAACGCTTGAAGCCTTTGATACAACGCGATCGTTACTTATAAAAGAAATTAAAACCATTCAAATTTTATCTCGTGAGCATATAGTTGAGGTAAATAGTTTTAAAAGAAAAGTTGCTTCTTATGGTGGCGGCTTTGCAGGAAAAGTAATTCAGATACTGGATCAAAACATCACGCCAAGATTGAGAGATGCTAGTAAATTAGCTCTTTTATTAGAGAGTGATTTAAGACATATACCTGTTCCTAAACGAAACGAAAATGGGCAATTTATAACCAAAGTGGGTGATTCAGGGATAGAAATAGAGTTCGATTTTAGTGAGACTTAGTTTTTTATAAGAAAACAATTCACAAGAATGGCATGGATCGTATAGGCTATGTACATAAAAAAGGAAAACCGCCTTGCGACGGTTTTTCTTAAAGGTTGGTACTTTGAGTTGGGGAACTCGTGGTACCGAGGTAACAGGGTGTACAAGACCACTGAAACCAAATTCTGTGCTACCAGTTTAGCCGTTATTGCGGTGACACTTCAAGGATTTCAGCGAAATAATTCAGTACACCCCGTTACCAAAGGCTATCGCCAGTGGCGTTTTTGCGTGTCTGTCAGGGTTGGATTCAAGAGAACAGTTACCTGAACAGGCGTGATAGTCGGGCTAAACGGGGAGTTCGTGCAAATAGCCCAGCTTGGAGCGAACCACCTAAGCAAGCGCAGTACCGGTACAGGGAAGCTGAGAGATAGCGCCCCCAAAGATGGAAAGAGCGGATTAAAACCGGCTGTAAACTTGTAAGGTGGGAACAGGAGAGCGCACGAGGGAGCCGTCAGAGGGAAACTTCTGGCATCTTTAGAGTCCTGTCAGGTTTCGCCTATCTTGACTAGAGCACCGAAAATCAGTCGATTTTTGTGAAGCTCGTCAGGAGGGCGGAGCCTATTGTAAAAGGGTTACTCTTTACCCAGCTTTGTGCTCCGTTGTTCGTGGCGTTCTTCGCAGAGATTGGTTTCTGCATCGAGTTTATCTGAATTAAGTTCATTGAGCTTTTCCAGTAAGAGTAGACTTTGTGCCTGTAAAAACTTAGCTATGTTTACGATTACTTTTTCTTGCTTCGTCATCGTTAAAATCCCATGATTTCTCGCTGATTGCCCTAAATATTATCTACTGTTAATGTTTAGGGCAAGGACACACATCGTTATCTCTGCGAGATCTCCTCGTGACCTTGCAATGGGCTTCGCCCCTTGACCCCAAAAGGACAACAGAATGACGACCAAACGCACCGAAACCGTTATTATTCGCCTGACACCTGACGAGAAACAATCGTTACTTCTGCGGAAAACCAAACCCCGTTTGGCTGAGTGGTTACGTGAACTGGCGTTAGGTCAGAAGCCAAAGCGTCAGCCGAAAAGTGTAGACCCTGCATTGTTGTTTGAGCTTAATCGGATAGGTGTGAACCTTAACCAGATAGCTCGTCATTGTCATCAGGCTCCGGTCTCGATGGAGACGGTCAATATCGCCTTAGCGTTACGGCATATTGAGTCACAGCTTCGTGAGGTGCTCGACCGTGCTGGTTAAATTCTTTGGTAACAAAGGCGGTGGCAGTCCGAAAGCCAGCATGGATTATCTGCTTCGGGAGGGCAAAGAGGACACACAATTTCAGGTCTTACGGGGCGATCCTGAATTGTCGCAGTCTATTGCGGAGAGTTGCGGATTTAAGAATGCGTACACCGTGGGGTGTCTGTCATTTGAGGAAGAAAATATACCCGACTATCACAAAACCGCCATTATGGACAGATTTGAAAAGCACGTTTTTGCGGGGCTGGAGAAAGAACAGTACAACATCACATGGGTTGAGCACACGGACAAAAACCGGTTAGAGCTGAATTTTTACATCCCTAACGTTGAGCTGACCTCTCAGAAACGCTTACAGCCGTACTATGACAAAGCCGACAGACCACTGATTGAAAATTTTAAGCAGGTTATCAATCACGAATATGGACTGACCGATCCCCGTTCGCCGGATAAACAGCAAACGCTGATAACCCGTGCGGATTTACCGACAGAAAAACGGTCAGCCCTGAAAGAGATTGATGCCGGCATATCGGCACTGGTGCAAACAGGACTGATCCGCAACCGTGATGATGTGATTGAAGCCCTGAAACAGTCGGGCCTTGAGATAGCCAGAGTGACACCGAAAAACCTTTCAATCAAAACTGATGGGCAAAACTTACGTTTAAAAGGGGCGTTCTATGAGCAGGATTTTAAATTTAGCGCAGACGTTCTCCGAGAATGCCAAGCAAGACAGCGAGATTATGACGGAGAAAGTGAAACTCGCTATCGAACAGCACGAGAACGACTTGAAAGCGCAACTGGCAGACGCCAGCAGGAATTTGAGCGAAAGTATCCAAGCCGAGCAGACGAAATTGATCAGGCGTACCGTGAGCGTGTGGAAATTACCGTTCATCATTCTGGGCGTACTGGTGCTGATATTGGCAGGGATCAGTCTGTTTCTCACGTACTGGAGCGTGAACGAATACCAGAACCTGACCGATTGGAAACGGTCAGCCGAGATATACCAGACGCAGAGCCACAATATCAAACTGACCAACTGCACCATGGACGACAAGAGCAAGCGACCGTGCGTCGCCGTCGATCCGGCATATCAGAACGAAAACTGGGGCGGGAAGAACGAAGCCTACAGAATTTTAGCGAAGTGAGTCACCATGACCGAGACAGAACAACTCTTAGAGAGCGCCTTGAATACCTTGTTACAACAGCAAGAGATCGTTATCAGCAATTTATCTCAGCGTG
>NZ_CP093243.1:0-345391 GCF_022592395.1 Moellerella wisconsensis | reverse complement strand
CGAAACTGGTGTTTGAATCGCGAGTTCACTCAGAATACGTTGGTTCCTTTCTAATTCGCCATGACGACTACTAAATACAATAGCATCAATATCCTGATGACGACGATAGAGCGTTAATCCACACTCCACAGCAAGGCGGCTACCGTTATTCAAACGGCGCGCCATCATCATCGGCAATTGCGAACATTTAGGTAGCGAGGCGGTTTCATCAATACACTCTGAACCACCATCACTCCATGCAAGCCACTCATCATGGGAAGATAGACTCGGCGCTAAAGCGACCCAATCAAGGGCTTTTATCTTAATACTCATACAACGTTATCTTCACTCTTTACGACGCTGATAGGATCATTCCGCTAAGCTTTAGTGCAAATCAATAATGAATGTCCGACGCCCAAATTATCTTCAGCACGCTCAATAACAAAACCAGCGGTATGTAGCAGTGCTTCAAACTCATCAAAACCATAAAACCGACTATTACCATTTGCCATACAGGTAAAATACAAAGACGTTGCATTCAAGCTATATGCGCCGATTTTATAAGGCTGACGATCCCAAAATAGCTCCATTATCGCTACTTTAGCATCATCTTTCATGGCACCATGAATCTTCTTCAGAATGCTGACAACCTGCTCAGGCGTAAAACAGTCTAGAAATTGGCTCATCCACCAAATATCAGCCTGAGTAGGTAGTGGAGCATTGCCTAACATGTTAATACCTTCACCTGAAATGCGTGAATGATATGGTGTTTGGCGAATATTTTCTTCCATTAAGGCTATTTGTTCAGGGAGATCAATAATCTTAACGTCAATATCAGGGTTATATTCACAACAGGTCAAAGCCCATTTTCCAGTGTTACCGCCCACATCATAAAGCAGTGACGGGTTATATTCAGAAATAATGCGTATCGCTAATTTGAACGCTGAACTGGAATAATGATGATCGAATTCGAACCAACTTGTTTTCGCTGGTTCTGGTAATTGGCTTAAATATGGGTAAATGGTTTCCCATTCACCAAATACTTTTAAGCCTTCTGGCTTCATTTTCTCCATAGACTCTTTAAGAGAAAATAGACCTTCGTAACAGACATGCTGTGTGAAATTAGTATTAACACGCGTCATCTCATCATGTAAAAAGAAATAGCCTACTTTACCAAGGTAAAAGCGATTGTCTTTTTTATACACAAGCTGATTTGTTAATCCAATGTCGAGTAATAAAGAAATCGAATACTCATTTAGTTCAATATATTGACTTATTTCTGCTAATGTTGCCCCGTTTTTAGTTTGAGCATCAAGAAATGCTAAAATACCAAAGTCACGTAAACAAATGGTTGCCTGAAATATCATAGGAGCAAATGCTATACGCTGAGCTTCACTGATCGCATCAAAAGCAGAAATATCATCCTTGTCAAACTCTAAATTGTTTCTCATAATCAAGCCAATAAATTTTTATTTTAGAGTCATGATATTGCGTTGTATATCAACATCTAAATTATTAATCCAACGATTATAGTTTTTATGGATTTTCCCATCACCTGCTTTCATATTATTACTCGATACATAATTAATTGTGTAAGATGTTGCGGTATAGTTAATTCTCACACTAACGCTGTGACCACGAGGAACATAACGGGCATCAATCACGCCAGGTTTAACTTGAGTCATAATCCATTTGCGCTCTTTACCCGCCAATAAAATAGCTTCTTTTACCTTATCTGCGGAGACATTAGCAGTAATGGTCGTTGTTGGCGTATTTATTGCGGCTGTTCTAGTACAGCCAGTCAAAATCAAAGCCAAAGACACGGCAACAACTGCACTTTTAAACTTATTCATTTACTTCATCCCTTTCAATTTTTAGATTAAGCACAAAAAGATAAAGATGAAATATATATAAACAAGGAAAAAATGTATATCTTTAAAAATAGTAAATGGCTTTGTTGTGTTAATTATCATTCAGGACTCCACCAAATTAAGCGGAAAAGTTCGTGTAAAAATGATCCATCTGAAAGATCTATAATGCTCCCCCCCCTGGAAACCAATTTTTTTTCAACAAGAAAGACGCCAAAAAAGTCTAGCATAGTGCGGTCATTCGACTTCTTAGATAGACTGCTATTTTCATTTACAACCCAACACATTGACTGGCTTCGGGCACATTATGGATTACCCGACCAGGTGTCTTTTCCTCAATGCCCAGTTTCAACGTTATTGGAAAGCCCATTTTGCCAAAAAGACACGCGGGACCGGCCTGGCATAATGTAAAATATCTGGACCTATACCTAAAACGTCCACCTATCTCGGCGTCTCAATTGAAGCACTATAGAGGGGGAGCCGTGATCAATAATTACTATGACCACCACTGTCAGCAATATCGACGGTAGACCTTATCCCAAGAAGAAATGATACGACGTAATGTCAGACATATCCCTACGCGGCATTTTAAGATGATGCCGCTATTACGTTTTTTTAGCCAATCACAAACGTGGGTGCTTATTATCTAAAGTGTATGGACGCGTTGGATATAATACATCCTAACGTACCTGAAAAAACCGGCTTTGCGGCACTGATTAAAGGATTTTAAAACACAGATCCGTACCAATGTATTTTGTGTGGAACCCTACTGCGGTTTATGAATGCGGAAAAGGGATACGTGCAGTCACTTTATTATAAGAAAGACGGGATAAAATGGCTAGAAAACGATGGTTACAAACTGCAGCCTAGGAGCAGTGTGCCTATAATTAGGATTTTAGATGATAATTTAACCGAACGACTGTTCTCTTAGTTAATCAACGAAAAAAAGTCAGAATTTAATAGAAATATAGCGTTCAAAACACCCGATTAATGCGTCACTACATTGATTGAGATTCCTAATCATGAACTGGGGGTGAGCGTGCGAAGCTATAAACGTTATGAAAAAGCGCAAAACATCGCTAAACTCATTGAGCTAGCGACGTTTGCGTTAAGCACAAAAATGACAAAGGAAATAGGGTGAGACTACTGCAGGGAAATGAGCTCTTCGCGGCTTAAACCGGTACTCTCAATGATAAGATCAAGGGTAACACCGTTCTTGAGCAAGTTACGCGCCATATCCAGTTGACGCTGATGTGCAAGCAGTCGTTCTTCTTCTCTACCTTTCTCTATACCAAGCTCAATGCCTTGCTGCAGACCTTCTTGACGACCTTTATCTTGTAAGCGTTGTGCTATATTCACAATAACCTCCTGATGCTTATCTGCCTGTTCACTCAATTGCTGGACAATATGTTCAAAGTTGGGTGAGTCCAGTGCAATGAACAGATAATTGAGGATAGTGACGATGTCGTTATCATCATTATACTGTTGATTGAGCGCTTGTGCCAATAGGGGGATAACCTTATCAAATTCATCCCGCAAATATTTGTGCTTCATCGCCAGCTCCATCACAGCCACCTTGCGATGATTCACCAACTCATTATCATCAATCACCGTCACATCAACCAACGGGAACGGCTGGGTATACAATTCATTGGCCATATCCGGTAACGGAAAACAATCGGTCCACAATTGAGAATAGGGGTAGGGTGAACGACCACCATGATAAAACAGCACCGGCACGACTAACGGTAGCGTTTTATGCCCTTGCTGAAGATGTTGGTTCATGGCTAAGAAAGCATAGTGCATGAGTCTCCAGGCCATGAGTTTATCTGGCGTCGACTGGTGCTCGACGAGTAGGTAAATATACCCTTCACCTTCGGTAGTTTGCACCGAATAGAGCACATCGGATAATCGAGATCGCAGCTGTTTGTCTATAAACGAGGAATTTGTGAGTGCCAGCGTACTGAAATCGCATAACGCTTTAATATGCTCAGGCAGATGAATGTCAAAAAAATCTTTTGCGCTGTCAACCTGCGTCATAAACCCTTTAAAAGCCGCATCATGTGCCGTCGGCGTGTGCTTAGGTTTCATTATTCTATCACTCACTCCTCACTAAAGACTGTACATCATAACGCAGAATCGATTTTCAGTCCGTTTTTCGACGCTCAATGTTCACGTTAAGCCCAATTTGCCTTTTCGCCCATACATTTAATGAATTTAATCATACGATTTCAATGAATTAGTAAGTTCATGGACGATAAATAATAAATCACATTCCTTTTCGTCCAGGTCATCATGTCAATCAAATCACGTAAAATGCTAACCCTATTCATTAAACGGTCAAGAGATTAAACTAAATTGACACACATTCATATCTAAGTGACAAATCATTCAGGAGATTGGCTTTACATTTCATTCCATAATGGGGTTGTGTGCCCATTTCATCGAAAAGTCCAAAGTTTGCTCCTAGCCCTGTAATATCAAGGGCTACAGATAGTGTGTTATACGACAGTATTAACACTTGATACTATTACATTGAAAAATTAAAGGTTCTAATTTCCTCAGTAAGGAATTATCAATAAATAAAGATAGCGTTCGTTTAGATAATTCATAGGCCAATATATATGTTTTGACGAATGTATTTCCTTGGTATATCTTACACACATTAAATATAGGAGAAAGTATGGAACCACTACTGCTGTTTAAAATTTTAGCCGACCAAACCAGACTGGATATCGTGCTACTGCTAAAAGCATCTGGTGAACTGTGTGTTTGCGACATCTATACGGCCTTGAATTTATCGCAACCAAAGACTTCTCGACATCTAGCAATGCTTAGAGAGTCGGGTCTTTTGCTCGATTCAAAACATGGTAAATGGGTTCATTATCGATTATCTCCAGCATTACTACCGTGGGTGAAAAGTATCATTGATGTCACCTATGCCACAGAGAAAAATAGAGTTGCAGATTTACTCAAAAGCTTAGAGACAAAAGAACCTGCGAGTAGCTGTTCTATATAAAAATTTTTAAGTTAACATATTCGAAAAAACATATATAAGGTTGAGATATGAAAAAATTAGAAGTATTTGATCCCGCATTATGCTGTAGCACTGGTGTTTGCGGAACCGAAGTCGATCAAGCATTGGTAGACTTCGCAACAGATGTGGATTGGTTAAAAAAACAAGGGGCAAGTATAAGGCGTTTTAATTTAGCGCAAGAGCCTATGGAGTTCGTTAACAACACAAAAGCAAAAACATTTTTGGAAACCGCAGGCGCCGAGTCACTTCCACTATTGATTCTTGATGGTGAGATTGTGCTGACTGGTCGATACCCAAAACGACATGAGCTAGCAAGATGGTTTGGTATTCGGCCGAATATTGAAAAAGCCGAAATTGTTAAATCGTGTTGTGGTAATGGTAAAACGTGTTGTTAACAGGAGCAATAAAATGAAATTTTTAGATAACACACCTAATTATTTATTTTTTACTGGAAAAGGTGGTGTGGGTAAAACTTCTATTTCTTGTGCGACCGCAATTAAGTTGGCTGAAAAAGGGAAAAAAGTCTTACTGGTGAGCACTGATCCAGCTTCTAACGTTGGGCAAGTATTCTCTCAATCGATAGGCAACAATATTAAGCCAATAACATGGGTTCCAAATTTATTTGCTATTGAAATAGACCCTCAAGCTGCCGCTGAAGAATATCGAAACAAAATTATTAATCCAATCAAAGAAAGTTTACCTGAAGCGGTAATTCAAAGTATTACGGAACAGCTATCAGGTGCCTGTACCACAGAGATTGCAGCTTTCGATGAATTTACTGGGTTGTTAACCAATACCGAAATTACAAAGCAATTTGACTATATCATTTTTGATACCGCACCAACGGGGCATACCATCCGTTTATTACAACTCCCGAGTGCATGGAGTGATTTTATTACTGATAATCCTGATGGTGCGTCATGTTTAGGGCCAATGTCTGGTCTTGATAAACAACGTGAACAGTACAGCATGGCGGTGGAAGCGTTGAGTGATAAATCACTAACACGGTTAGTATTAGTTGCACGACCTCAATCAGCGGCATTGAGAGAGGTTGCGAGAACCTATAGCGAGTTGTCATCTCTGGGTATCAGAAATCAGCAATTAATTGTCAATGGTGTTTTCCCTGAAACGGCGGTGACTGAAAATGATAAGTTATCCCATGCGCTCTACTCTCGTGAACAAGCGGCATTAGCATCTATGCCTGAAGCACTACGCTCGTTACCTGTCGATATTATTTATTTACAAAATATCAATATGGTGGGTGTCGATGCACTGAAGCAGTTGTTATCTAATGAGATGCCACAAATTCCAACTATTACCCCGACAAAACAACCTATTTCTTTACCCACCTTGTCAGAACTGGTTGGCGAAATATCTCAGCAACAGCATGGGCTGATTATGTTAATGGGCAAAGGTGGTGTAGGGAAAACAACGATTGCGGCATCAATCGCGGTTAAATTGGCAGAAAAAGGGCTTGATGTACATCTGACTACATCCGATCCAGCCGCGCATATTGAATCAACCCTCGATGGTGTTTTACCGAATCTTCAAGTTAGCCGAATTGACCCTATCGCTGAAACTGAACGTTATCGTCATTATGTCTTAGAAACAAAAGGGAAAGATTTAGATGCAGAGGGGCGCGCATTACTTGAGGAAGATTTGCGCTCTCCTTGTACTGAAGAAATTGCGGTATTCCAGGCTTTTTCTCGCATCATTAGAGACGCGGGTAAACGTTTTGTCGTCATGGATACTGCGCCGACTGGGCATACATTATTACTTCTGGATGCAACAGGGGCATACCATAAAGAAATTGCTAAGAATATGGGTGAAAAAGGCCACTATTTAACGCCGATGATGCAATTACAAGATCCTGAACGCACCAAAGTCATTATTACGACACTCGCTGAAACAACGCCTGTGCTTGAGGCGGAAAATTTGCAAAATGATTTAATACGGGCAGACATACATCCGTGGGCGTGGGTAATCAATAACAGTCTATCTATCACGGAAACAACCTCACCATTGTTACTTTCAAGAGCAGAACAGGAAGTCGCTCAGATTGAAAAGGTGACATCAACATTGGCAAAACGTGTTGCTATTGTTCCTTTGCTTGAAACAGAGCCTGTGGGGATATCTGCATTAAGTCAGCTCGCAGAATAAGTTTTATTTTCTAAAAATAAAAGGTGCGGAAAAGCACCTTTTAAATGAGGTTGTTATGTTTATTGCCGCATTCATTTTTATTTTAACGATCACCTTTGTTATTTGGCAGCCCAAAGGACTGGGTATTGGCTGGAGTGCTACAGCAGGGGCTGTATTGGCACTGATCTTTGGTGTGATCAGTTTTCAAGACATCCCGATTGTTTGGAACATTGTTTGGAATGCCACGGCGACATTTGTCGCCGTAATTATCATTAGCCTACTTTTAGATGAAAGTGGTTTCTTTGAATGGGCGGCATTACATGTTGCCAAGTGGGGCGGGGGTAAAGGAAAACTGTTATTCAGTTATATCGTGTTACTTGGTGCAACGGTTGCGGCCTTATTTGCCAATGATGGCGCAGCATTGATATTAACGCCCATTGTGATTGCGATGTTATTGGCACTTGGTTTCAACAAAGGCACGACATTAGCCTTTGTCATGGCTGCCGGGTTTATTGCAGATACGGCGAGCTTGCCGCTGATTGTTTCGAACCTCGTGAATATCGTTTCTGCGGACTTCTTTAATATTGGATTTACTGAATATGCATCGATTATGGTCCCAGTGGATATTGCAGCAATTATTGCAACATTAGCGATGCTGCATTGGTTTTTCCGCAAAGATATTCCTAAACAATATGATGTTACCAAACTGAGTGAACCGACTTTAGCCATTAAGGACATGACAACGTTTAAAGCAGGTTGGCTGGTATTGGTACTGCTACTTATTGGTTTCTTTGTCTTAGAACCATTAGGTCTTCCAGTGAGTGCAATTGCGGCTATTGGCGCCTTAATTCTTTGGGTGATTGCAGCCAGAGGCCATACGATTAATACCCAAAAAGTATTACGTGGCGCACCGTGGCAAATCGTCATTTTCTCTTTAGGTATGTACTTGGTTGTTTATGGTTTAAGAAATGCAGGGTTAACCGATTATCTTTCTGAAACGCTCAATTACCTTGCAGACAAAGGGTTATGGGCAGCAACAATTGGTACGGGATTTATAACTGCATTTTTATCCTCAATAATGAATAATATGCCAACGGTATTAATTGGTGCTTTATCCATTGAAGGGAGTGAAGCGTCAGGGCTAATTCAACAAGCAATGGTTTATGCCAATGTGATTGGTGCCGATTTGGGGCCTAAGATTACACCTATAGGGAGTTTGGCGACGTTGCTGTGGCTGCATGTTTTATCACAAAAGAACATGAGCATTACATGGGGATACTATTTTAAAACAGGGATCATCATGACACTCCCTGTACTTACCGTCACTCTCGTTGCTTTAGTGCTTCGACTTTCACTGTTAAATTAAGGCTAACCGAATGAATGAAGTTACCATTTATCACAATCCAAATTGTGGCACTTCACGCAATACGCTTGCTATGATCCGCAATAGCGGCGTTGAGCCAACGATTATTTATTATTTAGAAACACCGCCGACTAAAGATATGTTAGTACAACTTATTGCTGATATGAATATCACGGTAAGGGCGTTACTACGAAAAAATGTTGAACCGTATGAACAATTAGCTTTAGAAAATGATATTTATACCGATGACCAACTGATTGATTTTATGTTGCAGTACCCAATACTGATTAATAGACCCATTGTTGTTACGCCAATAGGAACTAAACTTTGCCGACCTTCAGAAGTCGTATTGGATATATTACCTCATCCGCAACAACGTGAATTTATCAAAGAAGATGGTGAGGTTATTGTTGATAAACAAGGCATTAGAGTAAAGTAAATCACTGACGATATTTATCATGATGAGCGTACCGATGTATGGCATCAGTACGCTCATGTTAATCCGGTACTTGCTTAAGGTCGTTGATATTGGTATTTTAAAAAAATATACTATTCATAGGAACAGCTGATCATATTATGCGCCTTACTCCACCCTGAGATACCCCCTTCCTTTTAGGTTGATACTAAATCAGCCAATTTCCACATCCCTTCTTTGGGATAATTTCGTTTATTTAAAATATACTCTCCCATCTTGGGATTGATAGATTACAAGGTAGTCTAATATGCTTTTGTCCTCCTCTCGTCAGGACTGGCTGGGTAACATCCGTGGGGATGTCCTAGCCGGTATTGTTGTTGCTTTAGCGTTAATTCCTGAAGCCATCGCATTTTCAATTATTGCAGGCGTCGACCCCAAAGTTGGGTTATACGCCGCATTTTCTATTGCGGTAATTATCGCTTTTATCGGGGGGCGCCCCGGCATGATTTCATCGGCAACTGGTGCAATGGCACTTTTAATGGTCGTTCTGGTGAAAGAACATGGCCTTCAGTACCTATTAGCTGCGACGGTATTAACCGGGATATTTCAAGTTATCGCAGGATATTTAAAGCTCGGTAATTTAATGCGATTTGTTTCACGTTCGGTGGTAACGGGATTTGTTAATGCGCTGGCTATCTTGATTTTTTTAGCGCAACTCCCTGAATTAACCAATGTGAGTTGGCATGTTTATGCAATGACCGCGGCAGGCTTAGGGATTATCTATCTGTTTCCATTAGTCAATAAAACCATTCCGTCTCCATTAGTGTGTATTGTTGTATTAACGATAATTTCAATATGGCTTGGTCTTGATATCCGAACGGTTGGTGATATGGGCGTTCTGCCTGACAGTTTGCCTATCTTTCTTTTGCCCGATATTCCCTTGAATATTGAAACGCTACTTATCATATTACCCTACTCATTAGCGCTTGCTGTTGTTGGCTTATTGGAATCAATGATGACTGCAACGATTGTGGATGATTTGACGGATACAACCAGTGATAAAAATCGAGAATGTAAAGGGCAAGGCATTGCCAATATAGCCACTGCATTTATTGGCGGGATGGCAGGATGTGCGATGATCGGTCAATCCATTATCAATATAAAATCGGGTGGCCGAGGTCGATTATCGACACTGGTTGCGGGTGTTGTTTTATTACTAATGGTGGTTTTTCTTAATGATTGGGTATCAAAAATCCCTATGGCGGCGTTAGTTGCTGTGATGATTATGGTGTCAATTGGGACCTTTTCTTGGCAATCCCTTGCCGATATACGAGTCCATCCGCTATCGACCAGCATCGTTATGATAGCCACCGTCATTGTTGTCGTTTGGACCCATAATCTGGCTTACGGGGTACTTGTCGGGGTGCTCATCGCAGCGCTTAATTTTGCCAATAAAGTCGCGAGATACATGACAGTTACATCAAGACTAGACAGAAAGGTACGTCATTATGAAGTTCGGGGACAAATTTTCTTTGCCACATCGGAACGCTTTGTTAATGTCTTTGATTTTAAAGAAGACATTGATAAAGCGATTATTGATGTGAATCATGCTCATTTTTGGGATATCACTTCCGTCAGCGCGTTAGATAAAGTGGTGATTAAGTTTCGACGTGAAGGCATTGATATTGAAATTAAGGGGATGAATGAAGCCACTGCAACGTTGGTTGATAAGTTTGGTATTCATGACGACCCGGAAAAAATTGAAAAATTCATGGGAGGTCATTAATTATGACAGCAGATATCATTCAAAAAACTTGCGTAATTGGGTGTATTGACCGTTCGCCCTCGGCGATTGCCGTTTGTCACGCAAGTACTTGGATAGCTCAAACACTCAAACTTCCGCTGACACTGTTACACATGAATGAAAAAATCTCGACATCAGCACACCATGATTTAAGTGGGGTCATTGGATTTGATACCCGAGAAACTTTATTGAATGAACTCGTGGATATTGAGGAAAAGCGGGCGCGTTTAACCCGTGAGGAAGGCCGACAATTATTGATGAGTGCAAAAGAAATCACTCAAGATTTAGGTCTTCTTGATGTTAATACACTTCAGCGGCAAGGAGCTTTAGCCGAAGTGCTAAATCAAGATGATACGCATATTGTTGTACTCGGTCGTCGAGGCGAGCAATCTGAATTAACGGGGCATATTGGCCGTCAACTCGAAGGCATTATTCGTCTTCAAAAAAACTCAGTGCTTATCTGTAAGCAAAATTTTACCCCACCAAAAAAGATGATGATTGCGTTTGATGGAAGTGAGGAAGGTGAACGCGTCATTCATCGGTTAACACAAGTGAAATTATTAGCCGGTAGTGATTGCTATCTGGTAATGCACGGTAACCAAGACAGTCAACTCAAAAAAGCACAAAACCGACTTCATCAAGCCGACATTAAGGTGAAAGCCAATTTACTTGAGGGTGCCGATAGCATCGTTGATGAATTGTGTAACTTTGCAGTACAACACCATATTGATTTGATCATCATGGGGGCTTTTGGTCATTCGCGAGTGAAGCAATTTTTTACCGGAAGTCATACGACAGAGATGATACATAAAACGCCCGTGTCATTACTCATCATTCGTTAGTTTTTTCGTCTATTGTCATTATTACCAAGAGAGGTGACTCACTTTCGTCACCTCTCTATCATAATAAGTGGCTACGATTTATCCACAATATGAATAAAGTGAATGTGTTTTTCATATTGATCGAGGATATCATGAATAATCTGCGCTTCACTCCATCCCATAATATCGTAGTCCTGCCCACCTTCCTTTAAATAGACTTCAGCGCGGTAATATTTCTGAGGTTCATTATTTTCATCATCATCCATCCCCACTAATGCAAAAGACGGCGTCAGGTAGTCCCGTAATCGTATTTCATAGAGAAAATTGAGACTCTCACCAAATTGCACTTCCAGAGTCACCCTATCGTCCTTATTATGGATAGCGGCCTCTGTGCTCTGCTTTTCCAACTCAGTGATGACAGATTGCATAGCGGGCTCAATCACTTCTGTCATGAAACGTTTAACCTGATTACGTTTAGGGAAGAAGGCTATTTTACGTAATCGACGCTCCCATGATAACCCCCCACGTCCTGTATTCGGTGCTAAAGTGGCAAGCTGTTGACTGTCTTTTTTGTAAACATCAATACGTAAGGCTTTTAGCAATCCGACGATAGCAGTCAATAAAATAATCGCAAAGGGTAGCGCGGTAGCAATTGTCATGGTTTGTAATGCCGTTAATCCTCCGGCCAGTAAAAGTGTGATTGCAACGGCCCCCATCAAAAAGGCCCAAAAAATACGTTGCCATACTGGCGTGTGAATTTCACCACCGGAGGCTAACGTATCGACAACCATCGCACCGGAATCCGCGGATGTCACAAAAAAAACAATGACCATCAGCATCGCGACAAAAGAAAGGGCAGATGAAAACGGAAAGTAATTTAAAAATTCAAATAAAGCGAGAGCAACGTCTTTTTGAACCACTTGCGCCAACATTTCTGCCCCATTATCGCGGATCAGATGGATGGCACTATTGCCAAAAAAAGTCATCCAAAGTAGCGTAAACCCGGCAGGGACAAACAGAACGCCAGTGACAAACTCGCGAATGGTACGCCCTCGAGAAATTCTGGCGATAAACATCCCGACAAAAGGCGACCATGAAAGCCACCATCCCCAATACAATAATGTCCATCCCCCCAACCATTCACTGGATTGCGGTTCATAAGCATAAAGATTGAAGGTTTTATTGATAATATCTGAAAGATAAGCGCCTGTATTTTGGACAAAAGATTTGAGTAACAATACGGTCGGGCCTAAAATCCCAATCAATAGCAGTAACAATCCGGCTAAACTGAGATTGATCTCAGAGAGAATTCGTATCCCTTTATCTAAACCACTGACCACCGATAACGTGGCTAATCCCGTGATCACCACAATCAAAATCACTTGCATCGTTGGACTAACGGGAAAACCAAAGAGGTGTGCTAATCCTGCATTCACTTGCAAAACACCAAAGCCTAATGATGTCGCCACCCCGAAAACGGTGCCGACAACAGCAAAAATATCGACAGCATGACCAATAGGTCCATAAATCCGTTCACCAATGATCGGGTAAAGTGCTGAACGTAAGGTGAGCGGTAAGCCATGTCGATAACTAAAAAAAGCGAGAATTAAGGCGACAATCGCATAAATCGCCCAAGCATGTAGTCCCCAATGGAAAAACGTAATTTCCATCGCTTCTCTTGCAGCTTGAACTGTCTGTGGGTCTCCAATGGGAGGAGCAAGATAATGCATCACGGGTTCTGCGACCCCAAAAAACATAAGCCCAATTCCCATTCCAGCAGAAAACAACATAGCAAACCAGGAAAGATAACTGAATTGGGGCTGGGAATGGTCAGGACCCAATTTAATTTCACCAAATCGAGAGAGGCCTAAATAGGCGACAGTCAATAAAATTAAGGCAACAGCCAGAATATAAAACCAGCTGGCATTCTCAAAAAGTTGTGCCTGTAGAGCTTTGAGCAAAATTTCAGAACGTTGAGGAAAAATAGCGGCTATTGCAACGACACATATAATAATAAAAGCGGAAACAAAGAAAACGGGCGGATTTATCTTCCCCCACGTTTGAGACTTTTGTGGTGATAATGACATTCAATCTCCCTTTTAATGCGTGCTCATGATTGTCATGAAGCTCGGTTTATTGTGATAAATATAAGTTATTTAATTAAAAAGTATCCAATCACTTGTTTATACTTAAATATCTCTCTCATGTCATTCCACGCGGTATGACTCATTGTTGAGTAACATAAACTTGATAAACGAATAGAGGGACATTTATTGCGCTATTTTCATCGATTTTGATACTTTCGAAATAGTATGCCGCGAACAACCTATCAGGTTTTCTATTTGGCTATAGCTTTTTTTCTCCATCAGAAGGCCTTCAATTTTTTGGTGTAATATTTTGTTGATCGGACGGCCTTTATACTTCCCTTCTTGTTTGGCTTTTTGCACTCCTTGCGCTTGACGACGCCGTCTATCTTCGTAATCCTTTCTTGCAACCGCTGCCAGCATGTCTAACATCATACTGTTAAGGGCAGCAAGCATTCGTTCTGTAAATTCATCGGTGCGACTCATAAACTGGTAACTGGTTGGGAGGTCTAAAGAAACGACCTTTAACCCTTTGTGTCCAATGAGATATTTTAATTTTTCCCAGTCATCGGCATTCAAGCGGCTAATTCTATCTACCTGTTCAACTAAAATAATATCACCGGGCATGGCCACATTGAGTAAGCGAAAGAGTTCAGGTCTGTGAAGCTGAGCGCCTGACTCATTTTCTTCAAACCAGCAGGCAATTTGTAGCCCCATTCCTTCAGCAAATTTCAACAGTTCATTTTTTGCTCTTGACGCATCCTGTTCATGCGTAGAAGCACGTAGATATCCATAAATTCGTATATTTGTCTTCATCGGTGCACTATACATTGGTGTTGTTATAGTAGTGCATTATACATCTATTTTTTATACTTATTACACTAGAGTTTACCTAGTGTAGTTAAGGTAGACTTAAATTGCACCTTTATGTCGATTGAGCACGTCACCCCATTATATGATGTCATCTATTTTTACTGGATAAAACATGACTACAATGAAAGAAATTAAATCAGGCCGTATTCAAATTTTGACTGAACAGGAAATTCATGAGCTCTATTCACGTCCAATATTTAATCAAATTGAGCGTGAAGAATACTTTTCATTAGATCCGAGTATGAAAAAAATCCTCACTAAAATGGGCAAAATTGAAACGAAAATATATTTAATTCTTCTGATCGGTTATTTTCGCGCTAAGCCTGTTGTTGCTCAATTTAAGCTACGAGAGGTTAAACACGATGTTGACTACATTTATGCGACTCATTTTCCAAATAGAAAACCGAAATACCCCTTTATTGCTAAAAGTACTCGTGCAACATTGATCGCGAAAATGTATGAAACACTCGGTTTTTCGCGGCTATTAAAGCGAGATAAACAAGCTTTGATAGAGCGCTTAAATGATGTCGCAACAATCTGCACATATCCCAAATATATTTTTGATGAATGCCTCGCTTTTTTAGGTCAAAACAGAATAGGACTGGTTGGCTATTCCACTTTACAAAATATAATTACCACGGTTTTAGCTAATGAGAGGCAACGTACCGAGGTAATCCTTTCAAATAGCATGCCTCCACAAAGCACGGTGATTACTAAGCTTTCTAACAGTAAGAAAAACAATCGCACCTTAGCGGCTCTTCGTGAATATGACAGATTAATTAAGTGCTTATACGTTCTCGATTATGTTGATGACAAAATACTCAGGCAGTTTGTCCAGCAAGCACTTAATCGGGGTGAGGCTTACCATCAATTACGGCGTGCAATCGCATCAATTAATGGTAATCAATTTAGAGGCGGCGATGATTACCAGATAGAACAATGGAATGATTGCGCTCGTATCATTGCTAACTGCATTATTTATTATAATTCCGCATTATTATCCAGTTTGATTGAAAAATTTGCGCGTGAAAATAATCAAGAAGCAGTAAATATGATAGCTGAGTTATCGCCTGTCGCATGGCAGCATATACAGTTGGCCGGTAATTACACCTTTGGCCTTAAAAAAGATAATATTGTGCTGGAAAGATTACTGGAAAATTTAGATCCTCTCATTTCAGAAGAATCATTAAGCTTAGCGGCATAGTCTATCAATAATATTAAAATGCACATCGTCTGTAGCCCTTGGTATCAAAGGGCTATGAGAAAACTTTGGACTTTTCGATGAAATGGGCGCACAACCCCATTAAATGATCCTTGCAATGGGTAATTTATGAAATGAACAGACTAAATGTATTAAAAAAATATAAAAAATACCTATATACCTTAATTATTGTCTCTTTATTCAGTTGGATAGGCTGGTTTGCCTGGTTAGTTTTATGGGGGCCACCTCAAGGTGGGGTGTCATTGGTTATTCATACTCAAATAGATAGACCTATACGTGGATTCAGTGTTAACGGTGTAGCAGGAGGAAATGCTTTTGCTTATGACCCTAGTAATATTTATGCGGGCGGTAGTGGTGCAACGACCTGCTGTGGTTCAATCAGTGGTGATACTGCCGAAATTATTTGGACAGTGGATTATACCCAAAAACAATATGGTGAGGGATTGCGTACTGAAATACATAAAAAAACCTTACCTCTTCCCATAAGAAAGCGAGGCGAAAATAATCTACATGTATTCTTTTTACCCAATAATGAAGTACTTCTTTGGTGGGGAGAGGGACTTATTACACCGTGGAAACATGGCATGTCAAAAGAAGAGTTGGCTTGGGCGTTAGCGCAATAAAAATTGATTTATAAGGCAAACTGTTCTGCGCAACTAAATCAGGACACTTTTCTTAAGGAATTTTGTTCATACTCAATGGGGGGCAGATCACCGTTGGCAGTATGAAGCCTTTCTAGGTTGTAATAGCGCATATACGCGATAACATCTTCTTTCATCTGTTTCCGAGTCGGCTGTGGGATTTTCAGTACCCAATCGTGTTTTAAACTGCCAAAAAATCGTTCTACAACGGCGTTATCCCAACAAGCTCCGACATCACCCATGCTTGCCCTAATACCATAGCTTGTTAGCAAGCGGCGATATCGCTTACTCGTATATTGAGAGCCTCTATCACTATGAAAGACTAAGCCTTTTTCGGGCTGGCGTAAGTTATACGCTTTCATCAAGGCTTTACTGACTAAATCTGCCGTCATTCGTTTATCTATGTGCCAACCCACAATACGGCGTGAGTATAAGTCCATCACGATGGCTAAATACATCCAGCCTTCCCCTGTTTTTAAATAGGTCACATCACCCGCCCACACTTCGTTAGGTGCGTGAGGATTAAAATTTTGATTGAGCAAATTATCGGCTACGGCATCACTGTGTTTGCGTTTTGTGGTGACTTTGTAAGCAACTCGCTGAGTGACGACTAGGCCAAGCTGAGCCATTAGCTTTTGAACGCCATAAGCACTCACGCTAAAGCCCTCTTTGCATAACCGTTTACGTAACGTTCTATAACCTAAGCTATTTCGACTCTGTTCAAAGATAGCTTTTGCTCTGCGGTACAGGCTAAGTTGTTCTGCGGTGATCAATTTTGCTGGGCGTTTAAGCCAAGCATAGTAGGCAGAACGACTTATTTTCATTAACTTGCAGAGCTTCAGCACGGGAAACTGTGAAGATAATTGCTTAATCGTTTTAAACGCTACTTGGTTTCCTTTAGCAGGAGGGCGCTGGCTTTTTTTAGGATCTCTTTCTCCATCCTAAGTTCTTTATTTTCTTTTCGGAGCCTTAATAGCTCAGCTCTCTCATCGGCATTCAAGCTGCTACCGGATTGTTCAGCGTCGAATTTTGCTTTCCAGTTATAAAGTAATTTATCGGTGATCCCTAATGAAGCTGCCGCTTTTGGGACGCTATAACCTTGTTCGGTGACTAATGCGACCGCTTCTTGCTTAAACTCAGTAGTATAAAATCTGTTTGTTCGTTTTTTCATTTAACACCTCAATAATTGGATTATATTCCATTATTAAAGTGTCCTGTTTGATTAAAGCAGATCAATGGCGGGCGGCTCAACAAACATCTTCATGCCGACAGCGCCTTTATCAAACCGGCCAACCAACGCGGCTCTACCGAGAGCGGTAATGCCAGTTCCGTTTGCTGAAAACGTAGCATAAGCGTCGGGCTTACCGGAGCTAGAAATGTATGAGCACCCTGAGCCTTTGCCTCAATGAAAACAGACTGCTCGGGATTGCGTAACGCGCGACGACGTTGACTAAAATAGGCCGAACTTACATTGTGCTCAGCACAGAAGTCGACTTGGCTCTGTCCACTCATCTCGAAGGCGTTGATTAGCTCAAGCCACTGCGCCTGGCTACGATGTTTACGACTCATTAGATCACCTCGTTCATTAAAACGGGTAATCTACGGCACTAACTGGGGGCTAAACAGGTGCGGATGCTGTGACGCTTACGGTACTTTATCGTCTTGAACTGCGACTCACTCATGGAATTATGGTTGCTCACTCTGGGTCGGCCCCGCTTTGACTGGCGGTAATGGCCAGTTCACCAAGCAGGCCAAGCTAGCAGTGCGTCGTCATCGGCATGCCTCGGTCCTGGTGCAAGCTCAGTTCTTAGGTTGGATGTTCGTAAGCGTTCATTCTAGGGCGTTCTTGACTCATACCTAAATAAGCTATTTAACTTCTTTAAGTGGCGTCAGAAGCTCTGGGGAGACTTTGTATTGTTTTGGCACTTAATGTCGGATAAGAATTGAGCTGGAAGCAATTGATAAGCTTTGTGGTAACCGTCTGGTGAACCTCTGTTGATTTTTCTCAGGCCGGCTCACTGCTTGGTGGCTGCAAGTCGCTACAAAAGAAGTTGTTCGATAAATGGGACGTATATCGCTGATGAATAGTTGCCGTCAGTTCAAAGGTACTGTTCATGGCTGGAATTTAATTCACTGGCTTGCCCCCGGATGCGACCTAAAAATAGAGTCTTTCCATCTGTATGTTACGGCTGTTTTTTGGCAAAAATGTTCCTCTGGTTGACGAATCGCTGCATGCTGATGTGTTCATTTTTTCTGATGAGTTCATCTGACAAGGGGGGGTGGTTGTGGTGCAGATAAATTTGTGTGCGTGGCGGGAAAGAGATTTTTTGTGTATGCCCCGTCCCGAGCCAGTAACGGAGAGTTGCCCAGAGCGATTAAGAAACAGAGGAGCATCATCACAGTTACCATGTTCAAGCTGCCACTTAGCTAATCTATCTTGATGCTCTTTGCCGTTACGATAACGCCAAAGTGATGGGTCACGTATCCAAAGGGTTAATGGCATTTCAAACGTAATACTCTCGCTCAATGAAAGTCCCAATGATCTTGTCATGCATGCCGGATGATTTTGAATACCCTAACGTCTTGCGATTAAGTCGTTTCAATCGGTTACGCAACGTCAGATTTTCACGCTCAATTCGCTGTGTATATAGCTTTCCTAAAATATGTTTTTCGCTAGGGAGTGTCTCTTTGTACGCCCTGTAACCATCCGTACACCAAAAAGCGATACGGAACCCAGACAGCAGTTTTAACAATTTCCCCAATGTTTTCTTGCTTCGGGAACCAAATACATGAGCGATAATCCGCTTTAAGCGAGGCTCCCATGCATACCACAACCAACGCTGACGTTTTTTGTTACCGATAAATGACCACATCTCATCGACCTCACAAATGAGCTGAATTTGTAGGTTATCTAGGGGCAGTGTTGTTACATTCCGTGGCGAGAGTCTTTTAAAGTGCGGACGACGGCATTGATACTGATATGTAATGCCCTAGCGGTGTCACGAATACCCGCATTATTCATGGCAAGCTCAACCACTTGCTCTTTGATGCCGGGCTGACAAGCGTTGTAGGTATAATCGAGTTGAAAAGTGCGGCAACAGGCCTGACAGCGATAACGGGGATGACCTCCATTGCCGGTGCCATGTTTTTTAACAGGGTCGGTTAACCCACAGAATCGGCATTTTACTGAAATGGTAGCCATACTAAACCTCAACAGAAAAGCTCAGTTTACCCCATTATCAACTCATTGAATACTCGACCAAAGTGATGTCATCAAGCCTTTTGACACCATTATCGTGCGTTCCTTATCGTACTTGCCGATTATGGATAAATGCTCTATGATGTGTCTAGTGAATAATAAACGCAACTAAATTTATAGTTATTTCCTCTATCGAGGCGTTTAAATACACGGCAAGATCATTATAAATTGAACTTATAGAATATGTAGTGATCAGATCAAGGCATAATAATCACCTTGGTCACGTAAAATATGAGCGCTACTTTTCTGAAACACTTTAATTCAATTACCGATCCTCGCATTGAACGCTGTAAAAAGCATGAGCTTATCGATATTCTCCTTTTAGCCATTAGTGCAGTAATCTCCGGTGCACAAGGATGGGAGGATATTGAAGACTTTGGGCATCTAAAACTTGATTGGTTAAAAAGATATGGCGCTTTCAACGCGGGTATTCCAAGACACGACACCATAGCCCGTGTCATTTGTCGGTTAAAATCAGATGAAATAGAGCATGCATTTCAATCTTGGATATCTTCACTTATTGAAACCACGGGTGCTGATATTATTGCTATGGATGGAAAAACTGCACGTCGTTCATTTACAACCAAAGATAGAAAAAGTGCTTTACATACCGTCAGTGCATGGAGCTGCCAACACCAGTTAGTTTTAGGGCAAACAGCCGTTGATAGCAAAACAAATGAAATCACAGCCATACCTGAGTTACTCACCATGCTAGATATTGAAAATAGCATCATTACACTTGATGCTATGGGCTGCCAGCAAGAAATAGCGAAACAAATAATTAAACAAAAAGCTGATTATATCCTAGCGCTCAAAGGTAACCATTCAGGTATGCAGAGTGAATTAGAAGCTTGGTGGCACAAGAGTGAGCGCGAAGGATTGACCAATAGCAACTATGATAAACATACCGAAATAAGCTCAGGGCATGGGCGCATTGAAACAAGGGTTTGTCAGCAATTGCTTATTGATAAAAGCTGGTTAGATAAAATCTACCAATGGTCTGGCTTAAAGAGTGTTATTCAAGTAACCGCTGAGGTTCACGATAAATCATCAGGTACAGACACGATAGAAACGCGTTGGTATATTAGTTCGTTAGCGTTAGGTGCGGAGCAAGCACTTAATGCGGTACGAAGCCACTGGCAGGTTGAAAGTATGCATTGGATGTTGGATATGAACTTTAGGGAAGATGAATCAAGAATCCGTAAGAAGCAAGGACCCCTTGTTTTTAACGTAATGAGAAAAATAGCCATGGCGTTATTTAAACAAGATACAACTAAAACAGCCAGTATGGCGAGAAAAAAGAAAATGGCAGGGCTAGACGATGATTATCGCTCAACCCTGTTAGAATCTGGGATTAAAATGCGCTAGCCGTGCGTTTAAATACTCAATAGGCTATAAATCATTTAAAAAATAATGAGTAAATATATTAAATAATGAGTAAATATATTGTTGGTTTAAATATTGGAAATCATGATTCCGCAGCTTGTCTTATAAAAGATGGTGTTCTGCTATCTTATGCAGAGCAGGAGCGTTTTAGTCGGAATAAAATGGCTCTTGGCGAAGCCCCTATTGATGCTCTTCTATACTGCCTGAATATTAATAACATTACACTCGAAGATGTTGAGGCAATTGCTATTGGCATGGACTGGGCGTATAGAAATAAGATCTACGAAGAACCTAGCTATGAGCTAGAAAAATATCAAAAAATAGACGATGTTGAATGGTATTTGCCACAATCTATTTTTGGTGAGTTTCGCCCACCTGTTCATTATATTTCTCACCATTTAGCACACGCATCAAGCGCTTATCGTTTGAGTGGTTTTAAAGAAGCAGCAGTGCTTGTAATTGATAATAGAGGAGAGGATGCATCGTCATCACTTGGATTTGCTAGCGATGGAAAAATTGATTTCTTTAAGACTATTGATATAGCGAACTCTTTAGGTATTTTCTATAACAGCGCTTGTAGATATACCGGACTTTACGGTAAGCATAGAGAAGTCGGCAAGCTTATGGGCTTAGCTTCTTACGGGACTCCTACAATCAAAATGCCTATTACTTGGAGGCATAGTGGAAAATTGTATTCAGATTTTGAAGATTTAGAAAATGAGTCCATTTTTAACTCAATAGAGATTCGTAAAAGGCAGTTAGATGACTTTTTTAAAAACAACTGCTATCCATATGAGGCCGGAAATAAAGAAGAAATTATGAGTTATGCGAATTTTGCAGCATCGGTTCAAAACTCATTAGAGCTTGCTATTCTTAATTTCACAAGAGATCTCAAAGAAAAAAGTAACGTTAATAATCTTGTCATTGCTGGTGGGGTTGCGTTGAACTGCTCCGCTAATGGCAAGATTGAACGCACCGGTTTATTCAAAAATATATATGTTCCACCTTTTGCCTCGGATGGGGGGACAGCAATAGGAGCCGCTCTGGAGTTAGATTACAAATTACATAATAGAGACATCTCGCTAAAACCATTGACTACAGCTTCACTGGGAGCTTTCTATACAGATGAGGATGCAATCCGTGCTCTTGAAAAAAATAAAAACAAGCTAATTTGGAAAACATTGGATGATAATGAGTTAGTTTTTAGTGTAGCCGAGTTGATTTCTAATGGAAAAGTCATATGTTGGATGCAAGGTGCATTTGAAGCTGGACCCAGAGCATTAGGAAACAGAAGCATTCTTGCTGATCCTAGGCAACGAAAGAGTCTTATTCGATTAAATAATATAAAGGACCGTGAAATGTGGCGACCAATAGCGCCAAGTGTTCTCTATGAGCATTACTCTGAGTTCTTTACAGGCTCTCCAGATAATAAATACTTCATGAATTTTGCCGCTCTAGTGCATAAGGATAAGCAAAAATTGATTCCAGCTGTTGTTCATGTCGATGGAACAGCAAGGCCTCAAGTTGTTACGCAAGAAAACAAGAAATATTATAAATTGCTAAAAGCTTTCTATGAAATAACTGGTATTCCAGCTGTTTGCAATACCTCATTCAATTTGAGGGGGATACCATTGGTCAACTCCCCTGAGGATGCTATAGATAGCTTCCTACAAGCTGACTTCGATTTTCTTGTGATTGAAAATATTTTAATATCTAAAAAGTAAAGCAATGTTCATATTTAATGCAACAAAAATAACTACTAAAAAAGAGTTTGACTCTTTTGTAAATGATCAAAAACAGTTTTTAGAGGAAAAAAAAGATAGCTTGTTCCTCAAGTATGAGATTCTTGATAAAAGAGCTTGGACTGGTGATATAGATAACTACCAAAAGTTTAGGGATGAGTACAATAACCTGGTTCACAGCATATTAATCAATGTAATAGCTAAATATAGGCACTTTCTGCCTGAGAAATGTCTGATTGTTGAATTTGGAAGTTTTGCTAAGAGAACGGAACGGATATTTAGTGATTTTGATTTTACCATTTGCTATGACAAACCAAAAACAAAGCAATATGAAGTGGCTGAGGAGTTGATTGATTTTTCCTTGGCATCTATTTTTGGCTACAGCATAGATAAGATTCATGGCAAATTTCAGCATTATCCTGACATGCCAGAGGTGTATTCTTACACTGAAGAGGACAATAATTATAGGCTAATCTTTGATGATGGTGCCATTGACTACAAATGTGGGCCAGAAACATTGAATGAAAATCTTATGCATATAAAAAATGTTAGAGATTATCACTCTATGATTACTGGCTATGAAGAAAAATATAAGTACAAATGCGATATAGATTGTTTGTACTCAAAAGTAATTCTAGAAAATACAACTGAGCATGACTTCATCGGTGATTTGGCTGCACTTGAGGAACAGTACGACATATGCGATGGGTATGTGTTTGACTTATCACCATATATTCTAAAGAAACAGTTTCAAGTCTCAGAAATCAAGAAATTACTGAAGATCAAAGGGATCGTTGAGTTCTATATATTCATATCAATGCTTAGGAAAAAAATCGGTTTCAATAGTGCGTATTCTATGGACATATCACAGTTATGGACTAACAATATTATTCTTTCTGTATTTGGTGAGGAGTATGTATCGCAGCTTCAAAAAACTTTCACTGAGTTTATGTTTTTCTTCAATAGAATTGAAATTTCTTTAAATAAGCGCGATATTCCACTAAGCACACGTTGTTATGATGAGTTTACCTTAATATCTATGAATGAGTTATTGGCTGAGGATTGGGGGAGTTCAACTGATATTGGTATGGTTGTTGAGGCAAGAAACAAATTTGTACTAAGCATCCAAGAAGGATTGGATATTTTAAAAAAAGAGTCTAAGTAATGCTGTTTGAAAAAAAGGGTATCGCTGATTTAGAAAATTTAATAATTCTCCAACATATTAAATTCGAAGATGATGTTATCCTAATTCACTTTAATCATGGAAAATTTGATGCTTGGCTAGAAAATACAAATAAACATATTCCAGAAATTTATGATTTAAAGAAAGAATCTGAAGGTGTTTTTAGCTTTAAATATAGTCTATTACCCGAGACTTTTACGCAAACCTCTTTGAGACTTTCTGTTAGTAATGAAACTGAAAGACTCAATTACCTGCTATCAGATGAATATTTGGAACATGTTGTTGTTAACAATCTTTCTTTTACGTTAAGAGATAGCAAAGGTTTTCTCACTATGCTTATTAGGAATAAAAATGAGCTTTTCTGGTCAAAAAAACTTGATTTGGCCAGCTTGCATCATTCCTCTAGCAATAAGTTTGAGAAAGTTGAATGTCTTTCTGGGCCAGTGAAAGTAGGCGTTATAGGCAGCTGCTTTTCAAGAAGCATCTTTAGATCTGAAGATTATTTCAACCCAGACTATAAAGAATTTTGTACTGTTCCATTAACTTTTTTTCATAGCTCATTAATTTCTTTAATGAGCAAAAGAGTTGAGAATAACGATTACTTACAGATTCCTGACTTATTGAGTTATGATGTATTGCGTTATATTGAAGTTGAGTTTCTTAAAAACATTAAGGAGCGGATAAGATCGGCTGGTGTTGAATACATTATTATCGACAACTATTCCGATGCAGCACTGGAAGTCATTATGCTTAATGAGTTCACTGCACTTACCTATAACAAATATTTTTCAGAATCTATATATAAGAAAAATTTTTCTGGTAAAGAAATACTTGTGCCTGGCGAAAAAAAACATATAGAAACATATCGTGCAGCATTAAAAAAGTTTTTCCTTCTCTTGCAAGATTTGAATTTGGATAAAAGAGTAATTCTTGTAGGAGGTAGATTGTCAGAGTTTAGAGCTCCGTCTGAGCGATGGGAGTCTAAAATGGACTGGATAAAAAATACTAATCGCAATTGGGATATTTATGATGCTATCTTCTTAGATAATTTCAAAAATGCCCAATATATTGATATGAGATCTACGAGTTGGATTAGTGATGTAAACTCACCAATAACAGGTGGAGCATCCCCCTCACACTATCAGTCTGGCTTCTATAAAGAGCTATACAAAAACACTCTCAGGACTATTTATACAAAACAATGATTAATTACAAAAACAAAATAAAAAAATACTTTGAGATGGTGATTGATACCTTGAGAAGTATTGACCAAGATGAATTGATAAAATCCATTAAAATAATTGAATCAACTGTACAAAATAATAAAATTATTTATGTTATGGGTAATGGAGGTTCTGCCTCCACTGCCTCTCATATTAAGAGTGATCTAAGCAATACCGTTGGCCACTTAAAAGGAGTGAGAGTTAATGTTTCTTGTTTGTCTGACAGTATTGCAACGATAACAGCAATTGCAAATGATTACTCATATGAGTTGATCTATAAGAAACAGCTAGAGGGAAGGCTAAAGCAAGGGGATCTTGTGATTGCTGTTTCTGGAAGCGGAAATTCTCAAAATATTATAGAGGCTGCTGAGTATGCAAAATCAATGCAGGCAAATATCGTTGCCATGACTGGTTATGATGGTGGCAAGCTTAAAGAGTTAGCCGATTTCAATCTTCATGTCCCTATAGATAATATGCAAATTTCAGAAGATGTACATCTACTTTTTAACCACTTGATAACGTATGTTTTGAATTGCTCAAATAAAGGTATTTGATGTGATTGTACATAAAGTAATACAGAAATTAATTGATGACCCATCTCACAGACTTGCTGTGTTTATAAGACATGGAGAAAAAGACACATCAGAATCTGGTCTTGTTTTGATAACCGACAAAGCCAAGATTAATGTGAAAGCTATGGGTCTTAGATTCAGTGGTTTAAACGTCCCTATCAAAATATATTCTAGTCCAGAGTTACGCTGTGTAGAAACTGCCAAAATTCTCAATCAGGAAATATCATCAGGAAATGATGATATCGTCTTGACCTCGTTCCTTGGTGACCCTGGAGTTCATATAAAAAACAATGATAATTATTTAGATATTTTTAATAGATCTGATGCACGTAAAATCTATAGCCAGTGGAAAGTAGGTCAACATTACAATATTTTAAGAACACCAGAAGAGCTTCAAAATGAATTGGTAGAATTTCTAAAAAAAATTCCTACTGAAAATAAAATATCTTTACTTGTCTCTCAATCAGGTACTGTTGCAGCCCTAGGCTATGCCTTAGGGCTGCTAGATTATGACACTGAAAAAAGTGAATGGGTTCCCTTTTTAGAAGGTTTTGTAATTGCTTATTAACATTGAGATATTAATTAAAATTGATAGGCTCTTATAGTTAAGGCAATGTCCACTTCCCCTAAAATAAGACAGCTATAATTAGATTTTCTGCCCTAAAATTTGCAGAGGTCATGATGAAAAAAGCTCGTTTTACTGAAACTCAAATCGTTAATATTTTAAAACTCGCTGATTCTGGTATGAAAGTGGAAGATATTTGCCGCCAAAATGGGATCAGCAACGCCACTTATTATAATTGGAAATCAAAGTATGGTGGCATGGAAGCGAATGATGTTAAACGATTAAAAGAGCTTGAAGATGAAAATGCGAAACTGAAAAAGCTCTTTGCGGAAGTTAGCCTTGAAAACCACGCGATGAAGGAGCTTTTCGCAAAAAAGGGTTGGTAGTGGCTGAAAAGAGATCCTGTGCTCAATCATTAAAAGAGGCAGGCTTATCAGTCATTAAGGCTTGTAAGCTAACGTCGTTGTCACGAGCCACGTTTTACCATCAGCAAATAGATTGGCGTAAAAAAGACCAAGTAGTGATCGATGCCATACAATCTGTGTTAGCGAAATCACCACAATCGGGATTCTGGAAATGCTATTTCCGACTGAGATTTCAAGGCTATCCTTTTAATCATAAACGAGTTTATCGCGTTTATTGTCGATTAGGATTGAACCTGAAACGACGGGTTAAAAAAGTGCTTCCGAAGCGTGAAAAAAGACCATTAGTGATAGAAAAAGTCCCGAATATTCAATGGGCATTGGATTTTATGCACGACAGTTTATATTGCGGTAAGCGCTTCAGAACTCTCAACATTATTGATGAAGGAACGCGTGAATGCTTGGCGATTGAGGTTGATACGTCATTACCGGCTGAACGCGTCATCAGGGTGCTTGAACGTTTAAAAGCCGAAAGAGGGTTACCGAAACAGATCCGAGTCGATAATGGCCCTGAACTCATTTCAGTTAACTTATTGAATTATTGTGAAGATAACCAAATTTTACTGTGCCATATTCAACCGGGAAAACCGCAGCAAAATGGGTTTATCGAACGTTTTAATGGTTCGTTCCGTCGAGAGTTTTTAAATGCGTATTTATTTGAATCATTAAGCCAAGTGCGAGAATTAGCGTCGTTTTGGCTGCAAGATTATAACCAAAATCGAACCCATGAAAGTTTAAATCACCTCCCACCGGAGGCCTATCGTCAACAGTTAGAAAACTCTAATTTAACGTGTCTCAATTAAAGGGGAGTGGACAGCAAGAAATATCAATCCAAAAAGTATTCATTTAACATTTTTTATGAACTAACTAGGAAAGAAAATGATTTTTATGTTTGATATGGGTGGAGTTGTTGCTAATTCTTCCAGCATGAATAATATTTGTAATGAGCTAGGTATCAATGAATTTGAATATCGTACATTTCAGTTAGACTCATCAGGTCGTAATACTTACAAACAGCTCAGCGTAGGCTCAATTACTAACGAAGATTATTGGAAAAACTTTTCAATAAATTACAAAAAAAAAATCACACAAGATTATTTTAAAAATTTCTATAATCCAATAATTAACAATTCCGTACTTTTACAAATAAAAAAACTTAAAGAAAAATATAGAATTATTTGTGGAACAAACACAATAAAAAGTCACTTTGACGTACATCTTCAACGTGGTAATTATGATGTCTTTGACTCCATTTACTCTTCGCATTCTTTGGGAGTGGTGAAGCCTAATTATGACTTTTTTAATCAAGTGATTACAGCTGAACAGGTATTAGCTCAAAATATATTTTTTGTTGATGACAATAAAGAAAATATTGAATCTGCTAAAAAAATTGGCATGAAAGTACATTTATTTACTTCAAATGAAAATTTACATAAATCATTATCAGCTTATCTCTCTTCTGATATTAATGTCTTGTAAATTTATTTTCAACTCTCATAATTTTTTTCAAAAAAATGTCTAAATGAACAACTCCCACTAAACGCTGCGCGTTTTGAAGGAGTTTCAAAAAGAAAGCCTAAGCTACCTTTTTAGGCTGGTTCCCAGCCTGAATACCTAACGCCCAGTTTAAGTTAACTTGCGCACTGGCTACATCGCGGGGCTTCTCACAACCATATTCGCATGAGTGCCAGCGGTCTGCTAAGGATTTCTTCGTAAGCGTCACTGCATCCGCACCTATTTAGCCCATATTTAATAACGTAGATTACCCGTTTTAATAAATGAGGTGAGCTATGAGTCGTAAGCATCGCAATGAAGCGCAGTGGCGTGAGCTGATAAGTGTCTTTGGGTCATGTATTCAATCTGGTGATTAATCTGTAATATAGGGTAATTTATCGGAGAATATTCATGGCTAAAGTTGATGTAAGGTGCCCATTTTGTCAACAAACTCCCTCAGTGAAAAAACATGGCCTAGGGAGTACAGGTCATCAACGTTATCGTTGTCAAGACTGCTGCCGAAGCTTCCAACTCGACTATGAATATCGTGCCTGCCAGCCCGGTACCAAAGATAAAATTATCGACCTAACGATGAATAATGCCGGTATTCGTGATACCGCTAGAGCCCTTCATATCAGCATTAATGCGGTTGTTCGCACTTTAAAAAACTCTCGCCGAGGCAGGTAACCTCTTTACCCCTTGATAATCTGCACATTGAACTCCTTTGCGAAGTCGATGAACAGTGGTCTTTTGTGGGTAATAAGAAGCAACAACGCTGGCTTTGGTATGCGTGGGAGCCCCGCCTAAAACGGATAATTGCTCATACGTTTGGTCGTCGAAACAAAAGGACTCTTCACCAGTTACTGGCTTTACTGTCTAGGTTTAATGTGGCTTTTTGGTGCACGGATAAGTTCAGTGCTTATGAGATATTGCCCAAGCAGAAACATGTGGTAAGTAAGTTTTATACCCAACGAATAGAAAGAGAGAATTTGAACCTGAGAAACCGCTTGAAGCGCCTTAACCGTAAGACGTTAGGTTACTCGAAGTCACCTGAAATGCATGACAAAATCATCGGTACATTCATTGAACGCGAATACTACCTATTATGATGATCTCTATATTGAATACACGACCGACTTACGAATGCTAATTTGAAAACTGCCTTCGGCACTGCGTTTAAAATATTGCTGCGCAGGGGATTGATTAAGCTGCCAGGTTAAAAATTGAGTGTTCACTAAACCTTGCCATTTCGATTTAAGGTGTAAAAGAAACAGACTAGGTGCGCAGGTCGTGTTTTCTAAGTCGTAATCAACATAGCTGGCAATATGCTTTGCCCCTTTGGCACTAAACAAAATATCGCCTTTTTTGAGCCAATCAGGTTCACGTTTACCTGTTAGATCGGTGACGATTAAATCGCTGTAGATTAACTCGCCAAGTTCAGAGATATCTTTAGCTTGTACCGCTTTCACTGAACCACTAGGAATATCGCGTATGGCCCCCCGAAACGGGTAGCCCGCTTGAATGGTCACCAAATCCGATAAGGTCACTAATGTCGAGGAGCTGACTCCTTCAATCATTGGCCTTGTACTCCACACTTTGAATAATTCGCTTATTCTGCCACTTATGAAGAACGTTGCAACACTTAACTACAGTAATTAAATGATGCAACTAAAACCTTTGGCAATATTGTTACCTTCCGGGACTTAGAGCAGGCAACCATTGATGCCATCACCTTGTTTGGAGACAAAAACACCAAAAATGTTGTACTGGAGAAGAGCTATAAGGAGTATATGGAAGGCTTTAACGATATAGTTACTGGTCAAGCGCGTCGAGGTTTTATCGATATCGTAAAAGAGTTGCAAGAACGCTTTCCAAATCCATAAGATATTGAAAAAGAACAAGATAAAAAAGAATTTGCCAAGCTTTTTGGTGAATACCTAAAAGCAGAAAATTTTAATGCTGGCTTCTTTGCTTTTTACACTCTTCCATTGCGATGGAATAACCAAGCTCTGTATCTTGATTATATTCATAGCCAATAAAAGCGTACTCTAAATCAATATAAAAAGAATCTTTATATTGCTCCCCTGTAAGGCTAATCACAAAATTATCACCTTCAAAAGAGTAATAACGTTCCATTCCATTCATACTTCTCGCCTGCTTTAGCACACCATAATTTCTTTTTAAACTATTAATAATTTTACCAAGAAGATTATGATAGTCCTTCACATTGGCCGGTTGACTTTTATAGCTGATAGCAAGTAACCCATTGAAAGTAAATCTATTATATTTGGGCATAATCAGCAGTTCATATTCTCCAGTATTTTTTATTGTTTCATCTAAGTTATTGGCTTTTACGACTACGAATGGGCATCTTTTGGGATCATTAATTATTTCATATGGCTCTGCTAGTTTGCTTTTAACCTCATCTAAATCATCACCCCATCTAAATCCGAATGGTGCAGAGTTTAGATCACTGAGAGTATTTTTTTGGGCTATCTTTTTTAAAGATATTGGTTCATTATCCGAGTTAGCCCAGGTAGTTATAGATATTATGGATATAAGAAATAAAGAAACTACATTTATTATTTTCACTTAGTTGTTACCATTGAATGATTAATCATTAATTTAAGGCACCTATTGTGCTAATTTATTTTTACGTAAAAAAAGCCACACTAAGTGCTGATGAATCCCCTAATGATTTTTATCAAAATCATTAAGTTAAGGTAGATACACATCTTGTCATATGTTCAAATGGTTTCGCGAAAAATCAATAATCGGACAACAAAATGTGCGAACTCGATATTTTACACGACTCTCTTTACCAATTCTGCCCCGAATTACACTTAAAACGACTCAACAGCTTAACGTTGGCTTGCCACGCCTTACTTGACTGTAAAACTCTCACTCTTACCGAACTTGGCCGTAACCTACCAACCAAAGCGAGAACAAAACATAACATCAAACGAATCGACCGATTGTTAGGTAATCGTCACCTCCACAAAGAGCGACTCGCTGTATACCGTTGGCATGCTAGCTTTATCTGTTCGGGCAATACGATGCCCATTGTACTTGTTGACTGGTCTGATATTCGTGAGCAAAAACGACTTATGGTATTGCGAGCTTCAGTCGCACTACACGGTCGTTCTGTTACTCTTTATGAGAAAGCGTTCCCGCTTTCAGAGCAATGTTCAAAGAAAGCTCATGACCAATTTCTAGCCGACCTTGCGAGCATTCTACCGAGTAACACCACACCGCTCATTGTCAGTGATGCTGGCTTTAAAGTGCCATGGTATAAATCCGTTGAGAAGCTAGGTTGGTACTGGTTAGGTCGAGTAAGAGGAAAAGTACAATATGCAGACCTAGGAGCAGAAAACTGAAAATCTATCAGTAGCTTACACGATATATCATCTAGTCACTCAAAGACTTTAGGCTATAAGAGGCTGACTTTTAGGTTGATTTAAAAGCAAAAAAGCCCCTGTCCGTGAGGACAGAGGCTTTCAGTGGCAGACCTGTTGAGAAAAAAGAGCTTGAACCAAGGTGGCGTGTTGCAGCGGCCTTCGGCGTTTTGTTCCATGATATTAGCCCGTATCAGACTAGTCCCTAATAGACGAAGATGGCGGCTATCAGTGGAACCCTTTTAAAAGGCAGATAGCGCCCACTACCTGCCTAAGCAGCTTCTAGTACTGACTATAGCCTAGCCATATGGGGAATGTGGAAACAACACGAAAGGATAGGTGAGCTAAACACTAAGAATGCCGAATTACTTGTTGAGCTGACCGAACAAGTCAAAATCAATGCAGATTATCAAGAACGCGTCCAATCCCTCCATCAACTCGATACAAAACATACTCAGGAATTAGCTAATGCAAAAATTCAAATTGATAAGTTGCGTAACCCGATGATATTTTTTTGCTCTATAATATTCCTCTCTGTCATCAAGTAGGTATTGCCTAACTTAAAAATCATAAAACGAATTAATAACAAGTTAACGGGCCGCCTACTAGCCAATAAATTAGATGATATAAGTGAATTATTTTTCAAGGATTGAGCTTTGTTTTAGGCTTAATCCTTTTATTTTATAGCAGTAAGAGTCCAATAAGGTCAAAAAACGATTAAAAGCCTGTGTGAATGAATACAGTGAACCGCGAACACACTTATGGTCTTTTGAAGTCAAAAAAAGAATTAATATGAGTAATGTCAGAGAGGTGTTCTTTCAAACTCTATCTAATTCGTCATGGGCCAATGTTGGCTATTTAGTTGCTGCCGAAATCACTGGGGATGAGACGCTTAAAGAGCTCACAATGCTTTGTGCCGCCCATAGTATCGGGGGTATTTTGCTTGATAAGGAAGAGATTGCGAATACGCAAATTCTCATTCAAGCCACAGAAAAAGAAAATGTGGACTGGGACATTATGATTGATTACATTAAACTCGGTTGCCCATATCAAAACGCATACATTGAACGATTTAACCGAACTTATCGCGATGATGTACTCAATTGCTACATTTTCAACAGCCTGAACGAAGTGAAGCAAATAACCGAAAACTGGATTGAGCTATACAACAACGAACGGCCGCACGATTCACTCAATGACATGACGCCATTTGAGTACCGAAGTGCGGCATAAATATTCTACGAGATGACTGTGTTATAAATGGGGTATTTACAATATTAGTTGGTGGTGCCACACTATTGGATTTTGTCAAAATTTGTAATGGATGATCTAAACAATGAATCTTTATGTTTCCCTCGATCACTCTAATATAAAAAAAATTGAGCGAGCTTTGTCTGATATCTTGAGGAGGCACCAGGAGTTTAGAGATTTGTGTTCTGGTCGTAACCCAGAAGAATTACTATACGAGTTGCTTTTCCCAAATAACATGCCTATTACGGGTTATGTTTCTAATAGGCAGAGAGACAAATCGAACCCACGATACTCGCAGATGGCAATTCGGGTTAACGCAGCAGGGAAAGAATGGCCCTTTCGGGAGGGATGCTCCTTCATCGCCACGGGAAGTTGGCCAACCGAATCACCTTCGCCACTCTTCCTAATCAACGGTTTTATTGAGACGGCTGACCTGCCTGCGCGCTCTTTCGAACGTGAATTCACTGCATTTGCGGTGCATGACAGCTTGCAATCGGCGCCGGACCAGCAACGCATTCAGCGCGTCAATAACCTACTCACACCGCAATTGCTGGCCGACTTGCCGCCAATCACGCAGCAAACCGAAAAGCAGTTGACCGAGTGGACCGAATTTCTTCGATGGAAAGAAAGTCTAATTCGCCACAAGTCGCGCGGTTTGCGCTACATCAGCCGTAAATGGCGTGACGAACAGCTGGTTTTTTCCTTGATTTCGCAAAGCACTCAAACCATGCAAAAAGACCGCAAGGCCTTGGGGCGGGACGACCTGGTGGCTTTTCAGATTGGACAATCTAAAGATCCCTGGGTGTTCGGATTGCCTGAAAGGGAGGAGCGTCGCCTTCCTCGACTGGGGCAGGCAGGCAAACTCTCGGAGCCCACAACGTTGCCGAAAGATAGCAAATTACCCAAGGATGAAAACTTGCCGGAATGCCCTTGGCCTACGCCCGTGCTTGCCGAGCTGATTGTCTCGCTGACTGAAGAATACGCGAACGATCTTGCTAATGCAGAAGAACCAGAAGTTGTGCGCGAGCGCATTCTGAATCAAATTCCGGAGTCCGGCTTTCTGTCCATTTCAACCGCAGGCGACATGAGCCTGATCAAACGCCATCAGCAGGCGCTGCGACAGTTGCAGGAACAAGGTGGTTATGCGCCATACCTGACTGATTATCTGTTCGAAGCTGCTCAGGTTTCCGTGCCACAGCGTCTGGAGCCAGTGGCGCAGTGGGCTAACGACAAGCTCAACCCAGCACAGAAAGAAGCCGTGGTTAAAATTCTTTCTGCGCCGGATTTGTGTTTGGTTCAAGGGCCGCCGGGCACGGGCAAGACCACGGTGATTGCCGAGGCCATCGTCCAACTAGCTCGGCGCGGGCAGCGGGTGTTGCTGGCATCGCAGGCGCATACCGCCGTAGACAACGCACTGGACAGGCTGAGCCATGACGGTTCATTGCGCGTAGTGCGTTTGGCACGGAACGAACGCAAAGTGACCGAAGATGGCGCTGCCTTCACGGGGTATGCATCCTTGCAGCGTTACTACAAGGCATTGGCAGCACAAACAGAAGTTCGCCTCACAGCGTGGAAGCGTGTTGATGAAGACTTGCGCCTCTTGCGAGAGTGGCATGACCGCGCAGCCTTTGTGCTGCACGACGAGAAGGAGTTGTACGCCAAACGCGAGCAACTTGAAATGGATTTGGAATCAGCTCGCAGTCAGACAAAGCAGGCTCAGCAGGTGTATGACGCTGCTTGCGCGATGCTGGATGAAGACAAAGCCAAGCGTCTGCGCCTGCAAAGTGTTCAGCTCTTCCTGCGCGGTGAAGCAGATACTCTGCATGGCGACTTACGCGATGTAGAGATACCCGCCAGAAATCTTGTGCAAGGCCTTGCCTCTTGCGAGGAGGCAGGATTGCTAGTGCAATTTTCTATGGATGATTGGCTGGCTCACGAGGGCAGTCGGGGCGGGATGCTAGCGCATATGCTCACCCGGTGGCGGCGTTTCACGAATGTGCGAGAAGCCATTGCTGCGGATATTCGACGCCTGCGTGAAGCAGCGGATGGCACCATTCAGGATGCAAACACCCGGCTACGCATTGAATCGCTCCGAAAAGAGGTTAGCGCTTTAATGGAGCAGATGGCGAAGGACGATGCTTACGTAGGATCTTGGAGAGCTAAGCGCAATGAGCTTAAAGAGTTGGAGCAGGCTGGCGTTGGCTTGGAGCTCAGCCGTTATGACGGCCTATTTCGCCAAGCTTCTGAATGGTGCGCCCCGATTAAAAGCGCCACTCAACTGGCTGACGACATAGATGCGAGCCTGCGTGCGCTAGAGAGTATGCAGCCGGTTATCGAACAGGCGACGGAAAGCCTGAACCAATCCTTACGGACACAGCTGGCGCAGCCAGTGCCTGAAGCACCGAACAATGGCCTTGTGCAAGCAGCGAGGAACCAAGAGCGCAGCGCTCAAAGTAACGTGGACAGCTGGGAAGAACAGCATTGGCAGCATGAGCAGAAGGTTAAGTCTCTGTTACAGGATGATGCGATCACGCAAGGCAACCGTTTGCCGGCAGAACCTGCCGCAACTTTGTCGCAGTGCATCGACACTGTGACCCAAGTAATCAAGGCCTTGGAGCAACGTCAAGCCAGCCAGCAACATGAGCGCATGATATGGGGTCCGTTACTGGAAGATTGGATGCGCGATTTGAGTCGCAACAACTCCGCAGAAGAAGACTGGCAACATCTGGGTTCAGATTTTCTCGCGAGCTGCAATGTGGTAGCCATTACTTGCAACGAGAACGAACGCACCTTGGATGATACCGGGCAGACGAGTTTTGATGTCGCAATCATTGATGAAGTGAGCAAAGCTACGCCGCTGGAATTACTGATGCCCTTGATGCGTGCGCGTCGCGCTGTGCTGGTCGGCGACCACCGTCAGTTGCCTCCGTTGTTTCAGGAAGGCGACGAAGCTCGTAGCTTCATGGATGAAGTAGAGGAAAACGAAGCCAACACTGAGGAGAGCGGAACAGGCAATGTTGCAGAAGTGCAAACTTTGCTGACCCGCGACAACTTGCGTCGCTTCGAGAAGATGGTTACAGCCTCGTTGTTCAAATCACATTTCGAGATGGCGGACGATGCCAACCGTGCACGACTCAATGTGCAGTTCCGCATGCATCCGCAAATCATGGCGATGGTGAACCATTTTTACGAAGGGCAGTTGGAATGCGGCCTCCTTCGGCCTGATGATGACCCAAACCCTAAGCTTCGCCGCGTTCACGGACTGACATTAAAGAATATTGACGGTGGCTCAGATTTACTCACTCCGGGAGACCACGCGTTGTGGGTGGACACTACCTACAACCTGAAAAATCAGATTCACCGTGAGGACATGGACGGCAACCAGCCACGGCGCACCAACAAGCTGGAAGCGGAGTTGATCGCCGAAACGCTAGAACAGATTGAACTACAATCCGCTGCACAAGGCTACTCACGAACAAACAAACGCAAAGTCGGTGTAGTGTCTTTCTATGCCAACCAATGCCGAGAAATTCGTGCCGCTATCCGCCGCCGCAGACCCAAAGAGTCAAATGGGCGATTTGATTGTCTGGATGTGGAAGTCAATACTGTGATTCGATATCAGGGCAAAGAAAAGTCCATCGTGCTGGTTAGCATGGTGCGGCATGATGGATACGACCCTTTGCGTTCAGGCAATCAGCCCCGACGTCGTTCTAGCAAAGCCAATGTTGCTCGTTTTGAATTTATTAATGTGGCATTTTCGCGTGCGCAGGAGCTACTAATCGTATTTGGTGCAAAAAGTATGTATGCCTCTTACGAGGTGAACTTGCCGCGCATGGACAGCGCAGGCAGTGTCAAGCGAACCGTTTACAAAGACATCCTGGATCAACTGGAGCGCGATGCACGTCTAGTTCCAGCAAGGCACTTGATGTCGCCTGATATGCTACCCCAACAGAAACAACAGCCCAACTGGTCTAGTGCTCCGACTAATCGGACAGTTACGCCAAAAAACAACAAGCATGGTAGCCGGGGAGGCCGAGTATGAAGTTAGTTGGAATTTCCGTTCCTTTGCCCTTGTATCGCATTGAATCCGATGTGACCTATCACACTGAGCGCAAGCCCACAGTATTTGAACGGATGGTGTTGCGACTGTGTGATCCTGGACTCCATTTGCCCGACAAACAGAACTTGTCTTTGTTGGGTGTTTTCCGCGATCAACTGGGTGCAGGTGATGTGCGTGAACTGCTGGAAGGCTGCGTATCTGAACTTTCCGCTTTGGGAGCACTGCCCAAACGTTACGCTCAGGATAGGCTTGAGATGCCTTTAACTGAGCTTGAATTGACTGCCGACGGCTTGCAGTTTTTGCGTAGCGACAGCCTGCCGGTTCGCTCGCGCACGGTTAAGGTCTGGCACCTCTATGACCCCATCAGCGACGAGATTAAACCCACACAAAATGATGTAGCTCGTCTCAGTCAGCGTGATTTCAGTCGCGTCAGTGTCGCGGATCAGGCTTTAAGGCCGCAAAATCCACTGCCGCAGGTTGAGCGCGCCATAGCACAGGAAACGTATGACTGGAAAAACCCTGCGACAGTTATAGACCGCATCGCGCCCGTGGTGCAGCTTGCGGCATGGGGAGAGCGCCGACTCGAGTTATCGTGCAGCGAGGATGGCGCCTTGTCTGTGAGTGCTCCGCGTGATGCAGCATTGCAGGGTTGGCTGCAGCAAGCGCAACCAGAACTGGTATGGGAAATTTTGCTTGCTGATGTTCTGACAAGCGAGACAGATTCCTTGCTGCCCAACGTTAACTCTTCTGTTTTACAAGAGGCCCGCGCTGCTTGCCCCATTACCGCAACTAAAGCGGTAGCAGCCAGGGCGCGGTTCAGCATCGTTGCGCAAGGGGTTGTAGCAGCGGATGCAACAACACCCACTATCGTTTTATCGTCCGAAGTGAACGCACCAGAACTGGTTGCCAATGGCAAACAACCGACCATGTTAACATTGCTCGTGCCCACCCCAGCAGGGATTATGCCAGGATTTCGTAGCTTGTCTCTGCCACAGAACGACGCATTGAGCGTGCAAGTAGAAGTGGCCGGTATCTTCCGCCTCTACTGGGCCGGACAACCGCGCTTATGCGGCTTGACGGTTACATTGAAAGACCAATCAGCAACTGCGTTTTGGGCAACGCTACGCAAAGAATTAGAGCTCTCTTGTAAGCCATCCGATGATCCGCTAATTGCGTTGATGCCCGTTGCATGGCGTAGTTCCGATGAACTCGGAGAAACAGTTTGGCCATGGCTTGCTATGCGCGCTGATAGGCCATTGGATGAGCTGATGGCGCTGATGGAACCTGCGAAACAAGCAATTGGTTTGTGGTGCTCAGGTAGGAAAGATTGGAAAGCTGCTTGGGAAGAATCTCTGTCGAAAGCTATTGAAATGTCGCTGAAACATACGCACTATCAGCTTGATCCTGAAAATGTCGTTTCCCTATTAATTCAGATAGCTCAGGTCTTGTCTGCCGACAAGGCGGCCCCGCTGCAAGCCGCGCTGCTGCATCATGTAGCGCCCATTATCGCCTTGGACTCATTGGCAAAGTTACGATCGGCTTTGCCTTCATCCACTGAAATTCCAGAAGAATTGCTTTCCATTGAATTACGGCAAGTGTGGCTGGAGCACGCATTGCAGCGCAAAGAGTTGAAGCTGTATGGCCCACACGCCATACAGAAACCAATGCAAATTATTGAGAAAGCAGTCCAGGATATTTACCGGAGTATTGGCGATCAGGCGTTGAAGGCGGCGGGTAATGGCCAAATAGATGTGCGCACTCTGACCCCAAGTGCATTGACTTCCGTGTGCGCTTGGCGCAAAGCAGCTGTGCATTTCCACGCTTTAAATACATCATCGCCCCTCTGGGATGCGTTGAATAAAACAGTGGAAAGCTGGAATCTTCTGGCACAGGACAAGCTGGCACCGGTTGAGAATGGGCACCGCTTCGTAGTGTTCGACACCAGCGCTCTGATGGAAAGACCTGAGCTTTTGCAGGATCTTCGTTTAGATGATATTCCGGTTGTTCCCTATCGGGTCCTGAGCGAATTGGATGGTTTGAAAGCCAGTGAAGATGATACTCGTGCGGTCAAGGCGCGCGCAGCCATTCGCCAGTTAGATGCGACCTCATCTCGCATCCGCCATGAAACAGAATATACGGCCTTGCTGCCTGCAGAGTGGAATGCCAAGCAGCCTGACCATGCAATTCTTTCAACTGCATTGTTCTTCCGACTGAATGAAGTTTTGTTTGTAAGTAATGACATCAACCTACGCAACAAGGCGCAGTCGCTTGGCATTCACACACAAGACTCCAAGACATATGCGTCTTCGCGACTTGTACCCGCTGCCTCGCCAAGTATGCATACACAGAAGCAAGACAACAGAAAAAACAAAAGGAGATGAAAACATGAGTCGGGCAGACGAATATCGCTACCAAATTCAACGGCAACGTAAGCAAGAGCTTGATCGACAGCGTGTGCGCGAAACAACGCGTCCATTCCTTGAACGCTACCGCAGCGTATTGAATGATGTCATCGGTCAAGAACTAGATGCCGTAGTTCCGGAAGAGTTTCGTGAGTTGAGCATCGCTCTTGACCGAATGGAGACTTTGTTGGACTCCGACCCGTTTGCTGCCAGAGATATGAGCCGTTCCCTAGGGGGGCGATTTCATGGATTACCAAGATTTGCACGTGAGCAGCGCCGTTCCCGTCAAGATGCGGAGCTAGCCGCCGCCGAAGCATTCCGCAAAGCGCAGCAAGCTGAAGCAGAACGACAGTTGCAGATGAGGTCTGAACTTGAGGCGGCATGGCGCGAGGGCTTGAGCGGCTGGAGCACTCCTGTCGCAATCAACGCAGCGTTTGCTGAGTTGCAGCAATTACGTGCGCGACTACTTGGCGATCTCACCAGCAACATGACCTCAGCGCAAATTTCAGCCGCCTTGCGCGAAGTTCGGCTGCGCTATGAAGCGGATGCTGAACGTCAGTTGCAGGAAATGAAAAATCGGGCCCAGCGTGAAGCGGTTACCGATGTACTTACGCTGCAAAGAGAGCAGTTGGAGCAGGAAGCGAAAAAGAACGGCGGCGAGCGCGCCGCCAAGTTGCGCGAGGCGTTGGCTCATGCGACGGGACTTGCTCCTGAAGAGCAGGCTGAAGCCTTGCAGCAACTGGCGCAAGAGCAGGATGAAGTTGCCGTAGACGAAAGTCAGCGTCGTGAAGTCGTGCGGGCGGTTTATCTGTCACTGCAACAAGCTGGCTTTGTCGTGGATGGCCCCGAACATCTCACATCACAAGGGCAAGACGAAGTGCTGATTCGCGCCCGTCGTCCTGCTGGCGCGAAAGCAGATTTCCGTGTCAACCTGAGCGGGCACCTCAGCTACAAATTTCATCAATACAAAGGCAAAACGTGCGAGAAGGATGTCGCCCCCGTCATGGCAACGTTGCAAGATGCTTACGGGATTAGTCTGAGCGACAAGCGCGTGATTTGGGTCAATCCCGATGATCAAGATCAGGATGCTCGCCCTTACCCTGATGCTACACAGGAGAGAAACAAATGAGTTCAGCTCTGTTGACTTGGCAGGAAGATTTTCGCCGCGAATGTGGCATACGGCGCGGTATAATATTGCATGGCAACACGGGTGATTTGACCTCCGATCCCGAAGCGCCCGGGCAATGGATTTCTTTGCCTGCCGCGTTAATGCACCTGCTCCGTCAGCGAGGGTATCAGCATGTAGTTTTCTGGAACCGCGTAAATGGTGTCAGCGGCGTTGATGCGAGGACCTGGGGGGAATTGCAAAGCTCAGTTGCACCACATGCCGTGAAAGCCAGCACCTCCGAGGGGAGCGCCTATGATATGGGCGAATTGCCGACTACATCGGTGCCGAGCCCCGCATCCAGCGGCATTTCGGCAAGTGCGGATGACTTGCTGGCTGTTGCTGCGCAATGGCTGCGACAACCGAGTGGGGAAAAACCGGTAGCTTTTGTTCTGGACTGGACGCAATACTTGTTTGGTAGCGTCAACTCTTTGAGTGAAAACGAGCGCGGCTGGCTGCTGCGTCTGGGTCAGGCGACTCGTGATGCTGCCGTGGTTCGCAATGCTGAAAGCATTGGCCAACCTCAATCACTGCTGGTGCTTCTTTGCGGTGGCTTGAATGTGTTGCCACCATCGCTCTATCTGAATAATCCATTATTTAGGGAAATAGCAATTCCCTTGCCGACAAGACAGGTTCGCGAGTCTGCTGTATTGGGTTTGAAAGAAGTGTTTCGGTTGCAGCCCCCTTTGCAGCAAGGAGGGCGTGAATTGGCTGACTTCGTGGACGGTTTGGAAGGCCAGAGTATCCGCGACATTCACAATCTGGCACGATTGTCACGACAGGAAACTGAAGTCTCTAGTGCCTTATCTTTGCTCAATCTTTATCGTCACGGACGCAGACACAGTCCTTGGGAACAACTGGATCATAAAAAACTTCAGACCATTGTCGAAACACTAGGGCGTCGGGTCAAAGGTCAAGTGGAAGCCATTGAATCGGTAAGGCGCATCCTCGTGCGTGCCTTCACGGGGCTATCGGGGCTCCAACACTCCTACAGGCAACGCACTCCAAAGGGCGTGTTGTTTTTTGTTGGCCCAACTGGTGTCGGTAAAACCGAACTGGCAAAGTCCATTGCCGAATTCCTTTTTGGTGACGAAGAAGCCTGCCTTCGCTTCGACATGTCAGAGTTTAATCACGAACATGCCGATCAGAGGTTAGTAGGCGCTCCTCCAGGATATGTGGGTTACGAAGCAGGTGGACAGTTGACCAATGCGGTCAAACAAAGGCCATTTTCCCTGTTGCTGTTTGATGAAATCGAGAAGGCGCACCCGCGCATTCTCGACAAGTTTTTACAGATTCTTGAAGATGGGCGCTTAACGGATGGCAAGGGTGAAACGGTAATGTTTTCAGATACCGTCATCGTATTCACTTCAAATATTGGCGCAGCCGAGGTTAGTTATGAAAGCCAGTATGTGCGGAATGAATTCATCCAAAAGGTGCGGCAACATTTCGTGCAAGAGCTAAAGCGCCCAGAATTGTTGGGACGAATAGGCGAGGCTAACATTATTCCATTTAACTTTATACGTGACGATAGCTTCTTGATTGACATCGCTCGCTCCAAGCTGGAGCCATTGCGCAAAGGGTTGAAGGACAAATGGGGCGTTTCGGAATTGAAGTTTGTTAAGGAGGCCGAGATACTGGCCTTGCTGGTTAAAGATGTGGATCGCGGGACGGGTGGTCGCGGCGTCCCCAACGCGCTAACTAATAAACTGATTGATCCATTAGCCGATTTTCTATTTGAACAAATAGGTGGTTCTAATCAGATTCGAAGCAAAGTGATTGAGGTTCATATCGCAGGTGGCAACTTGATATTTGAGTTGGAGTGAAATTATGCATTACCTGAATATAGCATCTCGCTTAGCTTGCACCGAGGCTGAAGGGCCAGGGCGCAGAGCAGCCTTGTGGGTGCAAGGTTGCAACAAGCGTTGCCTTGGTTGCTGTAACCCTGGATATCTGCAGCTAGTTGAACGTGATCTTGTTTCGGCAGAATCTGTTCTCGAATGGTTGGAGAATGCGTACCAAACATATGATCTTGAAGGGGTGACCTTTCTCGGTGGCGAGCCCATATTGCAAGCACAAGGTTTGGCTGTCGTTGCACAAGGAGCCCAGTCGCTGGGACTTTCGGTGATGGTATTTAGTGGATATACCCTAAAAGAACTAGATGAGTTGTGTTTACCAGGGACGGATAGGCTACTTAGATATACGGATGTTTTGGTCGATGGGCCTTATGACTCAGATTTGCCTGACAATAGTCGCCGATGGGCAGGTTCCTTGAACCAGCAATTTAATTACCTGACAGGGCGTTACGATATGAGGATTGAGAGTAGTGGAAACGTTGAACGTAATCTTGAAATTCGCCTGAGGGCAGATGGTTCAGTGTTTATAAATGGATGGCCAGAAAAAATCCTTAGGTAGCGCTGTTACGTGTACATGAGTTGAGTGTTCAGCGCTTTACCGAAATTACAGATGAGAACTTGCAAGATCTCTTTTGTGTTAAAAATGCTGAAAATATGCAATTGTAACTATCCCGTAAAATAATACAGCTCACTCGTAGAATTTCTTGTAAACTAAAACAAAGGAGTTTTACGATGAGCAAACGCATGACTGAAAGCCAGATTGTGGCGATTTTAAAAGAAGCCGAAGCCGGTATTCCGGTGAAAGATATTTGTCGTAAGTACGGCATCGGTAATTCAATGTTTTATAAATGACGCGAAAAATACGGTGGTATGGAAGCGTCTGATATGCGCCGCTTGAAAGAGCTTGAAGAAGAGAACCGTCGAATTAAGCAGATGTATGCTGAGTTGAGCCTCAAGTCACAGATGCAGCAGACATCATAAAAAAGCTCTAGCGCCTGTGGCAGAACGGAAAGTCTGGGCACACGAGTTACAGGTGCAGTATAACGCAAGCGTAGTGAAGTGCTGTCATGTGGTTGGTATCAGTCGTACCGCTTACTATTCCTGATTAACACTCGTCCATTCTACTTACGCCAAGGAGTATGGTGCACAGGATGTTATGTTGAAAGCCAACATGTGGCTATCTTGCTTCTACTAGTGCATTTGTCATCACAGGAAGATAAGTATCCATTTAATGGTTTGAATTAAATAAAAAAAGAACACTATAATAGCCATCTTTACGGATATCCGTAAAGATGGCTTAAAATAGAGTTTAGTTTGATTGGTACTCTAGCTTATAGATGTTATTGGGATACTATTACATTATTTATTCTCCACCCTATGGGGTTAAAGCGGTTTGACTCTCATTTTGTTGTCTTATCTACCCACCCGTATGATAAACATATCCTCCACTGTGAAAAATCCCCCCTTGTTCAAGACAAACATCACGTCCATAGCGTTCATAGTCAAAGTAATGGGATAAATGACCCAGTTGTGCTAAATCATAACAACCACTTTCTTCTATCCAGTAATAACCTAAATCATATTCATTATAGACCCCCGCTAATTGCTGGAAAGAATCTAAATTATCCGCTAAATGAATTAAATCATGGATTGAACTCGTTGAAGAACCGATTTCAATTGCCGCCTGATAAAGGTCAATTTCATCAGGCGATAACATGGCTAATCGCGAGGCTAACTCGTTCAACTCATCTAAAAGGCTGTATTCTGAAATGTGGGAAGAAAGGCCATCAATGGAGGATTCATAGTCGGTCAAGAAATACTCTTCATAGTGAATGCCATCAATGCCAATCCGCATTAAACAGTGTTCGATCTCTTTTGAGGTTGCTGGAAGTTCAAGCCACTCACCAACCAGTTCACCTTCGTTATATTTACCTAAATTCGTAATAAAAACAGAAATCATCCCCGATTTTAGGCATGGGGAAGCCGTCGCAGTTATACGCATATTCGTGTCCTATTATTGATGTATTGTGATTTAATTAATGGCGATATTTTGATAAAGGGAGCTATTTCCCTTTAGAAGATGATATTGATATAAAAAGCCAATTGCGTATTACCATGAAAAACGCCGTTATTGGGTGATCTCCATTCATGAAAATACGCAGCCAATCAGCTGAAAAACAGGCAACTCGCTTTAAAAATGATTAATGACGTTTTAGAGCAGGATAATGAGTTGCCTTACAATCCCGATAATATGTTATGCTTTTTACCATGATTTATTTTTGTGTGGGTTAAAACGAAAAAAGCCCCTGCCCAATAAACTAGGGTCAGTTCAATCATCACGCTATGAGGCTATTTTCAGCAAAATGATGAAATGTTTTTGGCATGATTTAGACTTTATGGAACAATTGGGTATTATAGTCAGATTAGACCGCATCAATATAACGGTGGCTTAACGCCCAATGAATCAGAACGATTATATTGGGAAAGCTCTAAAACTGTGACCAATTTTTGTTGACCACTACATCCAGACGACCGTAAAATTCAGGATTATCGTTCAGCCTATAACGATATTCGTGATTGGCAGCGAAAAGAGCGAGCAGTGAATCAAAAAAATAACGCAACGGTAGAATGGGATGATGTCGTTTTTGAAGTTGACCTCCTGAAATCCCAAGAGATTAACCTCGATTATATCCTCGGTCTTATCTTTGAGCACAATAAGCAGAAGAAGAGCAAGGAATCACTCACAGAAGATGTAAGACGTTTGATTCGTTCGAGCTAAGGAAATCGTGCCAAAGAAGAGCTGGTGGTCGATTTTATCAACCAAACCAATCTCGATGAGATGCCAGATAAAGCCAGTATCATTGATGCCTTCTTTACCTTTGCACAAAAAGAGCAACAGCAAGAAGCAGAGAAACTGATTGCAGAAGAAAACCTGAATGTAGAGGCGGCAAAACGCTATATCAAAAACTCATTGAAACGAGAGTACGCTACAGAGAATGGTACGGAGTTAAATGAAGTACTACCTAAGCTAAGTCCACTCAATCCTCAGTACAAAACCAAGAAACAAACCGTATTTCAAAAGATAAGTACGTTTATTGAGAAATTCAAAGGCGTTGGTGGTGGCGTTTAGTCTCAACCGAGAATAAATAACAGTTAGGATGATAGGTTGATGTATGAATAGTGATTGTCAGCGTTTTTTAGATTTGATACAGAAAAAGAATGCTATTACAGCATTTATTTTTCAGCGAAAATTCGAAAAATACCAATGCTTTTTATCGATAATAAAGAGTATTGATGAAATCAAGTCACATCATAAACCTGAGCGACGTACAGCTAATCTTATTGATGTACTTGGGATCAATGAAAATGGGCATAGTGCTATTCTCTCTGAAATATTAAATTTTAAAGAGCAGGGAAAGTATATCTTTCTGGAATCATTTATTAACACATTCCTTGATTATGATGTTGTTTTCAATCATGAAAAAACATCAATTAAGCCAGAAGAAGATCGAATAGATATTTTGATTCAGGATGGAAAAAACTGCCTCATCATAGAAAATAAAATCAATGATGCAGTAGACCAGCAAGAGCAACTGAAGCGGTATATTGATAAGTGTAAAGGTAAAGGATACATAGATGAGAACATACATCTACTTTATCTAGTGAGTATGAACGCTGAAAAAGACTTAAATGCGACCCTTTCAACCTATGCTGAAAGTTTCAAAGAGAAAACCAAAGTGGCTCCATATCATCCAACGCTGATTGAATGGTTAGAGTCATCAGTACTTCCTAATATTAAGCATAAAGACAATGATTTTTACTGCTTCAATAGCCAGTATATTGATCATCTTAACGGCCGTTTTTGTAAAAGACCTCGAGACGAAAAAATGAATAATGAAATCAATGAGTTTATTTATCAGCAATTTGATCTTAAAGAAGGTTGTTCTGTTGAAAATGTGGAAAAATTAGAAAGTGAATTAAAGCAGGTAAACGAGCTTCAGTCTCGAATAAATACTATTCTTTCCCAGCAAAAAGAAGATGTTTTTAAAAAATGGACTTCTGCGTTAAGAGAAGATTTTCCACTATTGAATGTCCAAGAAGGAAAGGAAGGTGAATTAACTAAGACTGGTGTTTTGATCGAAAATGGATCAGATCCTTTTTCTATTCTAATTGAGAAAAATAACTCATCGGTTTATTTTGGTATTGGAAAGCATTTTACTGGACAAGACAAGCTTAATGAAAATGTTATTTCGCTTGTAAATCCGTTAATGGGTAGTTTTAGACGCTCTGAATGGTGGTACGGCTGGAAATATACATCCTATGAAAAAGGGTATACTGATCTATGCAAACTTATAAAAGAATATCTTGATATGGAAGCAGGTTAATACAAAAGTAATCATCAGATAAGTACCATCCTTTAAAGAAACCCCATCAGGGGTTTCCGTTAATTTATGGCTATCAATCAAACGTGTATTCACACTCGATACATTCATAACGATCAAATACCACGCCATCTAAAGCTGAACCACTCACAGCCCCAGCAGTAGCTCCAGCGACTAAACGTCCAAATAGAGCGCCTACCGCAGCACCAGCAATCGTCCCTACAACAGGAATAGCAGAGCCGATAGACGCTCCAGCTAGTGCGCCTGATACGCCACCAGCAACAGCTCCGGTCTTTTTCCCGATATGACGTTCACGAATGCGAGTTGAATCGCAGGCCGGGCAACGAATGTAATTTTCCATGATAATTTCCTTTTAGGTTGATTTAAAAGCAAAAAAGCCCCTGTCCGTGAGGACAGAGGCTTTCAGTGATAAAGCTTTTTTATTGAATGAGATGTATTACGATAAATCGTGGTTAGTTATCATGCGTTTTGACGATGAAAATTCCCATGAACAATATTGCCACCATTTCTCAATGAATCGATATAGTCGGCATACTACCGTAGTATTCGACTCCTCGTATTGAAAATGGATCTCCTATATGACATGGCTAAAGTTTTAGTGACTCATTGGATTATTCAACTTTGCAAAGTCGAATGGCGAAATAGTTTGTTCCCGATTAGCATCCAAATAATCAGCCCACCATTGCACCATTAATCGACGTTCATCAATATGTTCTGCCTTATGAATATAAGCAGCCCTCACTGAGTTACGTTCTTGGTGGCTCATTTGCCTTTCTACGGCGTCCTTAGACCACAATCCGGACTCAATAAGTGAACTGCACGCCATTGTTCTAAAACCATGCCCACAAATTTCAGTTTTGGTATCATAACCCATGACGCGTAAGGCTTTATTGACGGTATTTTCACTCATAGGCTTAAAGGGATTATGAGCGCCCGTTAGGATCAATTCATGTTCACCCGTCCATGTCCAAATCTCTTTCAGTATAGTGATGGCTTGGTGGCTAAGGGGAACTAAATGCGGAGTGCGCATCTTTGCGCCTCTGTATGAGAATTTAACGCCGGGTATAGGCTTTCGCTGAGCAGGAATCGTCCATAAGGCTTTATCGAAGTCAATTTCAGACCAACGCGCATAGCGAAGTTCGCTTGACCTAATAAACACTAATAAATTTAACATCACAGCTAGGCGAGTGACGGGTTGCCCTTTATAAGCATCGATACGGGCAATGAGTTCAGGTAGACGGTCAAGGTTAAGAGCTGGACGGTGTTGGCGTTGTACCGTCGTTACAGCCCCTGCGGTATCAATAGCAGGGTTATAGCCAATAATACCGGATTGCACCGCATAACGCATGACAGCAGCGATACGTTGCTGTAAACGCGCAGCGATCTCATAAATCTTTTTACTTTCTGCTGCACGGATAGGAATAAGCAGGTCAGGGGTTTTGAGGGTAGTGATATCGCGTAATCCAATATAAGGAAAGACATGCGACTCCAAACTCTTTAAAACCTTTTCACTGTGTGATTCAGACCATTTTTTATTGCTGGCATGCCATTGTCTTGCGATGGTTTCAAAAGAGAGATTAGCATCAGAAGCTGCTTTAGCCACACGTTTTTGTTCGCACGGGTCAATACCGTCAGCAATCAATTTTCTTGCTTCATCACGTTTTAAACGCGCCTCTGATAAAGAAACATCAGGGTATAAACCCAAGGCTAAGGTTTTCTCTTTACCTAAGTGGCGATAGCGTAATCGCCAGTACTTAGAACCATTAGTGTGAACCAATAAGTGCAGACCTGCACCATCGGTTAATTTATAGGATTTCACATCGGGTTTGGCCGCCCGAATTTTAGCGTCAGTCAGTGCCATAGTGAGCTTCCTGAGAGATAAAGTGGGTACAAAATTCTATCGAACTAGTGTATACCCGCAATTGTACCCGCACAATGGGGTTGATGTGGGTAGAATCGAGTAGAATTCAGTGGAGTTGAAACTTTGGGAGAGTGTTGATTTTAGCGGGCTTTACAAACAAAAACAGACGTCGGTTGACGTCTGTTGATAATAAGGTGGTGCCCGGACTCGGAATCGAACCAAGGATACGCGTTCTATACCAACTTTTTATTGATTAACAGTCGATTACGTTTTCGCTTCGAGGAGCAATGTACCACTGTTTTGTACCATTTTTCAAGTTTTTTATGACCAGCTAGACGTTATGATCTAGCTGGTGGTTATGTTCTCTTTCAGGGTATCACATAAAGATATTAGCTCATTATTGACATTTTATTTAAAAACAGATGGCTTTTTTCCATACAAATAAAAATGTAAAACCTCTAAGAAAAGAGCTGGAGGGCTATTACTAAACTTAGAATTACTGGTATCGTAATCCAATAATGCTAATTGAGCGGTGAGATAAGCAGATTCCTCTAGATAGTTTTTATTTCCACCACTAAAACTACCGTCAGGATAATATCTTGAGCTAGCAAAAAACATAGAGTAATTAATGCGACTCAATCCCCATTTTGCTTCATTAGAATCAACCCCTAAGAGTAAATTCTTCGCTTTTTGAAGATAAGAAATGGACTCCGCATTCCATGCTTGAGCTTTAGACATTATTTGATGAGAAACCTTAAAGTAATAATTAGACAAATTGATTTTAGCAGATGGATTGCCTTTATTGGCAGCATTAGATAAGTAATCAACCCAATATTTATTTAGCCCGTACCCATCTTGATTTATTTCTGCCATTAAGTATGAATAATAAATAGATACAAGCCTATTTTCAGCCTCTTGACTGCCGTTTTCATCTGCTTTACTTAGCCATTTTATGGCCTCTGAAGTATACCCTCCATCCATAGCAATAATGCCTAACTTTAATTGAGCATTTTGATCTCCAGAATTTGCTAAAATTACAAGATCTTGCTTTTCTTTGTCTTTTTTAGCTAAAATTTCTAGTTTTTGTTGCTTTTCTAATTGTTCTTTATCTGTCCTCTGCTGAGTTTTAACTTCATTAGTTTTCTCCTCGTTGAAAGATTTATTAAAGAACTCAAATGCAATACTAGCAAGTATAATTACAATTAAACACCATGCAAAAAAATCAAATAATGACTTAGGAAAATACTTCATGTCTATCCTTAAAATCGTAATTAATGACTAGAGCGTGTTGATCTTTTCGGTATAAAAAGCAGACAGCAAATGGGGCTGTTATAATGGTTTCGCCAAAAATCAAAAAAACACCCCCAAATGCCGAGACTTATGTTAACAGATGATAGCTGGAAGTTACTATCAAAAATCATGCACCTAACCGGACGTATTTATAACAAACCAGCACATAGAATGACCCTTGAAGGTATTTTATTCCGAATAAGAACAGGCATTCCATGGCGCGATTTACCTCGTCAATTTGGTGAATGGAATACGGTATTTAGACGTTTTAACCTTTGGTCAAAGAAAGGCGTGATGATGGAAATTTTCCAATTTCTATCTCGCTTCAATGATCCTCAGTGGCTATTTATTGATGCCAGTATCGTGAAAACGCATCAAGATGGAGCCAACGTTAAAGATGCTTCAAAGCAGGCTATAGGCAAAAGTCGAGGCGGCAACTCAACTAAAATACATTTAGCGGTAGATAGCAGTGGTCTTCCGGTTCATTTTGAGTTGTCAGGTGGGCAAGCCCATGATGTGAGTTATGCAGAAACATTGGTTACCTCTTCACCGGAAGCCGAAGTTGTTATTGCAGATAAAGGCTATGACTGTGAAGCCTTACGACAGTTGATAAAAAGCCGTCGGGGTCAGCATGTCATCCCAAGAAAAGGGAATAGTAAACAAGGGAATAAAGATATTGATTGGTGCTTATATCGATATCGTCATTTAGTTGAAAATGCCTTCCTAAAAATAAAGAAATACCGAGCAGTGGCGACTCGGTATGACAAATTAGCCCGAAATTATGAAAGTGTTGTTGCTTTAGCATTTTCAATCATGTGGCTCCCAATGTGGGTCGATTGAAATATGCACTACAAAGATAAACACGCTCTAGTGAAATTGAGATAAAAGTGCAATAAAAAGGGATGAAATATCATCCCTATAAAACCACTACCTATTCATTTTCCTTTAGCCACTGATGAACATAATCTGATATTACTTCTTTCATTGTGGTGTTTCGTTTGACACATGCAGCTTTGAATCGAATTTGAGTATCTTCGTCAAGATCTACATTAATGCGTTTGGTTTTTGTACTTTTATCAAGAATTTTATCTAAGTCTCTGTTTTTACCGAATTTCATTTTCTGTGAATTTGCTGATTCGTTTACTTTTTTAAGTGCCATAAAGTATCTCTTTTAATTTCAAAACACAAATACGCTTATGTGTTTTAGCGCATTTGTGTAAATATATATTCGTGTCAATGTGTTAATGTGTCAATGTGTTAATGTGTTAATACACATTATGACTCAAAAATAGTCAAAATTTCTCTGGTTAGTATTTCTATCTCGCCTTTTGCATTTCCATCATTAGTTTCAAAAATACTCTTACCATCTAGAATAGATTTGATATAGCTCTGCCGTTGAGAAATAGCTGTTTTGAAAGAAGGCAAGCCAGTATCTTTGAGGTTGTCTTTTAATACTTGCAACATAGTTGTTTGGTCAATTTTACGAGTAATCAGAAATCTAGCTTCTACTTTACGGCTGTATGCTTGAGCTTCGAGGACCGATGTAACACTACCGGCTGCGGAAAAATCAAGAGGGCTTGGCGAGACTGGAATTATAACTAGATCACTAACCATAACCGCTGCTGATGTAATGACAGAAAGTGAACCAGCTCCATCTACGATGACAAAATCATAATCACTTAGATCTTTACGGATACTATAAACGTCTTTCTCACTGGCGGCGGTGAAAACATCATAATCACAGTTCCCTTCTTTAGACCAGTTAGATAGGCTCATTTGAGGATCTGTATCTACAACTGCTAATGAATAACCTGCTTTCTGCATAGCAGTAGCAACATTTATGACGGTGGTTGTTTTTCCAGACCCGCCTTTCGGATTTAAAAAAGAAATAACCTTCACTGGAAACCCTCATATGTGTGTTTGTGTTTTGTTCATTATCTAAGTAAGCCTAAAAATAATCAATGTGTATTTGTGTTTATGTGGGTTTGAGCTTAAACACATAGACACATACGGACCTTATCAAACTCATACATACACTTATGTGTTTATATGTTTATGTGTTTGTATCTCTATTATAATCAACAATGTTGATACATTTAAATTGGGGTGCTACTATTAAAACTCGGACGTTGAATTGTAGAGGTGATAAATGGCTCAGGTCACAGTAAAAAAATGGGGCAATAGCCCGTCTGTACGGCTTCCTGTTGCTATCATGCAAAAAGCGGCACTTAGCGTTGATGATACGGTTGAAATAGCGGTAGAAGAAGGTCGTATCATCATTACGCCAGTTAAAGCGGTAGAATACTCATTAGATAATTTGTTAGCCGGTATCACACCGGAGAATATCCATGAGAAAGTAGACTTCGGAGCTCGAACAGGTAAGGAATTAATTTAATGGTATCTCGATACGTACCTGATTCTGGCGATTTGATTTGGATTGACTTTGATCCAGTTGAAGGACATGAGCAGGGCGGTCATCGTCCAGCAGTTGTCCTTAGCCCTTTTGCATACAATAATAAAGTAGGGCTCTTACTATGCGTACCATGTACAACTAAAGGCAAAGGCTATCCATTTGAATGCGAACTCTCGAACGAAAGAGACAGCTACGCATTAGCGGATCAAGTTACATGTGTTGACTGGAGAGCTCGTAAAGTTACTAAAAAGGGCAAAGTGGAGGCATCAGAACTGGCAGAGATAAAAGCTAAAGCAAAGGCGTTAATAGGATAGATATAATACTTATAAGGGTTATGGAATAGAATGGAAAATGAGACACTACACACAGCAACAGGTAATCAAACTTTCCACCTATTGCTTCATCAAATGACAAGCAATAAATACTATATATCTCTTCCCCACAAATATCCCCACCACCATAATTATTTAAGAACCATTTATAATCATCGGGAAAATTTACGGATAACGCTTTTTCCGCAGATTCAATCCATTCTTGACCTGGAGCATCAACGGACGTTCCCATGTTGATTAAATCCGCATGCTCGTTAAAAAGATCTATCAATTCTTCTTTTTTCATAGAAAGCCGAGCTCTTTAATCAGTGAATCGAAATAGTGATCCCTCATCACACTACTCCTTAAAAAATCAAACATTTATCTCATCAATTTCAGGGTCTGCAAGCTGAGAAAGAATAGACAAATGAATACGTGCATCTACTTTTTGAATATATTTTATATCCAATTCACCACCTAAAGTTAATGCCGGTTCAAATCCGAATATTTCATTATCACCGAGAGGTCCGAATTTTTTTACTGCCTTTTCAAATAACCCTTTTTTATTTTGATACCCAATATCAAAGCTAATAAAAAATGATTCAATCCCAAAATCTAAATTCACATCATTCTGTTTATTTCTTAATGACTTTTTATTAACAATAAGAGTATTATATGATGATGAAATAGTAACACAACGACCTGTTTTTTCGCCGCATAAATATAAATTACCAAATCCGTTAATAGCAATAGCATGAAAGATATCAACTTCTTCTAAATATGTATCTTCCAACCATTCATCAACAACATCTTCATATTCTTCCGGATTTACTATTGTTAACAGCCCGTTATGATAACTACTCCAGCCTTCATCACGCCAATAATTCAACAACAATGGCGGTAACTTTGCCTTCCACTTTTCTATCTCTGTTTCAGGAACATACCGAGATGTAGTGGCTTCACCAACTTCATCAATAAAAAGACTAAAAGCTTCATCACGCATTTTAACACCATTATATCAAATATGTATCTCATCAATTTCAGGGTCTGCAAGCTGAGAAAGAATAGACAAATGAATACGTGCATCTACTTTTTGAATATATTTTATATCCAATTCACCACCTAAAGTTAATGCCGGTTCAAATCCGAATATTTCATTATCACCGAGAGGTCCAAGTTTTTTTACTGATTTTTCAAAAAGGCCCTTTTTATTATGCCCCTCAACTTCAGCAAACCCAAAAAGTGTCTGTATACTAATATTTCTACTTTTATTTGTATGTTCTCTTTTGATTTCTTTTTTTTGAATAAATATAGTATTAAACATAGGTGATATAACAACAGACTGCCCTGTTCTTTCACCACATAAATATAGATTACCAAAACCATTAATAGCTATTGCATGAAAAATATCGATGTCTTCTAAGTACGTATCTTCCAGCCATTCATCTACAACATCTTCATAGTCCGCTGGATTTACTATGGTAAATAATCCGTTATAGTAGCTACTCCACCCTTCATCATGCCAATACATCAATAGTAGCTCTGGTAATTTTTCTTCCCACTTTTTTATTTCTTCAGCAGAAGCATACCTTGATGTTGTAGCATCTCCAAATTCATCGATAAAAGCCTCAAAAAATTCATTTCGCATTTTATTTTCCTTTTCCACGACAAACTTCTACTTTTCCTTTTTGTGTCACAATCTCTGCTGCACCAATGGCGGTTGGATAAAAGTTATCATCGATGACCAAAAAATCTTCACACTTCCATTGCGATACAGGTTTAGTGTCCGTTGTTGCGAAAGCGGAAGTCGCTGTTGATTATCTACAAACAATCACATTGAAATCATCAACGCTTACTGATAATTGGCACTAATTATACCATGGAGTTCAGCTTATAATTGACCACCCACACCTTTGAATTTTTCAACAAAAGCGGCGATTTTCTGAAAAACTGTTTGCTTCTGCGTTCGGTACTGTGGATTCAAAGGGCTGAGCTTAGGTAATGCTTCATTAAGCGCAGTGCCATTTTCAGAGGCATACTCTCGCTTGAGTGATGAGGCCATATAGCGTTTGGCTGCTTCTTCATTGAGCTTTTCAGAGACAATAATGGCATCGGCTTCGCGCTTCTGTTCCGCCTGAGCGAACTTAAAGAAGGCGTCGATGATGCTGGCTTTGTCATTGAACTCATCTAGATTTGTCTGATGAATAAAATCAACCACTAAGCTCTCTTTCGCTCTATTGCCCAGGCTACCGCGGATCATACGGCGGACTTCTTCAATCAAACCTTCTTTACTCTTGTTCTTCTTATTATGATCAAAAATCAGTTCAAGAATGTAATCGAGATTGATTTCTTGAGATTTAAGCAAATCAACTTCAAAGACGACATCGCCCCAGTCTACTGTTGACTTATCTTTGTCCTGCCCTTCTTTATCACGGCGTAGCCAGTCGCGGGTATCGTTGTAGGTTGAGCGATAATCTTGTATCGCACGCTCGCTAGGCATGTCGATGGTTTGCATTGCCTCAATATCCGCATCGTAATAATCCTTATCTACTTCAATACTGTAACTCTCATCACCTAGTACGTAGAGAATTTTATAATCTCGCTCGATGGTTCGATAAATTTTTAACTGGCTATATCGCTTTCCATCTTTCACGGCTTTCTTATTAAAATCGGATTTGAATATGTAAACTAATAACATTACGAATGCTAGACAGATCCAAAATGTAATAACCAAACCAAAGCCCAAGTCGTTTACCGCTGACATTATCCCTTTCCGAAACAGTTAGGTAATTAGTAATGTAAAAATCATTATTAGTTTTATGAACTTACAACGTAATTTCATTATACAACAATTTAAAGATTGCAAGCCTTTTAATGCGTACAAATACCGATATTTTCACTTTTCGATGATAAATACCTGTGCTACGCTTTACTCGGTTAAATATACGTTTAATGTAGTAACTTTTTTTATTTTATGATTTATGGTTAGTGATGCTATTTGATGCACCAGAATTCACCACAATTTTCACACCGATTTTCAGCACCAAGGAGGCACCGATGGGAGAGTTAATTTTACGTGACAACGTAACAGAAATTGTTGATGTAAATAACATGACGAAAAACACCAACAATCCAGCAACCAGCTACTTGCTACGGCTGCGTTCCAAACAAAGCCAAAAGACAATGCGCTCCTGCCTAGTGTCAGTGGTTAAATTGTTTCGTGCTATGGACCCGTTTACTTTCGATTGGTCAATCATAGATCGAGATGCCGTTCAATTGGTACTTCAGAAATTAATACTGGAGAAAAAGACACCTAATAGTATAAACCTAATTCTGAGTGCTATTAAAGGGGTGGCTGAAGAAGCCAGAGCATCACGAATTATAGACAGTGATACATATCAAGATATTAGAAGCATACGCCGGATTCGTGGGAACCGTATCGGTCGAGGGCGTTCACTGAGTAGTAGTGAAATAACTGCTATTTATCAACACCTTGATAGCCTAAATACCGCAGTCTCGGTACGTGATGCGGCGATTGTATCATTAATGCTTGGCTGTGGTTTGCGCCGTGCTGAAGTCACTTTATTGGATATGGAAGATATCAATTTTGATAATTACTCCATTAAAATCATGGGTAAAGGAAACAAAGAAAGAACTAACTTCATGCCAAGTGACACGCTCCGTCGTATTCGTTTATGGATAGAAACTGTAAGAGGGGATCATACCGGTGCAGTTTTTACCCGCATACGTAAAAATGATGATGTGACTTGCGATAGAATAACAACCGATGGTTTACGGTATATTATTGATAAACTGGTGAAAGATTCAGCCTCTGATTCATTTACCCCCCATGACTGCCGACGAACCTATGCTACTAAGCTGTTAGAACTCGGTGAGGACCTACTTACTGTCAGGGAGGCTATGGGGCACAGTAGCGTAGCAACCACACAGCGGTATGACAAACGAGGTGTAACACGCTTAGAAGCTGCTGCAAGGAATCTTATATACTAATGATAGGATGGAAAAATGAGATCTGAAACGCACATTACCGAAACAGAAGCAAAAAAAATTGTTAATAACCAGATACCTAGCGATAAGTGGGTGTTACGTTCAATTGATGAACGTGACTATGGGACAGACTTCATTGTGGGCGGACAATAAAGTCTTAAACTGAACAAAATAGATCTAAACTATGACAATAAAGTCTTAAACTAGACAGAATAGTTGTAAACTGAAATCAGTCCAGTTATGCTGTGAAAAAGCATACTGGACTTTTGTTATGGCTAAAGCAAACTCTTCATTTTCTGAAGTGCAAATTGCCCGTCGTATTAAAGAGGGGCGTGGCCAAGGGCATGGTAAAGACTATATTCCATGGCTAACAGTACAAGAAGTTCCTTCTTCAGGTCGTTCCCACCGTATTTATTCTCATAAGACGGGACGAGTCCATCATTTGCTATCTGACTTAGAGCTTGCTGTTTTTCTCAGTCTTGAGTGGGAGAGCAGCGTGCTAGATATACGCGAGCAGTTCCCCTTATTACCTAGTGATACCAGGCAGATTGCAATAGATAGTGGTATTAAGCATCCTGTTATTCGTGGTGTAGATCAGGTTATGTCTACTGATTTTTTAGTGGACTGCAAAGATGGTCCTTTTGAGCAGTTTGCTATTCAAGTCAAACCTGCAGCAGCCTTACAAGACGAGCGTACCTTAGAAAAACTAGAACTAGAGCGTCGCTATTGGCAGCAAAAGCAAATTCCTTGGTTCATTTTTACTGATAAAGAAATAAATCCCGTAGTAAAAGAAAATATTGAATGGCTTTATTCAGTGAAAACAGAAGAAGTTTCTGCGGAGCTTTTAGCACAACTATCCCCATTGGCCCATATCCTGCAAGAAAAAGGAGATGAAAACATTATCAATGTCTGTAAGCAGGTTGATATTGCTTATGATTTGGAGTTAGGCAAAACATTGAGTGAGATACGAGCCTTAACCGCAAATGGTTTTATTAAGTTCAATATTTATAAGTCTTTCAGGGCAAATAAGTGTGCAGATCTCTGTATTAGCCAAGTAGTGAATATGGAGGAGTTGCGCTATGTGGCAAATTAATGAGGTTGTGCTATTTGATAATGATCCGTATCGCATTTTGGCTATAGAGGATGGCCAAGTTGTCTGGATGCAAATAAGCGCTGATAAAGGAGTTCCACAAGCTAGGGCTGAGTTGTTGCTAATGCAGTATTTAGATGAAGGCCGCTTAGTTAGAACTGATGACCCTTATGTACATCTTGATTTAGAAGAGCCGTCTGTAGATTCTGTCAGCTTCCAGAAGCGCGAGGAGGATTATCGAAAAATTCTTCCTATTATTAATAGTAAGGATCGTTTCGACCCTAAAGTCAGAAGCGAACTCGTTGAGCATGTGGTCCAAGAACATAAGGTTACTAAGGCTACAGTTTATAAGTTGTTACGCCGTTACTGGCAGCGTGGTCAAACGCCTAATGCATTAATTCCTGACTACAAAAACAGCGGTGCACCAGGGGAAAGACGTTCAGCGACAGGAACAGCAAAGATTGGCCGAGCCAGAGAATATGGTAAGGGTGAAGGAACCAAGGTAACGCCCGAGATTGAACGCCTTTTTAGGTTGACCATAGAAAAGCACCTGTTAAATCAAAAAGGTACAAAGACCACCGTTGCCTATAGACGATTTGTGGACTTGTTTGCTCAGTATTTTCCTCGCATTCCCCAAGAGGATTACCCAACACTACGTCAGTTTCGTTATTTTTATGATCGAGAATACCCTAAAGCTCAGCGCTTAAAGTCTAGAGTTAAAGCAGGGGTATATAAAAAAGACGTACGACCCTTAAGTAGTACAGCCACTTCTCAGGCGTTAGGCCCTGGGAGTCGTTATGAGATTGATGCCACGATTGCTGATATTTATTTAGTGGATCATCATGATCGCCAAAAAATCATAGGAAGACCAACGCTTTACATTGTGATTGATGTGTTTAGTCGGATGATCACGGGCTTTTATATCGGCTTTGAAAATCCGTCTTATGTGGTGGCGATGCAGGCTTTTGTAAATGCTTGCTCTGACAAAACGGCCATTTGTGCCCAGCATGATATTGAGATTAGTAGCTCAGACTGGCCGTGTGTAGGTTTGCCAGATGTGTTGCTAGCGGACCGTGGCGAATTAATGAGTCATCAGGTCGAAGCCTTAGTTTCTAGTTTTAATGTGCGAGTGGAAAGTGCTCCACCTAGACGTGGCGATGCTAAAGGCATAGTGGAAAGCACTTTTAGAACACTACAAGCCGAGTTTAAGTCCTTTGCACCTGGCATTGTAGAGGGCAGTCGGATCAAAAGCCATGGTGAAACAGACTATAGGTTAGATGCATCTCTGTCGGTATTTGAGTTCACACAAATTATTTTGCGTACGATCTTATTCAGAAATAACCATCTGGTGATGGATAAATACGATCGAGATGCTGATTTTCCTACAGATTTACCGTCTATTCCTGTCCAGCTATGGCAATGGGGTATGCAGCATCGTACAGGTAGTTTAAGGGCTGTGGAGCAAGAGCAGTTGCGAGTAGCGTTACTGCCTCGCCGAAAGGTCTCTATTTCTTCATTTGGCGTTAATTTGTGGGGTTTGTATTACTCGGGGTCAGAGATTCTGCGTGAGGGTTGGTTGCAGCGGAGCACTGATATAGCTAGACCTCAACATTTAGAAGCGGCTTATGACCCAGTGCTGGTTGATACGATTTATTTGTTTCCGCAAGTTGGCAGCCGTGTATTTTGGCGCTGTAATCTGACGGAACGTAGTCGGCAGTTTAAAGGTCTCTCATTTTGGGAGGTTTGGGATATACAAGCACAAGAAAAACACAATAAAGCCAATGCGAAGCAGGATGAGTTAACTAAACGCAGGGAGCTTGAGGCGTTTATTCAGCAAACCATTCAGAAAGCGAATAAGTTAACGCCCAGTACTACTGAGCCCAAATCAACACGCATTAAGCAGATTAAAACTAATAAAAAAGAAGCCGTGACCTCGGAGCGTAAAAAACGTGCGGAGCATTTGAAGCCAAGCTCTTCAGGTGATGAGGCTAAAGTTATTCCTTTCAACGCAGTGGAAGCGGATGATCAAGAAGATTACAGCCTACCCACATACGTGCCTGAATTATTTCAGGATCCACCAGAAAAGGATGAGTCATGAGTGCTACCCGGATTCAAGCAGTTTATCGTGATACGGGGGTAGAGGCTTATCGTGATAATCCTTTTATCGAGGCCTTACCACCATTACAAGAGTCAGTGAATAGTGCTGCATCACTGAAATCCTCTTTACAGCTTACTTCCTCTGACTTGCAAAAGTCCCGTGTTATCAGAGCTCATACCATTTGTCGTATTCCAGATGACTATTTTCAGCCATTAGGTACGCATTTGCTACTAAGTGAGCGTATTTCGGTCATGATTCGAGGTGGCTACGTAGGCAGAAATCCTAAAACAGGAGATTTACAAAAGCATTTACAAAATGGTTATGAGCGTGTTCAAACGGGAGAGTTGGAGACATTTCGCTTTGAGGAGGCACGATCTACGGCACAAAGCTTATTGTTAATTGGTTGTTCTGGTAGTGGGAAGACGACCTCTCTTCATCGTATTCTAGCCACGTATCCTCAGGTGATTTACCATCGTGAACTCAATGTAGAGCAGGTGGTGTATTTGAAAATAGACTGCTCGCATAATGGTTCGCTAAAAGAAATCTGCTTGAATTTTTTCAGAGCGTTGGATCGAGCCTTGGGCTCGAACTATGAGCGTCGTTATGGCTTAAAACGTCATGGTATAGAAACCATGTTGGCTTTGATGTCGCAAATAGCCAATGCACATGCTTTAGGGTTGTTGGTTATTGATGAAATTCAGCATTTAAGCCGCTCTCGTTCGGGTGGATCTCAAGAGATGCTGAACTTTTTTGTGACGATGGTGAATATTATTGGCGTACCAGTGATGTTGATTGGTACCCCTAAAGCACGAGAGATTTTTGAGGCTGATTTGCGGTCTGCACGTAGAGGGGCAGGGTTTGGAGCTATATTCTGGGATCCTATACAACAAACGCAACGTGGAAAGCCCAATCAAGAGTGGATCGCTTTTACGGATAATCTTTGGCAATTACAGCTTTTACAACGCAAAGATGCGCTGTTATCGGATGAGGTCCGTGATGTGTGGTATGAGCTAAGCCAAGGAGTGATGGACATTGTAGTAAAACTTTTTGTACTCGCTCAGCTCCGTGCGCTAGCTTTAGGCAATGAGCGTATTACCGCTGGTTTATTGCGGCAAGTGTATCAAGATGAGTTAAAGCCTGTGCACCCCATGCTAGAGGCATTACGCTCGGGTATCCCAGAACGCATTGCTCGTTATTCTGATCTAGTCGTTCCCGAGATTGATAAACGGTTAATCCAACTTCAGCTAGATATCGCAGCGATACAAGAACAAACACCAGAAGAAAAAGCCCTTCAAGAGTTAGATACCGAAGATCAGCGTCATTTATATCTGATGCTGAAAGAGGATTACGATTCAAGCCTGTTAATTCCCACTATTAAAAAAGCGTTTAGCCAGAATCCAACGATGACAAGACAAAAGTTACTGCCTCTTGTTTTGCAGTGGTTGATGGAAGGCGAAACGGTAGTGTCAGAACTAGAAAAGCCCTCCAAGAGTAAAAAGGTTTCGGCTATAAAGGTAGTCAAGCCCAGCGACTGGGATAGCTTGCCTGATACGGATTTACGTTATATCTATTCACAACGCCAACCTGAAAAAACCATGCATGAACGGTTAAAAGGGAAAGGGGTAATAGTGGATATGGCGAGCTTATTTAAACAAGCAGGTTAGCCATGAGAAACTTTCCTGTTCCGTACTCGAATGAGCTGATTTATAGCACTATTGCACGGGCAGGCGTTTATCAAGGGATTGTTAGTCCTAAGCAGCTGTTGGATGAGGTGTATGGCAACCGCAAGGTGGTCGCTACCTTAGGTCTGCCCTCGCATTTAGGTGTGATAGCAAGACATCTACATCAAACAGGACGTTACGCTGTTCAGCAGCTTATTTATGAGCATACCTTATTCCCTTTATATGCTCCGTTTGTAGGCAAGGAGCGCCGAGACGAAGCTATTCGGTTAATGGAGTACCAAGCGCAAGGTGCGGTGCATTTAATGCTAGGAGTCGCTGCTTCTAGAGTTAAGAGCGATAACCGCTTTAGATACTGCCCTGATTGCGTTGCTCTTCAGCTAAATAGGTATGGGGAAGCCTTTTGGCAACGAGATTGGTATTTGCCCGCTTTGCCATATTGTCCAAAACACGGTGCTTTAGTCTTCTTTGATAGAGCTGTAGATGATCACCGACATCAATTTTGGGCTTTGGGTCATACTGAGCTGCTTTCAGACTACCCCAAAGACTCCCTATCTCAATTAACAGCACTAGCTGCTTATATAGCCCCTCTGTTAGAGGGGGAACCGCAGAATTCGGAAAAAATCGTACGCTAAGCTAACGGTGTTCTCGTGACAGCTCTTTGACTAGGCTTTCTAAGGCCATTCTGATAGCCCTGACTTCCTGAAAAGCCATGGCTAAAATTTGTGCGGCTAAAAGGGATAACCGATGGTAAAGTAAGTTATCCCTGTCGAGATACTGAAAAGCGTTATCCTCGTTTTTCCCAAAACTGTTTTGCCAGTTCGCTCAGAGCGCTAGTTAACTGAGCGACAGATTTCGCACTTTGCAAATTATTCTGCCCGGTCTGTACATTGGTATCAGCAGCATCGCGTATATTGATAATACTGCGGTTTATGTCTTCACTTACTGCTCCCTGCTGCTCGACCGCAGTCGCTATTTGCGCGTTCATGTCGGTAATTTCGTTAACGCGTTGGCCAATTCCATCAAGAGCTGTAGCTGCTTCCTCTGCGTGAGCTACACTCGTGTGCGCTTGCCGACTACTTTGCTCCATGACTGTAACAGCGGATTGCGCTCGCTCTTGTAGAGCGCTGATCATGCTTTGAATATCCGTTGTCGATTGCTGTGTGCGAGCAGCAAGACTGCGAACCTCATCGGCGACAACAGCAAAACCACGCCCCTGCTCACCAGCACGCGCGGCCTCAATTGCTGCGTTGAGTGCCAACAAATTCGTTTGCTCGGCGATCCCTCGTATAACGTCAAGAACTTTTGATATCTCGTTACTTTGACCTTCAAGCTCATGAATAACCTGAGTGGCTTGCCTAATTTCACCTTCAAGGGCAGTGATTGACTGGCTTGTGTGGGCTACCAGACGCTGGCCAGATGCCGTCTCAGTGTCTGCTCTTCCGGCCGCATCTGCAGCATGCTGTGCATTGCTCGCAACCTCTTGAATGCTTGCCACCATTTGGTTTACTGCCGTTGCTATTTGATCTGTCTCTGCCTGCTGCTCAACTGTAAGTACATTGCTTGACTCAATATCCTTTAGTAGGCCTCGGGTGTGTTCGCTAAGCCGATTTGATGCATCACCTATGCGACCTACTATGGCGCCTGTTTCAGCTTGCATCATTCGTAAAGCAAACTCTATTTGGCCAAACTCATCGGTGCGCCCAGTGTAGAGGGATTGACTTAATGGGTTATTGGAAATATTCCTGGCTCTTTCAACCAGTCTTCCAAGAGGAGAGAGAATAGCCAAAACACTAACAGAGCTTAAGCTTCCTGACATTAAAGTGGCTAACAATAAGCTGCTTATTGATGTATCAGTAAGCATGCCGGCAGCCATTGCGCTTGATATAATACTACCCCATATGAGCAAGAGTATTTTCACGGAAAAGCTAGCAGCCAATTTCGGCCTCGCGGCCTTCCCGCTTCTCAATTGAGCATATAATTTTTCCGCAGCCAAAACCTGCTCAGGTTCAGGCTTGGTCCTTACAGACTGGTATTCAACAATCGAACCATTCTTAGCTATTGGCGTTACATAAGCACTTACCCAATAGTGGTCGCCATTTTTACAGCGATTTTTTACTAGCCCCATCCATGAGCGGCCAGATTTTAATGTACTCCACATATGCTCAAATGCAGCAGGCGGCATATCTGGGTGTCTTACGATGTTGTGAGGCTGGCCTAATAGTTCTTCCTCAGTGAAACCACTGATTTTAATGAAGTCAGGATTAACGTACGTGATATGGCTTTGAGGGGAGGTAGTCGAAAGAATATTGGCATCTTTTGGGGCACTGTTGCAAATAGTCGGTGGTGATAAACTTATCATCCCCTTTTGCTGATGGAGCTGCACATGAACCCATTCAAAGGCCGGCATTTTCAGCGTGACATCATTCTGTGGGCCGTACGCTGGTACTGCAAATACGGCATCAGTTACCGTGAGCTGCAGGAGATGCTGGCTGAACGCGGAGTGAATGTCGATCACTCCACGATTTACCGCTGGGTTCAGCGTTATGCGCCTGAAATGGAAAAACGGCTGCGCTGGTACTGGCGTAACCCTTCCGATCTTTGCCCGTGGCACATGGATGAAACCTACGTGAAGGTCAATGGCCGCTGGGCGTATCTGTACCGGGCCGTCGACAGCCGGGGCCGCACTGTCGATTTTTATCTCTCCTCCCGTCGTAACAGCAAAGCTGCATACCGGTTTCTGGGTAAAATCCTCAACAACGTGAAGAAGTGGCAGATCCCGCGATTCATCAACACGGATAAAGCGCCCGCCTATGGTCGCGCGCTTGCTCTGCTCAAACGCGAAGGCCGGTGCCCGTCTGACGTTGAACACCGACAGATTAAGTACCGGAACAACGTGATTGAATGCGATCATGGCAAACTGAAACGGATAATCGGCGCCACGCTGGGATTTAAATCCATGAAGACGGCTTACGCCACCATCAAAGGTATTGAGGTGATGCGTGCACTACGCAAAGGCCAGGCCTCAGCATTTTATTATGGTGATCCCCTGGGCGAAATGCGCCTGGTAAGCAGAGTTTTTGAAATGTAAGGCCTTTGAATAAGACAAAAGGCTGCCTCATCGCTAACTTTGCAACAGTGCCAATTTATGAGTAAAGGATTATGTCCACGATAAGCACCTGGGTCGATTCCTGGGAGGCGGCCATGAGGGTAGGGAAGCGCCGTCCCGTCAAGTCAGCGTAATGCTCTGCCAGTGTTACAACCAATTAACCAATTCTGATTAGAAAAACTCATCGAGCATCAAATGAAACTGCAATTTATTCATATCAGGATTATCAATACCATATTTTTGAAAAAGCCGTTTCTGTAATGAAGGAGAAAACTCACCGAGGCAGTTCCATAGGATGGCAAGATCCTGGTATCGGTCTGCGATTCCGACTCGTCCAACATCAATACAACCTATTAATTTCCCCTCGTCAAAAATAAGGTTATCAAGTGAGAAATCACCATGAGTGACGACTGAATCCGGTGAGAATGGCAAAAGCTTATGCATTTCTTTCCAGACTTGTTCAACAGGCCAGCCATTACGCTCGTCATCAAAATCACTCGCATCAACCAAACCGTTATTCATTCGTGATTGCGCCTGAGCGAGACGAAATACGCGATCGCTGTTAAAAGGACAATTACAAACAGGAATCGAATGCAACCGGCGCAGGAACACTGCCAGCGCATCAACAATATTTTCACCTGAATCAGGATATTCTTCTAATACCTGGAATGCTGTTTTCCCGGGGATCGCAGTGGTGAGTAACCATGCATCATCAGGAGTACGGATAAAATGCTTGATGGTCGGAAGAGGCATAAATTCCGTCAGCCAGTTTAGTCTGACCATCTCATCTGTAACATCATTGGCAACGCTACCTTTGCCATGTTTCAGAAACAACTCTGGCGCATCGGGCTTCCCATACAATCGATAGATTGTCGCACCTGATTGCCCGACATTATCGCGAGCCCATTTATACCCATATAAATCAGCATCCATGTTGGAATTTAATCGCGGCCTCGAGCAAGACGTTTCCCGTTGAATATGGCTCATAACACCCCTTGTATTACTGTTTATGTAAGCAGACAGTTTTATTGTTCATGATGATATATTTTTATCTTGTGCAATGTAACATCAGAGGGCACTGTTGCAAATAGTCGGTGGTGATAAACTTATCATCCCCTTTTGCTGATGGAGCTGCACATGAACCCATTCAAAGGCCGGCATTTTCAGCGTGACATCATTCTGTGGGCCGTACGCTGGTACTGCAAATACGGCATCAGTTACCGTGAGCTGCAGGAGATGCTGGCTGAACGCGGAGTGAATGTCGATCACTCCACGATTTACCGCTGGGTTCAGCGTTATGCGCCTGAAATGGAAAAACGGCTGCGCTGGTACTGGCGTAACCCTTCCGATCTTTGCCCGTGGCACATGGATGAAACCTACGTGAAGGTCAATGGCCGCTGGGCGTATCTGTACCGGGCCGTCGACAGCCGGGGCCGCACTGTCGATTTTTATCTCTCCTCCCGTCGTAACAGCAAAGCTGCATACCGGTTTCTGGGTAAAATCCTCAACAACGTGAAGAAGTGGCAGATCCCGCGATTCATCAACACGGATAAAGCGCCCGCCTATGGTCGCGCGCTTGCTCTGCTCAAACGCGAAGGCCGGTGCCCGTCTGACGTTGAACACCGACAGATTAAGTACCGGAACAACGTGATTGAATGCGATCATGGCAAACTGAAACGGATAATCGGCGCCACGCTGGGATTTAAATCCATGAAGACGGCTTACGCCACCATCAAAGGTATTGAGGTGATGCGTGCACTACGCAAAGGCCAGGCCTCAGCATTTTATTATGGTGATCCCCTGGGCGAAATGCGCCTGGTAAGCAGAGTTTTTGAAATGTAAGGCCTTTGAATAAGACAAAAGGCTGCCTCATCGCTAACTTTGCAACAGTGCCGTTACATTTAGGTGGCTAAACCCGTCAAGCCCTCAGGAGTGAATCATGACCGTAGTCACGACCGCCGATACCTCCCAACTGTACGCACTTGCAGCCCGACATGGGCTCAAGCTCCATGGCCCGCTGACTGTCAATGAGCTTGGGCTCGACTATAGGATCGTGATCGCCACCGTCGACGATGGACGTCGGTGGGTGCTGCGCATCCCGCGCCGAGCCGAGGTAAGCGCGAAGGTCGAACCAGAGGCGCGGGTGCTGGCAATGCTCAAGAATCGCCTGCCGTTCGCGGTGCCGGACTGGCGCGTGGCCAACGCCGAGCTCGTTGCCTATCCCATGCTCGAAGACTCGACTGCGATGGTCATCCAGCCTGGTTCGTCCACGCCCGACTGGGTCGTGCCGCAGGACTCGGAGGTCTTCGCGGAGAGCTTCGCGACCGCGCTCGCCGCCCTGCATGCCGTCCCCATTTCCGCCGCCGTGGATGCGGGGATGCTCATCCGTACACCGACGCAGGCCCGTCAGAAGGTGGCCGACGACGTTGACCGCGTCCGACGCGAGTTCGTGGTGAACGACAAGCGCCTCCACCGGTGGCAGCGCTGGCTCGACGACGATTCGTCGTGGCCAGATTTCTCCGTGGTGGTGCATGGCGATCTCTACGTGGGCCATGTGCTCATCGACAACACGGAGCGCGTCAGCGGGATGATCGACTGGAGCGAGGCCCGCGTTGATGACCCTGCCATCGACATGGCCGCGCACCTTATGGTCTTTGGTGAAGAGGGGCTCGCGAAGCTCCTCCTCACGTATGAAGCGGCCGGTGGCCGGGTGTGGCCGCGGCTCGCCCACCACATCGCGGAGCGCCTTGCGTTCGGGGCGGTCACCTACGCACTCTTCGCCCTCGACTCGGGTAACGAAGAGTACCTCGCTGCGGCGAAGGCGCAGCTCGCCGCAGCGGAATGAGCGAACGTCGATATAGCCCGCTCGCGACGCTGTTCGCGGCGACCTTTCTCTTCCGGATCGGCAACGCGGTGGCGGCCCTCGCGCTTCCATGGTTCGTCCTGTCTCATACAAAGAGCGCGGCCTGGGCGGGCGCCACGGCCGCTAGCAGCGTCATCGCGACCATCATCGGCGCGTGGGTTGGTGGTGGCCTCGTCGATCGGTTCGGGCGCGCGCCCGTCGCATTGATCTCGGGTGTGGTGGGCGGCGTGGCCATGGCGAGCATCCCACTGCTCGATGCCGTTGGCGCCCTCTCGAACACTGGGCTGATCGCTTGCGTGGTGCTCGGTGCCGCGTTCGACGCACCCGGTATGGCCGCGCAGGACAGTGAGCTGCCCAAACTCGGCCACGTCGCCGGGCTCTCCGTTGAGCGCGTCTCGTCACTGAAAGCGGTGATCGGGAACGTCGCGATTCTAGGTGGCCCGGCCCTTGGGGGGGCCGCAATCGGCCTGCTTGGCGCTGCGCCAACGCTCGGGCTGACGGCGTTCTGCTCCGTCCTTGCAGGTCTGCTCGGCGCGTGGGTGCTTCCCGCGCGTGCCGCTCGGACGATGACCACGACGGCGACTCTCTCCATGCGCGCCGGCGTCGCTTTTCTCTGGAGCGAACCCCTGCTGCGCCCTCTCTTTGGTATAGTGATGATCTTCGTGGGCATCGTTGGCGCCAACGGCAGCGTCATCATGCCTGCGCTGTTTGTAGATGCAGGACGCCAAGTAGCAGAGCTCGGGCTGTTCTCCTCAATGATGGGGGCTGGTGGTCTCCTTGGCATTGCCATTCATGCGTCGGTCGGCGCCCGGATATCAGCGCAGAACTGGCTGGCGGTGGCATTTTGTGGCTCTGCGGTGGGCTCGCTTCTGCTTTCACAGTTGCCAGGCGTGCCGGTGCTGATGTTGTTGGGCGCGCTCGTGGGACTGCTGACCGGCTCAGTCTCTCCCATTCTCAACGCTGCCATCTACAACCGCACGCCGCCAGAACTTCTCGGCCGGGTACTCGGCACGGTCTCGGCGGTGATGCTGTCAGCCTCGCCCATGGTTATGCTTGCGGCCGGCGCGTTTGTCGACCTTGCTGGTCCGCTCCCTGGCCTCGTTGTATCGGCCGTGTTTGCGGGGCTCGTGGCTCTACTCTCGCTCCGTCTTCAATTTGCTACCAGGAACCTACGTGCGCCCGCACCGACACCCTCACACCTTCGAACTACTGTTGCCATTAAGGGGTCGTTTCGTGGTGCTGAATTTTGACGATCGGGGTACCGTCACCCATCGGGCGATATTGGGGGAAACCTGTACGGTGCTGGAGATGGCCGCAGGAACCTGGCATGCCGTGCTGTCGCTGGATACCGGTGGCATAATTTTTGAAGTAAAACACGGTGGCTATCAACCCGTGGCTGCCGATGACTATGCGCACTGGGCGCCAGCGGAAGGAGAACCAGGAACCACGGAGCTTATGGCCTGGTATGCGCAAGCGCAGGTGGGCGACAGCGCTTTTGCCGTCTAAGGCGATAAACAAAAACGGAATGAGTTTCCCCATTCCGTTTCCGCTATTACAAACCGTTGGTGACGATTTTAGCCGCCGACGCTAATACATCGCGACGGCTTTCTGCCTTAGGTTGAGGCTGGGTGAAGTAAGTGACCAGAATCAGCGGCGCACGATCTTTTGGCCAGATCACCGCGATATCGTTGGTGGTGCCATAGTCACCGCTGCCGGTTTTATCCCCCACAACCCAGGAAGCAGGCAGTCCAGCCTGAATGCTCGCTGCACCGGTGGTATTGCCTTTCATCCATGTCACCAGCTGCGCCCGTTGGCTGTCACCCAATGCTTTACCCAGCGTCAGATTACGCAGAGTTTGCGCCATTGCCCGAGGTGAAGTGGTATCACGCGGATCGCCCGGAATGGCGGTGTTTAACGTCGGCTCGGTACGGTCGAGACGGAACGTTTCGTCTCCCAGCTGTCGGGCGAACGCGGTGACGCTAGCCGGGCCGCCAACGTGAGAAATCAGCTTATTCATCGCCACGTTATCGCTGTACTGTAGCGCGGCCGCGCTAAGCTCAGCCAGTGACATCGTCCCATCGACGTGCTTTTCCGCAATCGGATTATAGTTAACCAAGTCAGATTTTTTGATCTCAACTCGCTGATTTAACAGATTCGGTTCGCTTTCACTTTTCTTCAGCACCGCGGCCACGGCCATCACTTTACTGGTGCTGCACATCGCAAAGCGCTCATCAGCACGATAAAGTATTTGCGAATTATCTGCTGTGTTAATCAATGCCACACCCAGTCTTCCTCCCGACTGCCGCTCTAATTCGGCAAGTTTTTGCTGTACGTCCGCCGTTTGCGCATACAGCGGCACACTTCCTAACAACAGCGTGACGGTTGCCGTCGCCATCAGCGTGAACTGACGCAGTGATTTTTTAACCATGGGATTCCTTATTCTGGAAGAGACGAATTAACAACAACATGAATAGTCTGTCAAAACGCCTTTTTCTATTTATAGTCTAACCTAAATTCCACGTGTGTTTTTTATTAGCTTCAAAAATCACTATTTCACGAAGAATTTAGACTGCTTCTCACACATTGTAACATTATTTACAACCACCTTTCAATCATTTTTGATAAATCATTGATTTCATCTTTGCTGCAATGATACTTAATAAACTCTGCAAGTTATCCACAGAGCAACACTCAATTTTATTGATGATATTCTTATTATACCGGCACTGTTGCAAATAGTCGGTGGTGATAAACTTATCATCCCCTTTTGCTGATGGAGCTGCACATGAACCCATTCAAAGGCCGGCATTTTCAGCGTGACATCATTCTGTGGGCCGTACGCTGGTACTGCAAATACGGCATCAGTTACCGTGAGCTGCAGGAGATGCTGGCTGAACGCGGAGTGAATGTCGATCACTCCACGATTTACCGCTGGGTTCAGCGTTATGCGCCTGAAATGGAAAAACGGCTGCGCTGGTACTGGCGTAACCCTTCCGATCTTTGCCCGTGGCACATGGATGAAACCTACGTGAAGGTCAATGGCCGCTGGGCGTATCTGTACCGGGCCGTCGACAGCCGGGGCCGCACTGTCGATTTTTATCTCTCCTCCCGTCGTAACAGCAAAGCTGCATACCGGTTTCTGGGTAAAATCCTCAACAACGTGAAGAAGTGGCAGATCCCGCGATTCATCAACACGGATAAAGCGCCCGCCTATGGTCGCGCGCTTGCTCTGCTCAAACGCGAAGGCCGGTGCCCGTCTGACGTTGAACACCGACAGATTAAGTACCGGAACAACGTGATTGAATGCGATCATGGCAAACTGAAACGGATAATCGGCGCCACGCTGGGATTTAAATCCATGAAGACGGCTTACGCCACCATCAAAGGTATTGAGGTGATGCGTGCACTACGCAAAGGCCAGGCCTCAGCATTTTATTATGGTGATCCCCTGGGCGAAATGCGCCTGGTAAGCAGAGTTTTTGAAATGTAAGGCCTTTGAATAAGACAAAAGGCTGCCTCATCGCTAACTTTGCAACAGTGCCCATTTATGAATGTTCCTGTTATGGCTTATGTTCAAGAAAGCATTGCCCCTGAAATGATGGGCAAGGTGTTTTCCCTTTTGATGACCGCCATGACTCTTTCTATGCCGATAGGCTTACTTGTTGCAGGTCCGGTTGTTGAGGTTATAGGTGTTAATACATGGTTTTTCTGGTCTGGTGTTGCGTTGATAGTAAACGCTGTTCTCTGCCGCATTCTGACACGACGCTATGACAAAGTAACAATGAAACCGCAAGTGGACTGAAAAAAGGACCGGGTTGATGATAATTTGTAGTGGTGAGCTTCTGGGAGTACAAAACAAAGTGCTCAAAATTGTCGGGCTCATGGCGTTTAACGGTATTAATTTCGCTTATAATAATCTTTCTATAATAGCCTAAAGGAGAATATCTATGATACCTAATAGCGAAAATAAAAGAGTATGGTTTATTACCGGAGCAAGCAAGGGGCTTGGCTATGCTTTTACATGCGCCGCCTTGAAAGCCGGGGATAAAGTTGTTGCAGTTGCAAGGACTATCGATAATTTGGCGAAGCTAGAAGAAACATATCAAGAGAGCTTACTGCCATTAAACCTCGATGTTACAGATAGGGAGGCTGTTTTTTCTACGGTTGAAACAGCAGTTAAACATTTCGGTAGGCTTGATATTGTTGTTAATAATGCGGGTATCATGACTATGGGTATGATTGAAGAACTAAACGAATCCGATGCTCGGAAACTAATGGACACAAACTTTTTTGGAGCTCTTTGGGTTTGTCAGGCAGTGATGCCCTATTTGAGGTCGCAGCGTTCTGGACATATCATACAGATTACAAGCATTGGCGCTATTATCTCGGGTCCGATGTCTGGTATTTACAGTGCAAGTAAATTTGCGCTGGAAGGAATGAGTGAAGCCTTAGCAAAAGAAGCGGAACATTTCGGAGTGAAACTCACTATGGTGGAACCAGGAGGATATTGGACAGATTTATACACTTCGATGAGTTACAGCAATCCATTAGATTCATACGGTACACTGCGCGATGAGCTGGCGAAACAGTATTCCGAAGATTCGGTCGATAGTGATCCTTCCTTGGCAGCGGAAGCCCTTATGAAATTAGTAGCCAGCAATAATCCGCCTTTGAGGCTTATCCTTGGCAGCATGGTATACGATTTGGCGATGGATACCTTAAAAGCACGGATGGCTACCTGGGAAGAATGGGAAGCTGTTAGCCGTGCATCAGAAAAGGCTATTCCTGCACCGGAGAGATATGGAGTATAATACCAAACATGGTTTTTGAGGCAAGGACGAAACTATCATGAAAATTGAAATTATGGAATATAACCCGGATTGGACAAAGAATTTTGAAGAAGAGAAAATAAAATTGCTCCATTTTTTCGGTTCTCATGCCGTAGCCATTGAACATATCGGAAGCACGGCGATACCCAATCAACGGGCGAAACCGGTTATAGATATATTTATTGGCGTTTCGCCTTTTGCTGAACTACCTTTTATCAGCGCATTTTTAATGCAAAGGAGTATCACCACACTCCGACAGATATGACAGGCAGATATTTGTTTGCAAAATATACAAATGAAGTTTGGACCCATAATCTTCTTGCTTTGGTGTAGGTATAATACCCAAAAACGAAGTTTATGCGGAACAGGATAACACCTCGAAATCGGAGTTTATATGGCTTCGTGGGGGAGTTATGTGTTTGAGCTTTGTCGCATTAACGCGAATCAGGGGTTGACGGCAGAAATAGACTGGAATTACACTTCTTGGAGTCGGCGTTGCCGGAAAATTCTGATTGGATTAGTTGTTCGGGGTGCGAAAACAGTCGTAGTTCGGGGAAAAAACCGAATTTTGACCCAAAACCGCGAAAAACTCGAAATGACAGTTCCTATCAGTTTTCATAATGAATTAAAACAAAAAAATTAGGCTGCAAAGATAGGGAAAATGTGTCAATTTGCGTAAGTGATAATTAGTCAATTAAGATAAATGCTACTTTTGTAATCAAAGCAAAATGATATGAGCAAGATTTTTGGAATCGTAAATATAACCACCGATAGTTTTTCCGATGGAGGACTTTATTTAGATACAGATAAGGCAATTGAGCATGCTCTGCATTTGGTTGAAGATGGAGCAGATGTGATTGATTTGGGAGCCGCTTCCAGTAATCCTGATACAACTGAAGTGGGCGTTGTGGAAGAAATCAAAAGACTCAAACCTGTCATTAAGGCTTTAAAAGAAAAAGGCATTTCTATTTCTGTTGATACATTTAAACCTGAGGTTCAGAGTTTTTGCATAGAACAAAAGGTTGATTTTATTAATGATATTCAAGGTTTTCCTTATCCTGAGATTTATTCAGGCTTGGCAAAGTCAGATTGCAAACTTGTGTTGATGCACTCCGTTCAGCGAATTGGTGCAGCTACTAAAGTTGAAACGAATCCGGAAGAGGTTTTTACTTCCATGATGGAATTTTTTAAAGAAAGAATTGCTGCTTTAGTTGAGGCTGGTGTAAAGCGTGAACGAATTATTCTTGATCCGGGTATGGGCTTCTTTTTAGGCTCTAATCCAGAAACATCTATTCTTGTTTTGAAGCGTTTCCCTGAAATTCAAGAAGCTTTTAATTTGCAAGTAATGATTGCAGTGTCACGGAAATCATTCTTAGGTAAAATAACTGGAACCGATGTGAAATCTCGTTTAGCACCAACTCTTGCAGCAGAAATGTATGCATACAAAAAAGGTGCAGATTATCTCCGCACCCATGATGTTAAGTCTTTATCAGATGCCTTGAAAATATCCAAAGCCCTAGGTTAGTTTTATTTTTTTAGCTTTCTAAATGAATATGCTATACTTGCTCTGAAGTTGTGTTGGCGTACTTGACTTAGGTCTGGATCTTTCGAACTGTTACTAAGAGGGTAATCATAGCCAAACATAAACTGGAAATGTCCTAATTCTAAACCTGTTCCAATACCTACACTATAATCAAGAGGACTTAAACTTCCATCACTTCCAAAAGGTTTTGTGTACTTCTCTTGAGTTTTCGTAGCTAAATAGTAGTGTTTGTTGGTAAATCCAAATAATCCAATATTCAATCTTGCGACCGGGAAAGTCCTCTTGAAAGTACCACAAGTTCGCGGGATGGAGTTTTATCCCAGCTGCATCGAGAAAGGCATGCGCAGTGAGCGTGCTCTCAAGCTCGCCATCGCCGAAATGTATGTCAAAGGAGTAAGTACCCGCAGGGTCTCGGATATCGTCGAAATTCTTTGTGGCACCGAAGTCAGCTCGTCCCAGGTCAGCAGGCTGGCAAAGGAGCTCGATGAAGAGATTACGTCTTGGAAGGCGCAGCCTGTCGGACAGATTCAATACTTGGTACTTGATGCGACCTATGAATCGGTTCGCGTCGGTTCCCATGTGGTCAAGCAGGCGCTTCTAGTGGCTATTGGCGTTGATTACAGCGGGAATCGGCATATTCTTGACGCCGAAGTCGCGAACAGTGAGGCAGAGGTAAACTGGCGTTCCTTTCTCGAGGGTCTCGTACGACGAGGGATGCACGGCCTGCGAATGATCACCAGTGATGACCACTCAGGACTGCGCGCGGCAATCGATGCTGTCTTCCCTGGAATTCTGTGGCAACGCTGCCAGTTTCATCTGCAGCAGAATGCCCACTCCTACGTCACGAAAAAAGATGAGATCCCGCTGATAGCCGCTGATATTCGGAAGGTGTTCAATCGGAATATGTCAAGATAGTTTATGCCAGATTTTTGAGAGGTTTGCATCAAGCAGCCTTCGAAAGAGGACGGCATGACATTGAGACCGGCAAGGCGTCGTAGATACGCACTTTCCCAGTACGCCACCGTAAGGGGTTTTTCTCTTTGGCAGCAAGAATGGTTTGGTTTCTTTTTTCCTCGGCGCCGTAGGCGTCCGACTAACACCTGAATTAAGCCGCGCCGCGAAGCGGCGTCGGCTTGAATGAACTGTTAGATGCCAGCCCGATCAATGTGCGCTGACCTTGGATAGCAGATTTAGAACGGCGACGCCACTAACGATAAGTCCCATGCCAACGAACGCCCACAAGTCTAGTTTCTGGCCATGGAAGATCCAAGCGATAGCTGCCACAAGTACGATGCCGAGGCCAGCCCAAACAGCATAAGCAATGCCGACCGGGATGGACTTGAGTGCGAGAGAGAGGAAATAGAACGCAAGCCCGTAGCCAGCCACAACTACAACAGAAGGAACTAACTTGGTGAATCCATGGCTGGACTTCAGTGCGGAAGTTGCGACGACCTCACCAAATATTGCAATAGCCAGAAAGAGCCAGTTCTTCACGTGCAATCTCCTCTACGGTATGAAGGATAAATAGTGGTGGCTATGAGTTGCCAAAAACAGTCTTGCGGCTGTCGATTTTCTGTGAGCATACGCAACGCCAAATCTGGCATCTAACGCTTGAGTTAAGCCGCGCCGCGAAGCGGCGTCGGCTTGAACGAATTGTTAGACATTATTTGCCGACTACCTTGGTGATCTCGCCTTTCACGTAGTGAACAAATTCTTCCAACTGATCTGCGCGGGAGGCCAAGCGATCTTCTTCTTGTCCAAGATAAGCCTGTCTAGCTTCAAGTATGACGGGCTGATACTGGGCCGGCAGGCGCTCCATTGCCCAGTCGGCAGCGACATCCTTCGGCGCGATTTTGCCGGTTACTGCGCTGTACCAAATGCGGGACAACGTAAGCACTACATTTCGCTCATCGCCAGCCCAGTCGGGCGGCGAGTTCCATAGCGTTAAGGTTTCATTTAGCGCCTCAAATAGATCCTGTTCAGGAACCGGATCAAAGAGTTCCTCCGCCGCTGGACCTACCAAGGCAACGCTATGTTCTCTTGCTTTTGTCAGCAAGATAGCCAGATCAATGTCGATCGTGGCTGGCTCGAAGATACCTGCAAGAATGTCATTGCGCTGCCATTCTCCAAATTGCAGTTCGCGCTTAGCTGGATAACGCCACGGAATGATGTCGTCGTGCACAACAATGGTGACTTCTACAGCGCGGAGAATCTCGCTCTCTCCAGGGGAAGCCGAAGTTTCCAAAAGGTCGTTGATCAAAGCTCGCCGCGTTGTTTCATCAAGCCTTACGGTCACCGTAACCAGCAAATCAATATCACTGTGTGGCTTCAGGCCGCCATCCACTGCGGAGCCGTACAAATGTACGGCCAGCAACGTCGGTTCGAGATGGCGCTCGATGACGCCAACTACCTCTGATAGTTGAGTCGATACTTCGGCGATCACCGCTTCCCTCATGATGTTTAACTCCTGAATTAAGCCGCGCCGCGAAGCGGTGTCGGCTTGAATGAATTGTTAGGCGTCATCCTGTGCTCCCGAGAACCAGTACCAGTACATCGCTGTTTCGTTCGAGACTTGAGGTCTAGTTTTATACGTGAACAGGTCAATGCCGCCGAGAGTAAAGCCACATTTTGCGTACAAATTGCAGGCAGGTACATTGTTCGTTTGTGTCTCTAATCGTATGCCAAGGAGCTGTCTGCTTAGTGCCCACTTTTTCGCAAATTCGATGAGACTGTGCGCGACTCCTTTGCCTCGGTGCGTGTGCGACACAACAATGTGTTCGATAGAGGCTAGATCGTTCCATGTTGAGTTGAGTTCAATCTTCCCGACAAGCTCTTGGTCGATGAATGCGCCATAGCAAGCAGAGTCTTCATCAGAGTCATCATCCGAGATGTAATCCTTCCGGTAGGGGCTCACACTTCTGGTAGATAGTTCAAAGCCTTGGTCGGATAGGTGCACATCGAACACTTCACGAACAATGAAATGGTTCTCAGCATCCAATGTTTCCGCCACCTGCTCAGGGATCACCGAAATCTTCATATGACGCCTAACGCCTGGCACAGCGGATCGCAAACCTGGCGCGGCTTTTGGTACAAAAGGCGTGACAGGTTTGCGAATCCGTTGCTGCCACTTGTTAACCCTTTTGCCAGATTTGGTAACTATAATTTATGTTAGAGGCGAAGTCTTGGGTAAAAACTGGCCTAAAATTGCTGGGGATTTCAGGAAAGTAAACATCACCTTCCGGCTCGATGTCTATTGTAGATATATGTAGTGTATCTACTTGATCGATCAGGCTTTTGTATATCTCCCCACCACCTGAAACAATGACATGATCCGTTATTTTCTTTAGGTTGGTTAAAGCATCTTTAATTGATGGAAAGATCAATACGTTCTCATTGTCAGATGTAAAACTTGAACGTGTTACGACCGCATACTTTCGGTTGGGTAATGCTCCCATTGATTCAAAAGTCTTGCGTCCAACCAACAGCCATTGGTTATAGGTAATAGCTTTAAACAGGAGCTGTTCACCTTTGGCACTCCATGGAATATCAGGGCCATTCCCGATAACTCCATTCTTCGATATAGCTACCATTAGTGATAGTTTCACAATTCTTCCTCAGAGGTTAACATTTTATTAGTAAGCATGCTCGTTTTGTCACCCGCTGATGCTTACCGTTAATTAATATAATCACTTGTATTAAATAGACTTTCTTTAAAAATACAAGACACTCTGTTATTACAAATCGTGCATGCCGTCTATCCTGCTTGCACGATGCACATTATCTCACCCAAAGAACTCATAACATTTTAATTTATTTAGCATTAAATTAAAACTCTACCGGTAAACAAGCATCTCTAGGCGTAAAAAACAGGCACTTTTTTAAATCCCAGCTAGAATAGGCTGTATAGGCAGACAGTTGCAAGACAAGGAGCGTTTTATGTCTAACAGTCCATTTTTAAATTCTATACGCACGGATATGCGACAAAAAGGTTATGCGCTGAAAACTGAAAAAACTTACCTGCACTGGATTAAGCGTTTTATTCTGTTTCACAAAAAACGTCATCCTCAGACCATGGGCAGTGAAGAGGTCAGGCTGTTTTTATCCAGCTTAGCAAACAGCAGACATGTAGCCATAAACACGCAGAAAATCGCTTTAAATGCCCTAGCTTTTTTGTACAACAGGTTTTTACAACAGCCGTTGGGCGATATTGATTATATCCCTGCAAGCAAGCCTAGACGGCTACCCTCTGTTATCTCTGCAAATGAAGTGCAACGCATTTTGCAGGTTATGGATACTCGCAACCAAGTTATTTTTACGCTGCTGTATGGTGCAGGTTTGCGCATTAATGAATGCTTGCGTTTGCGGGTTAAAGATTTTGATTTTGATAATGGCTGCATCACTGTGCATGACGGTAAGGGTGGGAAAAGCAGAAACAGCCTACTGCCCACGCGCCTAATCCCAGCAATAAAATAACTCATTGAGCAAGCGCGGCTTATTCAGCAAGACGACAACTTACAAGGCGTAGGGCCATCGCTGCCTTTTGCTTTAGATCACAAATACCCTTCTGCTTATCGACAAGCGGCGTGGATGTTTGTCTTTCCCTCCAGCACGCTCTGCAACCACCCGTATAACGGCAAATTATGCCGCCATCATCTGCATGACTCCGTTGCGCGAAAGGCATTGAAGGCAGCCGTACAAAAAGCAGGCATCGTTAGCAAGCGTGTCACTTGTCATACATTTCGTCACTCGTTTGCTACGCATCTATTACAAGCGGGGCGTGATATTCGCACTGTGCAAGAACTCTTAGGGCATAACGATGTTAAGACCACGCAAATCTATACGCATGTGTTGGGTCAGCATTTTGCCGGCACCACCAGTCCTGCGGATGGACTGATGCTACTTATCAATCAGTAAAAGTAGATAAATATCTTTATGTAGCCCTGAGTAGCCCCTGATACTTTTTATGGTGAAAAAGATAAACAATCATAGAGGGGATAAATATGAGCCAGTTCTACCATTGTTCAGATAAGTTTAAGCAAGATACTGTCAATCACAGTGACCATTCATGGTCATTACACTTCCTCCAGTTGCCAGACAATGCCTAACATAAAAACGCAAAAGCCCAAAAGTCAGAGCTTAGGTGTTCTAGGCGTTTTCTAAGCGCTGAAGAAATACGTCTTACCGTAGATTGCGTGCGTTTCTGAAGCACATTTTCCTTATACATGGCTTTATCCCAGGCAGCTTCATCAAGCTCTTGGAGTAACAAGCCAGTAATAATGCGACACTCTCGGGTTTGTAGCGAGCCGCTGGTGAGATCGGAGTTATAGCGGAAAGGGGTCATTTGTAATTATTTGTGGGTGGAGGATAGTTAACTTATTATTGTAGTTGGAAGAGGCTGCTTTCCAAACATTAGCACCTCGTAATGCTTGTTACTGTATATTAATTTATGCTCTTAGCGCATGTTAATGGGCTATTACAATGCATAATGTCCACATCAAGATAACTGTGGCTTAACACCTGTACAAGCGAAAAAAATCAATCACCTGTCCGGAAATACGGGATCACTGTAAAGTGTTGGTGAGGCAGTCTAGGAGGGGGATTTAATTTGGGATACTGATGAAAGGATTATGATCAGTTGGATATAGGATCGTACTAAGCTGAGCGGCAGGTTAGCTAGATTAGTTAACCAGATAAGTGAAATCTAGTTCCAAACTATTTTGTCATTTTTAATTTTCGTATTAGCTTACGACGCTACACCCAGTTCCCATCTATTTTGTCACTCTTCCCTAAATAATCCTTAAAAACTCCGGTCATGTATTCAATCCGGTGATTAACCTGTAATATAGGGTAATTTATCGGAGAATATTCATGGCTAAAGTCGATGTAAGGTGCCCATTTTGTCAACAAACGCCCCCAGTGAAAAAACATGGATTAGGTAGCACTGGTCATCAACGTTATCGTTGCCAAGATTGCTGCCGAAGCTTCCAACTCGATTATAAATATCGTGCTTGCCAACCCGGAACTAAAGATAAAATTATCGACCTCACTATGAATAATGCCGGTATTCGTGATACTGCTAGGGCCCTTCATATCAGCATTAATGCGGTTGTTCGTACTTTAAAAAACTCTCGCCTAGACAGGTAACCTCTTTACCTCTTGATAATCTGCACATTGAACTCCTTTGCGAGGTCGATGAACAGTGGTCTTTTGTGACTAATAAGAAGCAACAACGCTGGCTTTGGTATGCGTGGGAGCCCCGCCTAAAACGGATTATTGCTCATACGTTTGGTCGTCGAAACAAAAGGACTCTTCGCCAGTTACTGGCTTTACTGTCTAGGTTTAATGTCGCTTTTTGGTGCACGGATAAGTTCAGTGCTTATGAGATATTGCCCAAGCAGAAACATGTAGCAAGTAAGTTTTATACGCAACGAATAGAAAGAGAGAATTTGAATCTGAGAAACCGCTTGAAGCGCCTTAACCGTAAGACGTTAGGTTACTCGAAGTCACCTGAAATGCATGACAAAATTATCGGGACATTCATTGAACGTGAACACTATCTATTATGATGATCTCTATATTGAATACACGACCAATAATACTACCTCCTATTGGGCTATGTTCTATGCGGCTATTTTTAAAGCTCTATCTTATCAAACCAATATGCAACACCCACTTGGAGAACAGTCCCCTCAGTCTCACAGAGGGAATCTCTCTACACCGTCAAACTACTTGGCAGGGATTAGTGATCATTTAAGGAATCATGCATTTGAATATTTAATGATGGATTTGTTGCGGTCAGAATATGGAGATATTACACGAGATATTTTAGTTACCAGACTTTTATCTCTGTATGGCATAACTGATTTTGAATACAAGTATCTTAATATATATAAAATGGGTAAGGATAGTATTCACCATAAATTACAATTAAAAAATTCATTTGATATAAAGGTCATAACACCTAAAAATCCTAATCTTCTAGCTTGCTCAAAAACAAATTATCAGGCGTTTACCTTTCCTATTCATACAGCTTTTGAAAATTTTCCATATTCTGACTTGCTACTTATTGTTTCTGATGGAAAAAATCATACCTATGGTTTTTTAGGTGAAATAGAAGGTAAAAATGGACAACAATTGTTTAGAAATAGCTACTGGTCAAAAGGAAAAGGTGATTATGCAACTTTTGCAATAGGGATTTCCAGTAAAAACACACTGAAAATAGGTGCCGAAAAACACCAACTTAGTCACAACACAGTAATTTTTAGTGATGAAATGAATAGGCAAATATTGAACTACTCAAATTTCTCAGCCTTTGCTGTTGATTATGTTAAAGCGGTTAATAATATGGAGCTATTTTTCAATGGACAAACAAAACATCTTAGCATAGAGGATAAAGGTCACGCATATATCACTGATATAATAATGAAAAATTGGGATAAACCAAGCGGATATATAATTGAATTACTGAACCAACATGTAATTTACGCTTATAGTCATGCATCAACATTATATAACCTATTGGACCCTGAAACCAATAAGCTCTCTTTTAAACCGAATATGCTGGCATTAGAAAACTCATATTGCTTACATCAAGTAAAAGAATAACAGATATAGATTCATCCAATGAGAGGTTTGCCGCTCAAAAAAATATATTTTTTACGTTAAACCTCTGTTTTCGATAAATAAAGTATTATGAACAATGAGCAATATGAGGGGTGTTTAGGAAATTTCATCGGGTATGGCGTAGACAAACAACATAATCCTTAGCTTGCAATTTCCTAACTCTGTTGCATACAATGCTGTATATCCGTACAGTATTGAGGCTTTCATGAAATTAACCTTATGCAACGTTGAGAAAACACTTCCGCTTCCTTTATTCGCTGATCAAGTACAAGCCGGTTTCCCGTCACCGGCGAGTGACTACTTAGAGGACCGCATTGATTTAAACTCTTTGCTAATCAAGCACCCTTCAGGCACATACTTTTTACGAGTATCTGGTACTTCTATGATGGATGCACAAATTCTAGATGGAGATATCGTCATAGTAGATAGTTCGATTGATGCAAAACACGGAGATATCGTTATTGCTTCACTCGATGGAGAGTTTACGATAAAACGGCTACAAACCAGCCCTGTTACTGCTCTTATACCCATGAACAGCAGCTACTCACCGATATACATCAGTGATGGTGAAGAATTAAGTATATTCGGCACTGTGACCTACATTATTCACAAGGCGAGATAATGTTTGCCTTAGTTGATGTAAACAGTTTCTACGCCAGTTGTGAGCGCATTTTTCGCCCTGATATTGCCAATAAGCCAGTTATTGTTTTATCAAACAACGATGGTTGTGTTATTGCACGTTCAAAGGAAGTGAAGTTGCTTGGGATCAAAATGGGGGCTCTATACTTTGAGATTCAGTCTCTGATTAAAAAGCATGATATTCAGGTGTTTAGTAGTAACTACGCCCTTTATGCTGACATCAGCAACCGAGTCATGGACACACTATCTGATTTTGCCCCAAGAGTAGAAACGTATAGTATCGACGAGCAGTATCTAGATATGACCGGCATGTCTAGATACTTTCCATTAGAAGATTACGGTCGCAAGATACAACAACGAATTTTGCAGATAGCTCATGTACCGGTCGGTGTTGGTTTTGCTCAAACTAAAACACTGGCTAAACTGGCAAACCATGCTGCTAAAACATGGACCAAAACAGGCGGTGTAGTCGATTTGAGTGCTACTTCACGCCAGAAACGGCTCATGTCCCTTGTGCCTGTTAATGAAGTATGGGGTGTGGGTAGAAAAATAAGTAACCGGCTAAATGCTATGGGGATAGTTACAGCGCTTGATTTGGCTAGGGCTGAAACAACCATGATCCGTAAAACATTCGGTGTGGTTGTAGAACGCACTGTGAGAGAGCTGAACGGTGAATCTTGCATCGAGCTTGAAGAAGTAGCAAAAACTAAAGAGCAAATCATTTGTTCACGTTCATTTGGAAAAAAAATTGAGCTCTATGAGCATATGCATCAGGCTATCTGCGAGTATTCAGAGAGAGCAGCAGAGAAACTTCGAGCTGAAAAACGAGTCTGTTCCTTTGTTTCTGTTTTTATCCAAACCAGCCATTACGCCAGCGGACCTCAATACTACAACCACCGTTCTGAACGGTTAGAATATCCAAGTGCTGATACAAGAGACATTATCAATGCAGCAGTGCGTCTGTTAAAGACCATCTGGAAATCGGGAGTTAAATATCACAAAGCTGGCATCATGCTCACTGATTTTTCTGATCCATCTGTCAATTCTAGTAATTAACACTACTTTACAAAATAAAGATCTACTCTTGAGTATTTTTTTCAATAAACATGGAAGAAAATTATAGAAATAAATCATGTGTGGACGAGCAATTAAGTTGAGAAACAGACAAAATAGTTGAGAACTTTTAGAGGTCTAGTTATGCTGTGAAAAAGCATACTGGACTTTTATTATGGCTAAAGCAAAATCTTCATTCTCAGAAGTACAAATTGCCCGTTGTATTAAAGAGGGGCGTGGTCAAGGGCATGGTAAGGACTATATTCCATGGTTAACAGTACAAGAAGTCTCTTCAGCAGGTCGTTCCCACCGTATTTACTCTCATAAAATGGGACTAGTTCACCATTTGCTCTCTGATTTAGAACTTGCTGTTTTTCTCAGTCTTGAATGGGAGAGCGGCGTGTTGGGTATACGTGAGCATTTTCCCTTATTACCTAGTGACACCAAGCAGATTGCAATAGATAGTGGCATTAAGCATCCTGCTACTCCGGCTATCGACCAAGGGTAGTCATTCGAAATAAAAGTAGATACCATATTAACCATGACTACTAAACTAGATACCATATTAACCATGACTACTAAACTTCCAGAATCGATAGCAGACCAATTATCCGATACGCTATCAATTTTAGAAAACCATCTTGGTGAAACTATTCAGGCGGTTCATCTGTTTGGTTCTGCAGTTGATGGCGGTTTAAAACCATTTAGTGATATAGACCTGTTGATCACTGTGAGTACTCCTTTAGGCGAATCAACTAGGGTGGCATTGATGTCCGACCTGCTGTTGGTATCAGCTTTTCCAGGCACCGATGCTAAGCGCCGTGCACTTGAGGTGACTATATTGGCACAAAAAGACGTGGTGCCGTGGCGATATCCGGCGAGACGGCAAATGCAATTTGGTGAATGGTTGCGTCACGATATCAATGCAGGTATTTTTGAGCCGGCAATGACGGACCACGACCTAGCTATCTTGTTGACGAAGGTGAGGCTGCATAGCCTAGCTTTGTATGGTCCAGCAGCTCAAGAGTTTTTCGATGAGATTCCTGCTATTGATGTGCAACGTTCACTGCTGGAAACGTTGGCGCTCTGGACTACAGAGGCAGATTGGGAGGGAGATGAAAGAAACATAGTTCTTGCCTTAGTACGTATTTGGTACACTGCGATGACCGGAGATATTGCGTCTAAGGATGCCGCTGCTGATTGGGCTCTTCAGCGTCTGCCCAGCGAGAATAAGCACATCGTTATTGCCGCAAGAGATGGGTATCTTGGACTGGGAACAGTCGATCTGGCAGCCTATCCACAAGAGCGGGCGGAACTTCTGAACTACATCCGGTCTAGCGTGACGACGAAGCTGCAATAGCTGAAGCTGTTTAGTCGAATAAATGTCCGTTTCGGGTCGTTTGCTGCCGTCCATGTTGACTGGCTACGGTAATCCCCCCACAAAAGCTATTTAGCAGTCTTGGTGAGGTTCAGCTTAGAGCCATTGCTTGGATCTATAACAGCGGGTGACCTAACATCGACTGTGCGGATGCTTCGAGTTACCCTGAGACTTTCTAAAACCCTAGTAGCTTTTGCCGTTGCTTAGCTAGAGTTAGTTCCGAGATCTTCGTGCAGTCCGCAGCGTTAGACTAGAAGGAGTCGTAAGTTTCTGAGTGGCCCGCTAATAAATTGAATAAAAGAATTGAGGGCATTATAAACCATGAGTGTTTTTTAGAGTGCTTTTTCTCATTCTAAGATTGATTTAAAATTTGAGTTGATAAAATATGAAGCAAGAAACAATTGTTCAAAAAATTTGGAGTTTATGTAACATCTTGAGAGGTGATGGGATCACCTATTACTAGTATGTTTATGAGCTTAGTTATCTACTGTTTCTCAAGATTGCGCAGGAAAATGGTTCAGAAAAGCAAATACCTCAAGATTACCGATGGGCTGATCTAGAATCCCATGAAGAGAAAGGATTGTTAGGATTCTATCAGGAGATGCTAACTCATCTAGGTGCAAATGTTGAAAATGAGGTTATAAGAGCAATTTACGCATTTCCTACAATTGCTTCAACCAGTATACCTAAATTGAGAACGTCTTTCGTTTAGAATTATATTCATATTTCTGAACATTATTAAGATAATGAAACAATCATTATCAATTTATGATTGTTGCGATATGTCATTGATATGATTATCTTTAACACTTTTACCCTCTGGAGTTGTTCGCCTTTAACTAATTGATAGCAATGCACATAAATCGAAATGATGCCGTTTTCCTTATGTAACTAAGGAAAATAGAAAATCCTGTGTGATAGCCTTACGTCGAATAAAAATAATACCTAGTTACACAATGACAAGGCGAGGACTATGAATACTAACGCAGCAATTTCAACGAATAGCAGTCAACAAAATTCGAATATGAGCAAGGTACTTCTCAATGACCTACCCTACCCTACTCTGAAGAAAAATACTGAAGCGCACAATATCTCAACATTACGCAAAATGTCTGATGCCTTTGAGGAAAAGGTGTGTTCGCGTGGTGATATTTATCGCGTTAACGTTGAGTTACTGTACGTACAGGAAGGTTTCAATCTTCGGGAGATTGATACTGAACATGCTGGACGAATCAAGAATTCGTATGTATCAGGTGTTTATGTTCCACCTATCGTTGTGAAAGTTATAACGGTTGATAATCTGCCACGCTTACAGATTATTGATGGACACCACAGATATTGCGCTCTACGCATGGCAATGGAAGAAGGATGCACGATTAAAGGCGTATACGTCACGGAGTTCTCAGGCAGTCAGCAACTTGAGATCGTCAATATGCTGACATCTTCAGAAGGAAAACCTTTAGCTCCGTTAGAAAAAGCTGATGGTTTCCATCGTTTACTTAGTATGGGATGGGAAAAAAAGGAAATTGCACGATATACGAACACAAGTGTTGTTACGATCAACAGATTATTACGCTTGTTCCGAGCAGATTACAGAATCACTGATCTTGTCAGAAAGAACCTGATTACTTCAGATTTAGCCATAGAAATACTGCTTGAGTGTGAAGAAACTAATCAAGAGGCATATGATGTGATCATTGCAGGATTGCAGAAGGCGACTGACAGCGGCAAAAATAAAGTCACACGGAAATTTGTACCTTCAGCGAAGAAAGTACCTTTTTCAAAAAAAGAAATACATTCCGTGTTTTCACAATTAAGTGAAATCCGCACAACAATTCACGACAAAGTTGCTGATATTCAAGAAAATGATGAAACAGTGACTGTCGAAATGCCGGTAACAATTGTGACCCTGCTTAATGATGTTCTTCAGAAGTTTGCGAATGATGAATCCGCCGCATCTAATGATGATGAGAACGAACCGAGCAAAACCGAATCCAACACTGAAGCTATTCAGGCTTAACTATGGAATTACTTAACAAGGTGCAACTGATCGCACGATTAGGTTCGTCCCCGAAAGATAATCTGAAGTATTCAGAACGTAACGGTGAGGCAATGACCTACTTCTCTGTTGCAATTAACCGGCATGACTCTAAAGGAAACCCGATAACAGATTGGTTTAACATTAGTGCATACGGAAAAATAGCAGAAATAGCAGCTAATTTTGGTCAGAAAGGACAACTTGTTTACATCGAAGCAAGGCTACAACCGACTAATAATTCCTGTTCTATAATAATGAATTACCAGACAGGTGTGTTTAGAGTATTACCTAATAGTAAAAATACAAATGCAGGAGAGCAGAATGGCTAAGGCAGACCAAATTTCAAATTGTAACGTTCAAAATCCTAATTATGTGATGGCAGAAATGAAACGAGATCAAACAGTTCTAAACTATGCCCTATTTAAAGCGCGTGAGAAGCTACACGAGCTCAAACACCTAATGAATACGTCACAGTGCAGTGAAAGTGAAATTTTGCGCTATAACGGGGTTTTGGAGATGCTGGATAGCATATTTTCATCAGATGAAAAGGAACGTCAGAACTTATATCACTCTATGATCATGTCTGGTGTACAAATCATGTCCGGTAAGTTAAGTGGTGAGAATAGACAAGCCGTATTAGAAGCAACGACACCAGATCAGTTGGATGAGGTTTTAAAAGCCTCGGAAAATGAGGTATGGACTGAGTTGCAACTGCTATGTGAACAGCAGAACAACCTAAACTAAGAATCCAAAATGAAACTGACAATATCCTTGCCTTTCATTCTGATAACTACGCTGATCTCAGTGCCAGCGTTGGGTAATAGTTATTCTGCAATGGAAGGGATTGAAGGACAGCGATATTCTGATTTAGAGAAATACAAAGCCAACTGTCCAGCTTGTATGAGTGTTGTACAAAACATTAAAGATATCCGCTATCGGGCATGTGCACAATCAGTCACGACAGATGATGTGATAATTAGGGACCCATTATATGGCTATTTGAATAGTATGAAATTTATGCTAAATAATGATTTGTATAATCAAGTATTGTCTATCGTTATTAATGAGAAGGACTGTATTGATAGCTTAAATTGGCTTGAACGAGCCAACTTAAAAATTGAATCATTGGTAAATAAGCCAATTTAGTAAGTGTAAGCCCATAACTCCCAGCGGTACAATATCGTTAAACAGTCGCTATTTTTCTTCATAAGCATTATTTACGAACCTTTTCGTAACAAATAACGCCGTATAGCGGCGTTATCACCAAAATATGAATTTATTGTATATATCAGATAACATCTCAACAACAATTTAGTTAAGAACAAAAAGTAGTCGATTTTGATTCAACGTGACAGCTATCCCTATTGCAAATTTTAGGAAAAAATGCATTAATCAAGGTAAATTTAACATATGGAAAGGAATATCTATGTCAGAAATGATTTACTTAACGCTAAAGGGAAACAAGCAAGGGCTTATCTCTGCGGGTTGTTCGAGCTATGATTCAATTGGTAATAAATATCAAGATGGTCATAAAGATCAGATACTTGTCTACTCAACAACCTATGATCTAGCACGAAAACAAAATGTATCTCACGCGCCATTCATCTTGATAAAAGCCGATGACAAATCCTCCCCCCTTCTGTTAACTGCAATGTCAAACAATGAGATTTTAGAGTGCCTTTTTGAATATTATCGCGTAGATAAAAGCGGGGTAATGATTCCTTACAAAAAGATTTTGCTTACTAAAGCATCAATCATCCGTCTTACAAATGAGTCGCCGAACTCATTAACTGAAAATGAAATGCAACCATTTGAAAAAGTTTCAATAATATATGAAAGCATTACTTGCACACATAATACTGCTAACACTTCAGGATATAGCATCAGAAATGAATCAGTCATGTAGGTATGACAATGAAAATAAATGATGTGTACTTTAATCGATTCAACGTTCCCATCGTAAGTTCACCAGACCCTTACCGTGATTCATTAATAGATGATCCAGTTAAAATCTTTATAGTTGTTAATTACAATTGGGGGATTGGGCATACAGGTATAGTGGTTGGAGAAGGTGAAGATGCTCTTTTGTATGACCCATCAGGGGGATACTCTGAGTGCCCTTCCAGAGAGTGCTATAATAATATTGAAGAATTACGAGCGCCACGTAGTTCAGGTGAATTTTTCCAATATCCTGAGTTTAATTGGGATGATTACCTTTCTTTTCAGTTGTGGGATGGTCCAGACGTTCAGATAATTGAATTTGTAGTGCCTAGAGTTCAAGCAGAAAAAATAAAAGAGTTAATATTTGAACATGGCGGAGCTGGATGGGCTATGTGTTCAGAAACAGTGTTTTATATACTTAAAGACAGTGGCGGTATATTTAACTCTTTGGATAAAAAGATTTTCTTCCGCGAAGATCCTTGGAATTTCAGAGAGAAATTAATTGACCTACATTACCCAAAACGCGGGGGGGTCATATCAGGTGCTTATTAAATCTAATTTTTTTATCCCGTTAATATCACTGTTTATAAGTATTGTTCTTTTTTACTTAGAAACGGTGCATGAATACTTTTTTAAACTTTACCCCCATTCTGTAAATTCTAAAATAGTTATTGAAATACAGAAATTGCTATCATATTCATTTTTTTGTTATCTAATTCTTCTTACATTGGCAACGACATTTTTCATTAAAAATGTTAAATTTAACAAAAAACACCGTTTTATCTTATACTTTGTAATACCCTACATAATTAATATTATTGTTTGGTATTTTAATGGATATCAAGCTATTAATTACAGAAATAATTCAGTAATGATATCTGATTTTTTATTTACGTCTTATATCTTACACTTCGTTTTTGTAATTCCTATCATTGCATACATACTGGATTACACTTTTAGTTTTAAAATACAAAAGTGAATACAATCTCACTACATCTAAATCAAAAATCCCTCTACCACACCAATAAAAAAAACGCCACAATGTGGCGTTATAACCCTAGTGTTGGTACTTATTATAATCATATAACGTATGGCAAAAACAATTATACACATACACACCTATGTGTGTATGTGTATAATGTGTGTTTGTGTGGAGTTAATCACAAAAACACGTATGTGTTTATGTGTATTTACACGAGTGAGGATGTTTTAGGTTTTTATAGACCATTAGCCTAATATCTAGGTGAAGATTAAATTACACAAACAATAATGAAAGGCAAAAACACTGCCAGTTAGAGTAGAGGACCGGATCATGTTTGTTTTTAAAGAAGATACGTTCCAACGGAACCCCAATAATCCATGTCCAGATAATGAATTCAATAGTGACGTGATTGATTTTATAAAGGAAATAAGAAAGTTTTATCCTGAGTTAGAACATTGGAGCAATACCGGTGTACTGTTTGCTTGGGAAGGATATCTGCAAGATATATACGCGGTCGGTTGGACTGAATTGGTACGCAAGAGAGAGAACGGCTTTCTCGCATACTGCTACATATCGCAGTTACGACCATGCTTTGATTTTGGTGGAACAGGGACATACAACACTGAAATTTGGGATCTTGGAGAGCAAGAGCCGTGGAAAAAACAACCATTGCCAAAACTACCAGATTGGCTCGAATAATTGAGCATGAGGCACTTTTATTTTGAATGTTACCTAGTGAAATTGAGATAAAAGTGCAATAAAAAGGGATGAAATATCATCCCTATAAAACCACTACCTATTCATTTTCCTTTAGCCACTGATGAACATAATCTGATATTACTTCTTTCATTGTGGTGTTTCGTTTGACACATGCAGCTTTGAATCGAATTTGAGTATCTTCGTCAAGATCTACATTAATGCGTTTGGTTTTTGTACTTTTATCAAGAATTTTATCTAAGTCTCTGTTTTTACCGAATTTCATTTTCTGTGAATTTGCTGATTCGTTTACTTTTTTAAGTGCCATAAAGTATCTCTTTTAATTTCAAAACACAAATACGCTTATGTGTTTTTGCGCATTTGTGTAAATATATATTCGTGTTAATGTGTTAATGTGTTAATGTGTTAATACACATTATGACTCAAAAATAGTCAAAATTTCTCTGGTTAGTATTTCTATCTCGCCTTTTGCATTTCCATCATTAGTTTCAAAAATACTCTTACCATCTAGAATAGATTTGATATAGCTCTGCCGTTGAGAAATAGCTGTTTTGAAAGAAGGCAAGCCAGTATCTTTGAGGTTGTCTTTTAATACTTGCAACATAGTTGTTTGGTCAATTTTACGAGTAATCAGAAATCTAGCTTCTACTTTACGGCTGTATGCTTGAGCTTCGAGGACCGATGTAACACTACCGGCTGCGGAAAAATCAAGAGGGCTTGGCGAGACTGGAATTATAACTAGATCACTAACCATAACCGCTGCTGATGTAATGACAGAAAGTGAACCAGCTCCATCTACGATGACAAAATCATAATCACTTAGATCTTTACGGATACTATAAACGTCTTTCTCACTGGCGGCGGTGAAAACATCATAATCACAGTTCCCTTCTTTAGACCAGTTAGATAGGCTCATTTGAGGATCTGTATCTACAACTGCTAATGAATAACCTGCTTTCTGCATAGCAGTAGCAACATTTATGACGGTGGTTGTTTTTCCAGAGCCGCCTTTCGGATTTAAAAAAGAAATTACTTTCACTGGAAAACCTCATATGTTTGTTTGTGTTTTTTTCATTATCTAAGGAAGCCAAAAAATAATCAATGTGTATTTGTGTTAATGTGTATTTAAGCAAAAACACATTAAATCATAAGAAAAACATACCTAACTTGTGAAATCAGTTAGTTACACATGCGCTAATATGTTTATGCGTTTATGTGTTTATGTGTTTATGTGTTTATGTGTTTATGTGTTTATTGTAATCAACAATGTTGATACATTTAAATAGGGGTGCTACTATTAAAACTCGGACGTTGAATTGTAGAGGTGATAAATGGCTCAGGTCACAGTAAAAAAATGGGGCAATAGCCCGTCTGTACGGCTTCCTGTTGCAATCATGCAAAAAGCGGCACTTAGCGTTGATGATACGGTTGAAATAGCGGTAGAAGAAGGTCGTATCATCATTACGCCAGTTAAAGCGGTAGAATACTCATTAGATAATTTGTTAGCCGGTATCACACCGGAGAATATCCATGAGAAAGTAGACTTCGGAGCTCGAACAGGTAAGGAATTAATTTAATGGTATCTCGATACGTACCTGATTCTGGCGATTTGATTTGGATTGACTTTGATCCAGTTGAAGGACATGAGCAGGGCGGTCATCGTCCAGCAGTTGTCCTTAGCCCTTTTGCATACAATAATAAAGTAGGGCTCTTACTATGCGTACCATGTACAACTAAAGGCAAAGGCTATCCATTTGAATGCGAACTCTCGAACGAAAGAGACAGCTACGCATTAGCGGATCAAGTTACATGTGTTGACTGGAGAGCTCGTAAAGTTACTAAAAAGGGCAAAGTGGAGGCATCAGAACTGGCAGAGATAAGGCGGATTCAAGTCCGAAGTGCAACGCTAAGCCGCCTTTCTTAGCTCCGCAAACACCACCGAAGGTTGTCTGAACCCCAGACACTTGCGTGGCCTGCTGTTCAACGCTCCCTGATAGCGTTGTAAGTCTTCTTCTGTCACTGTCCGCAGGTCTGTTCCTTTCGGGATAAACTGTCTTAACAACCCATTCGTATTCTCGTTCAGCCCACGCTCATGCGAGGCATACGGATGGGCAAAGTACGTATCTGCGTTCAGTGCTTCTGCTATCGCCTTGTGCTCACTAAACTCTAGACCGTTATCGAACGTTATTGTGTGACATACATCCTGATACTCACTCAGCAGTGAGATAATGGCCTTACTGACTTCCACCGCATCCTTTGAAAACACCTTTTTTGTCAGGTAAATACGGCTTTTGCGTTCTGCCAGTGTCACGATAGCACCAGTGCCCTGTTTACCCTGCACCAAATCGGCCTCCCAGTCCCCCAGACGGCTACGGTCATCGACGACTGACGGCCGTAGCTCAATGGATACCGCGTCAGGGATGCGCCCTCGTTTCTGCCCGTAGCCCTTACGATATCGCCGTTTGCCCTGCCTAAGATGCCTGTACAACTCGCCACCGCTACGCTTATCCGCATAGATATACTGGTAAATCCATTCATGGCTGACGCTAAGACCAATAATGCTGCCAATTGCACTTATTTGCTCAGGACTCCACTTCCACTCCAGAGCAAATATCACGAAATCTATGGTCTGCTGAGGAATTGTCCTTTTGGCAGATGACAGCCGCCTATCACAGCACTTCTGGTGTGCCTGTTGTGGGTTATAACCAGTATCTGAAGTGTTACGCCTCAGTTCACGGGAGACCGTGGACTTGCTTACACCGATACGGATACCTATCTCATGGCAGGATAAATTATCCTCACGCAGTATCGATATCTGGTATCGTTGTCCTTCGGTTAGTTGCTGATACTTCATACTTACTCGCTCATCTTTGGTCGGAAGAGCAGGATAGCTTATCAGTAGCTAACCGTCCTTCCATCTAACATGACCGAGCGTTGCACTTATTATCTGAATTCGCGCTTTGAAAGTTTCAATTCATTAACTTCAGACAAAAAGATTGCTTGTTTATCAATGCATTCTAAAATACCAAGATCTATTAACATTGCGGTAATAGATGATTGATTTCTATGTATTTTATCTGCGATTGAGCTTAGGTTCATCTTTTTTTGTATCATGGAGATAACTGTATGAATTTCCTCATTAACCCATACTGTTTCATTACGATTCAATTCGATAGTGTTGCTCATAGGGAACTGATCATTACTCACCCACCACTTGGGGGCTTTAAGAGATTCCTCCCTGTTTGATAACTCATATATCCAACCAAGTTCTAATAATTTAGGAATAAATGATGAATGAGGAATGAGGTAGTTTAAATTAGTATTCCTAGCCGTAGATATCTTATTATCCTTATGGTTTATTTCACACAACCCCATGTTCAATAATTTAGCGAGGACATCATTTACACTACGACCAGTAAATTTGCATATCTTTTCAATGAAAAAAGGTTCGTCAATTACCCCAATTAGCTTCGTTATTTCTGAATAGGTCCATGTGGTTAGATTTCGCATAAATATATAATTCACATAATTTAAAATGGTATAATATTGGCATAGTCATATGCCATTTCATTTAAAGCATCTTTGGATATTATTTCAGTTTTAATACATTCTAATATTTCCAGTTGTTCATCAATCACAGTACACTCATCTGAGCTAATATGATTATTTGTATGAATATTATAAAATGCGTCTTTAAGGTTAAATATATTAATATTACTTCCGTGCGATTCGGTCATGTATTCAATCCGGTGATTAACCTGTAATATAGGGTAATTTATCGGAGAATATTCATGGCTAAAGTCGATGTAAGGTGCCCATTTTGTCAACAAACGCCCCCAGTGAAAAAACATGGATTAGGTAGCACTGGTCATCAACGTTATCGTTGCCAAGATTGCTGCCGAAGCTTCCAACTCGATTATAAATATCGTGCTTGCCAACCCGGAACTAAAGATAAAATTATCGACCTCACTATGAATAATGCCGGTATTCGTGATACTGCTAGGGCCCTTCATATCAGCATTAATGCGGTTGTTCGTACTTTAAAAAACTCTCGCCTAGACAGGTAACCTCTTTACCTCTTGATAATCTGCACATTGAACTCCTTTGCGAGGTCGATGAACAGTGGTCTTTTGTGACTAATAAGAAGCAACAACGCTGGCTTTGGTATGCGTGGGAGCCCCGCCTAAAACGGATTATTGCTCATACGTTTGGTCGTCGAAACAAAAGGACTCTTCGCCAGTTACTGGCTTTACTGTCTAGGTTTAATGTCGCTTTTTGGTGCACGGATAAGTTCAGTGCTTATGAGATATTGCCCAAGCAGAAACATGTAGCAAGTAAGTTTTATACGCAACGAATAGAAAGAGAGAATTTGAATCTGAGAAACCGCTTGAAGCGCCTTAACCGTAAGACGTTAGGTTACTCGAAGTCACCTGAAATGCATGACAAAATTATCGGGACATTCATTGAACGTGAACACTATCTATTATGATGATCTCTATATTGAATACACGACCTGCGATTCTGTGTTTATACCAAGGTGATTAATTAACCACTGAATTTTGATAAGTCCAATACAAATATCTTCGCAGTATTGACTAACTCCATATTGCCCTGTAAGGACAGACCCTGTATGTAATACAAGTTCCTCATATAATTTTAAAAACTCAAGGCTTTCTATCTCAACCCTATGTTCTATCAAGATATTATCGATTTTAGCCGTGTTAGTGTCCAAATCGTTTTCATCAGGAAAATATAGCGTTACACTTTTTTGATCACGCCATTTTGGTTTATTCTCGTTTAATTCTAATTCCACATATTTTTGAAGCCAAATATATTTAATTACTTTACTTGTTGTTGATATGTAGAAAACAAAAAATGGAACATTAAAAAGCAATGCATATTTTATCGTATCGACAGGAAAATTTGCCATTTTAACCTTATTGGTAAATTTAGTCTGTGTACCTTTTGCTTGAACGAAAAAACAATTACCAGTGGGCTGTTTGTCCTTAAATACTTGAATCATCAAATCAATCCCATAGTCACGCTCACCTATTGAATGGACTACCCAATCTCTTGCCGGAACTTTGACATTAATTTGTGCAATTGCACTTGAATCTATTGAATGAGCTAAAATCCTCATGATTCTTTCCTATTTTTAATATTGAAGATTACGAGCAGCAGCTTCTAAGCGTGTTACACCTCGTTTATCATATCGCTGTGTAGTAGCGACACTACTGTGCCCCATAGCTTCTCTGACAGTAAGTAGGTCCTCACCGAGTTCTAACAGCTTAGTAGCATAGGTTCGTCGGCAGTCATGGGGGGTAAATGAATCAGAGGCTGAATCTTTCACCAATTTATCAATAATATACCGTAAACCATCGGTTGTTATTCTATCGCAAGTCACATCATCATTTTTACGAATACGGGTGAAAACTGCACCGGAATGATCTCCCCTAACAGTTTCAATCCATAAGCGAGTGCGACGGAGGGTATCACTTGGCATAAAATTAGTTCTTTCTTTGTTACCCTTCCCCATTATTTTAACGGCGTAGTTATCAAAATTGATATCTTCCATATCTAACAAAGTGACTTCAGCACGGCGCAAACCGCAGCCGAGCATCAGTGAAACAATCGCTGCATCACGTATAGAGACTGCGGTATTTAGGCTATCAAGATGCTGATAAATTTGCGTTATTTCACTACTACTCAGTGAACGCCCTCTACCAATACGGTTCCCACGAATGCGACGTATGCTTCTAATGTCCTGATATGTATCGCTATCTATGGTTCGTGATGCTCTGGCTTCTTCAGCAACCCCTTTAATCGCGCTCAGGACTAGGTTGATACTATTTGGGGTCTTTTTCTCCAGTATTAACTTCTGAAGTACCAATTGGACAGAATCCCGATCCATAATGGACCAGTCAAACGTGAATGGGTCCGTAGAACGAAACAACTTGACCACCGACACGAGGCAGGATCGCATTGTCTTTTGACTTTGTTTGGAACGTAGCCGTAGCAAATAGCTGGTTGCTGGATTGTTGGTGTTTTTCGTCATGTTATTTACATCAACAATATTTGTTACAGTGTCACGTAATATTAACTCCCCCATTACCGCCCTCTTTGGTGTAGAAAATTGGTGTAAAAATTATCGTTGATTCTGGTGCGTCAATCAGCATTACTAACCACAAATCAGAAAAGAATAAAGGTTACTACATTAAATGCATATTTAACCGAGTAAAGGGTAGCACAGGTATTTATCATCGAATAGCTAAAATATCGGTATTAGTACGCATTAAAAGGCTTGCAATCTTTAAATTGTTGTATAATGAAATTACGTTGTAAGTTCATAAAACTAATAATGATTTTTACATTACTAATTACCTAACTGTTTCGGAGAGGGATAATGTCAGCGGTAAATGACTTGGGCTTTGGTTTGGTTATTACATTTTGGATCTGTCTAGCATTCGTCATGTTATTAGTTTACATATTCAAATCCGATTTTAATAAGAAAGCCGTGAAAGATGGAAAGCGATATAGCCAGTTAAAAATTTATCGAACCATCGAGCGAGATTATAAAATTCTCTACGTACTAGGTGATGAAAGTTACAGTATTGAAGTAGATAAGGATTATTACGATGCGGCTATTGATAGATATAATCAGTCGATGAAGTGATATTCTTGTAAACTCTACAATTAATTAAAGAGGTTGTGATGAATTTAAAAAAACTAGAAATGGTAATCAGTCTTGTATTTTCAATAATGGTTTTTATTTTATTTGGTATGTTTCTATTTGAAGGTTCAATTCGATTAAATGGATTCTTCTTTGTTCTATTATATATTCTATCTGGTGCAAATATCTTTTTGATTACCTATAACCAAAATGGAGCAACAAGCAAAGTTATTGCCTACTTAGTAGCTTCAATTTTGTTGTTAATCCTGATTTTTGCTTTGATATTCGTTCTTTAAATTTCTACAAGTTTGTCATAAGTAACTAAATTTAATGTATTTCGTTTTTTTAGTTTAATTCTGAAATATATTTGAAATTCAAAGAGAGATAGATATACATGATTAAACAAATCTTTCGGTTTATAATTGGGGATAGATTTATCCCTTTGAAAAATATAGATAAAAACGATTTTAATCGACTTTCAGATTTTGAGTCAGTAGAGTGGCGAGTCAGAGTTATCCAAAATGGGGGGATTTATAAAAGGGAATGGCAGAAACGCCTTGATAATGAAAGGGAAGGAATAAAAACAAAACCGAAAATCAAACCTGAAAAGATTAAAATATCAAGGAAAGATTACGAGATAATATCTAAAATCACTGATGCAGGATATATTATTTTAAATTTTCCGGCAGAGGACAAAATAGGTCGATTATCTAATGTTGATAGGATTCTGTTAGACCATCTTTCAAATGAAATTAAAATTGAATTATTAAATTCAAAATTAAGTCTTACTAACCTTGATGAAATCGAATATCTACATTTGGCTGTTTTTTTAGATAATGTGGTAATTCAATAAAATATTTTTCCTTAGAGGCTGTTGTTAATTATAGGTTGATTTGTTTGTTATATTGATATTAATAACCGTTTTATTGGATAAATTCTTTATTAAGAAAGCAAAAAACATAATTAAAATATAGTATTATAATTTTCAATTAACAGTATGTCTCTTAATAATAATCTGCTAATATTGCCTTGGGTGCTTGAATCGTTTTGGTTCGAGCATAGCCAAGAGCCAAAAAGACGAAAGCCCCGAATTAGGAATATTCCTTAACTCGAGGCAGTCTACAAACGTTGCAATTTGATTCTGTCTCCTTTTACTCAAGGAGTCAAGAGAAATGAGCAAATTTGCCCTGATAGGGCTGATTACTGTGTGTATCACAGTTCTGTGCTTCTCTTTGTTAATGCGTGATCGTTTATGTTCACTCAATTTTACAAGCGGAGGTACGGTGGTTCAGGCAACACTATCATGTAATTAGTAGTGTTGCTTTTGTGGGGGGAAACCCCCACATTTTCTCTTTTACAGATTACGATGGGTTGGTGATACAAGCACCCTTTTTCGGTTAGCTATGGCTCACTCTTTTTGCTATCAATCATACCACTTTCGTTGAATAGATAGATAAGCCAGTATATTAAATATAATGCTGTTGTAATCATGCCGATATTGATCATCAATAATCCGAATCGCGGTGTATTATTAATATCAAACAGTAAATCATCCCTGAGAAAATAACTAGAGAGTAAAAATACAACTGATATACCAGAATAACCAAAAGCCAATTTGAATAGTCTTGACTTCGATTTAGCGAAAATTATTATTAAAATTATAAAAAATAAAACATAATCATTTACTGTGAAAATAACATCTAAAATAGAGTTTAATGACGATACGGCATTATCTAAAGGAGTTTGATTACCTGTTGCTGTGTGTAGTGTCTCATTTTCCATTCTATCCCATAACCCTTATAAGTATTATATCTATCCTATTAACGCCTTTGCTTTAGCTTTTACGCGAATTCAGATAATAAGTGCAACGCTCGGTCATGTTAGATGGAAGGACGGTTAGCTACTGATAAGCTATCCTGCTCTTCCGACCAAAGATGAGCGAGTAAGTATGAAGTATCAGCAACTAACCGAAGGACAACGATACCAGATATCGATACTGCGTGAGGATAATTTATCCTGCCATGAGATAGGTATCCGTATCGGTGTAAGCAAGTCCACGGTCTCCCGTGAACTGAGGCGTAACACTTCAGATACTGGTTATAACCCACAACAGGCACACCAGAAGTGCTGTGATAGGCGGCTGTCATCTGCCAAAAGGACAATTCCTCAGCAGACCATAGATTTCGTGATATTTGCTCTGGAGTGGAAGTGGAGTCCTGAGCAAATAAGTGCAATTGGCAGCATTATTGGTCTTAGCGTCAGCCATGAATGGATTTACCAGTATATCTATGCGGATAAGCGTAGCGGTGGCGAGTTGTACAGGCATCTTAGGCAGGGCAAACGGCGATATCGTAAGGGCTACGGGCAGAAACGAGGGCGCATCCCTGACGCGGTATCCATTGAGCTACGGCCGTCAGTCGTCGATGACCGTAGCCGTCTGGGGGACTGGGAGGCCGATTTGGTGCAGGGTAAACAGGGCACTGGTGCTATCGTGACACTGGCAGAACGCAAAAGCCGTATTTACCTGACAAAAAAGGTGTTTTCAAAGGATGCGGTGGAAGTCAGTAAGGCCATTATCTCACTGCTGAGTGAGTATCAGGATGTATGTCACACAATAACGTTCGATAACGGTCTAGAGTTTAGTGAGCACAAGGCGATAGCAGAAGCACTGAACGCAGATACGTACTTTGCCCATCCGTATGCCTCGCATGAGCGTGGGCTGAACGAGAATACGAATGGGTTGTTAAGACAGTTTATCCCGAAAGGAACAGACCTGCGGACAGTGACAGAAGAAGACTTACAACGCTATCAGGGAGCGTTGAACAGCAGGCCACGCAAGTGTCTGGGGTTCAGACAACCTTCGGTGGTGTTTGCGGAGCTAAGAAAGGCGGCTTAGCGTTGCACTTCGGACTTGAATCCGCCATTTAAATATGGACTATTGACCGCAACGCTTTTGGTGCGACGAGTGTGAAATGACATTGACCAGGTCACGACGCTTTCGGCGCGTGCTAAGGTCTACAACGTTGGAGCCTGTAGATCGTGAGGCAAGAATAGTCACCTCGGCAGGTTGATAAGCTTTCAGACGGATACCTTGGAATGTTAACGGGATTCCCTCTCCGCCATCTTCATTGCAACGACCACCAGCGAGCTCATGGAGTTTCATGCGCTGTTTCACATCAGAGGCCTTGCGGCGAAACTCATCCATGCTCCGGCGATCAGCCAGGCACTTCGAAAGTTCGTCGTTGCTCAATGTAAAGCGGTAGACCACCAGCTTTAACCAATGTTTAAATTTACCCATGACTCTTCCTAAGCAGTTTCGAATGCGTTAATTGTCTCATGCAACTACCGCTGACAAAGAACGTAAAGGAGATCGAAACGCCTTCATTTTTTGCTTGTTCTGGGCTGTTTACCTGATGTTTTATCGTGCCTGTATCGTTGAAAGGTATTTTTTACATTGCTGGTGGACACGCCCGGCAAGGATGATTGAGGCGGTATAGTCAAGGGTGTCTAACCCGAATTCTTTGAGCGTGTCATCGTTAGTTGGCTCAAACCAACGGCGGACGCCACGACGGCTAACTTTTAAAAACCAGGAGACCCCTGTGGCCCTGTCGTGCTCAATAAAAAGGCGTTCAATGCCTGTCTCATCGGTAATGATAAACCCTGAGTCTTTAGGATAAATAAGACCTGAAGCACCGGGAGGGATAGAAGATGAATCTTTGGCGGAAAAAGCCAATCGCTTACCGCGCAAATTAACAAACTGAGTCACACTGTTGTCCTGGGTTTAGATAATCACTGATAACGCGAGCCATATAGGTGTAGAAAAAGCAGCAAAGATGGCATAGCTAACCTATGAGGCCGTTATTTTACGATGATGGGGAACGGTGACGAAGGATAATGGCCGACAAAATGTCGGCTAATTTTGGGAGCGGTAAACGTTGACTTGGCTATGAACACGACTGAACACTTTTACTTCGTCTGAGGACTTATCAACGTCGATAGCGAAGACGCCTAAAAAACGGTACAAGGTACGGTTTAATTCATCACGGGAATGCGCCATAACAATGCGGTAATCCCACGTTTCCTGATAGTTTCTTGTTGCATTAAGGCTTTGTTCAGTGATCTTGTTGCCGTCTGCCAAGAGTGCATTTTTCCACTCTCCAGCCTCATACAAACGAGGAAACCAGACCATTACGCGGCCTGTCAATCCGATGGACTGAACGACTTCAGCAGGCAGAGCCCAGCTGCCTGACTGATGATGTCCCTCTCTTCGGTACCCAAAACATTGCAAAGCATCTCTGTGATAGCGGAAAACCGAGTTAGGGCCCACGGCCATGTAGCCAGTATTTATATGCTTTTTTGCAGAGTATCGTTCGTCATAGTCCCAGCGGAAAAACAGGCCTTGATTTTCGAGCTCTTCTTTTTTGTCTTTAACTAAACGGACAAACTCATCAACCAGCTTATTTACCTCGCTGAGAGTTATGTTACTGGCAGGGATCCGTTCCTCCTGGAACCCTGTTGCCTCTACGATATCTAAACGACGCACGGCGTCAGCTTTTCTAGCGTCGTTACTATCATGATGAGCCTCATCAATCTCAAGATAGAGGTTCAGCTGTGGAAAAAGCAGATCAGCAAGGTATATTTTGCCTAAGTGCCCTTCTTTTCGAATGCACTGTTGGCAAACGAACTCAATATCTGGATCATCCAGCGTATGGACGACCCGATTGATAATGTAGTGCTCCCAGCGTTTATGCGAAATCTTTGACAACGCACGGAGTATGTAGTCTGTTTTGCTCATGAGATTACCGTTAATGCCGTAGTATATAGAGTATGCTTCGGCAAATAATTTTAATAAAAATCAATAACGAATAGTTTAACGTTAATGTTTGTCTTATCAAATGCGTTTTCGTAGGAACCTACTTGATTGACTGAGCATTCCCTCTCAATTAACGCCTTAACATTGTCTTGCGTAGCGCTGCCTGGCAGGATGGCAACTATCCTACCTTCACTCTTAACGAATTGCTGAGCATGCTTAACGTGCAATTTCCATCGGTTTTGAGAATAGGGAGGATTCATTAACACTCGTTCGAATAATCCGAGTTGTTTAACTGTGGCATTTAGGAAATTTTGCTGGTAGGTATCCCAGCGTAGGCGCGAGCACGCAGCAGCAACGCTGTTTGTCTCTACCCCAGTTACCTTGATGCCCTCCGGCAAGTTGCGGAGAAGTGTGCCAAAACCGATACTCGGTTCTAATAGTGAGTCCCCTTCTTGCGGGTCACATTCATCCATTGCAGCTTTCTGAAGCTCGCCTGTTGTTGGATAGAACTGATGCGTTTTCTGGTCGGGCAGCGTGCCACTGATGGCGATCGCTTTAAATGCTTCCATCGGCCAAAATTCAAATTCGTAGACTTCAGGTTTAAGCTCTACAGCGCCCAGAATGCGGAAGATGCTATCAAGCTCCTTCCTCACCAGGTCGGCATAATGGTATAGGCGAGGCATTACAATAGTGAATGGTCCTGTGCCATATTGTTTCGCACTGTGTTGGTTGTTTCGCGCCATTTCAGCGAGTTCAGTGCATGTTGGGAACGCAATCCGGTAGTCAATTAAATCGCCTGTGTATTGCGTGTTGTGCGGTGCCTTGTTGGTTTTTCCTCGCTCTTTGAACTGTGGGATGAGGCCAGGCATTCGGTAAGCTAATACCGTATTGAGGTCATCGCACACAGCCTCTGAGACCTGAATATGTACATTGCCATTCAGGAAGCCTTTGCATGTCAGAGTGCCACCGTCTACCGATATCCACTCCCCAACATTATTACTGAGGGATTGCTCTAACGCCCATTTATTCACGATCTCTGCGCCGGGACGGCCTTGCATGAGGCCGATAATTTTACGTAGATCGCTGAGGTAATCCATATTGTCATAACCCCGCTTATAGTCACGGCAAGGCAGGCAATTAGTGATTACCATTTTCGGACTAAATCCTTGCGCCTTGTTGGTTTTGTGAAATACGGACAGGTTTTTGAATACGCCTTCGACCATTTCTGCGAAATAATCTTTTTTCTCGGTGGTCAAGCCTTTGGCTGTGGCAAGCACGTTCTCTTCCGTGAAGGCAACGGGCCGCAGGGTGGTAAGTCGATCTGGTGAAGCTTTGCGCCACTGTCGAAGCGTGTTGTACCATTCATCTTTTCGGGCGGTCGGCATAAAGTTTCGTACCCCAGTCAGATCTAATACCTGTTGCCAGAAAGACTCATCCAGTGCGCATGTGGCGCGCTGGAGATCAAACAGGCAATCAACGGCCAACGTAGTCCCCATCGAGTTGTTACATCCGTCTGTGAAATAGCGAAATGCCTGGCTGTGGCGCTTGCCCATCACAGCGAGATGCAGGGATTCGATTTCGCTACGAGCCTCACGGTACTCCGCGAGCAACTGAGTCAGTGAATTAAACATACGAAACCCTTCATGCGGATTGATACCAGCATGATGACTGTCTTCAGTTTGATACAGGGGTAACATAGGCTGAAATTCAACGGCGCGATTGGGATCGTAGATGGCTAAAGTGGTCATGGAGTACCTCACGGGAAATAGAATTATTATCCTGTGGGGGTAACTGCTGACGAAGTGAATCGGCAAAAAAAAAGCCTCGTCCTAAACGAGGCATCTATTAAATAAGGTACTACTTTCTTATCTCTCAACACACGTCGTCTTCAAGGTCTTCACCAAATTCATCAAAACAAACTCGCGTTGGGAGAGCGACTCCTTTAGGGCGAAAAAGATGATGGATCTGGAGATTATTCAAAAACTCAGCTTGTATGAGTATTTTTATACTGTTTCGTAGAATATCCGAGGTTGGGCTCAAGATCCAGCCACAATTTACTTGAACACCGTGTCTATCTGTGATTTGCGCGGTGCATTCACTTTCGTGGTTCGAATCCTGATTGCAGTTCGGGCAAAGGAATACGGGCGCTGAACCGCTTTCACTGAGGCACTCGCGAAATTCTTCAGCGGTCGGCCAAGTGTAAGCATCGCAAATTTCCGGCAGGCGCTGATCGCTGTAGAACTGAACTGGCGACTCATGACCCCGAATATCCTCTAGTGACTGGAGGACCCGCTCCGGCGAAAGAGATAACACATCGCTGTATTCTTCCAACTTCGCGTAGATCGTGTTGCGCATGACGGTAATAGATAACACGTCAGCTCCTGAAAGCAAGGCTGTATTCTCAAGCGCCTGAATAGCTCCCTCAACCGAGTTCGGTGGTAATTTGGTGTGAATGCGTTGCGCTATCGATGGTTGGCTCATTTGCACTTCCTTAGGAATGTATATAATGCTGATTTTACTTCGGGTAGTGCCGCTGACCGAATTTACAGGTGCTACAATTTGCTGCTGATGGTTAGGCCATCACTTGTCGGGATGTCAAAGCACAGGGCATTTCCAGACTGATATTCGTAGTCCCCCATCAAATAGCAAAGCTTGAAATTCCCACGATGGTACTGGCGCAGTTCAAGCGGCAGGCCCGGATTGGGGAAAATTTGTAGCTGAACGGTAAATTGGCCCTTAGTGGTCTGAAAATCTGTTTTCATGCCAGTGCCGGTTTCATTATATGTCCGAATAACTGGCTGAGTGACCGCACCAACATCCCAGGTAGTGACCAAGGTTGTCGAACGCCAGTAATAAATTACCGATAATGCAGCAACAATTAACACCAGAAGGAACGCAATCAGGTACTCCCTTGATGAAATCGAATACGACCAGTGCCTGTGCTTTTTGCGTGCACGTTTTTTCCGGCGCGGGGCCCCTTTTTTAGTTCGCTCTGTCGTGGACATAGAAAACCTCTTTTTAATCGTTCTTTGCTATTTTTAAACCAGTTAACATATACATGACCTGAAGCTCACTCAAGGCATTAAGATTGAGTTCTTGTATATATCTGTGTATCCCTTCCGGGGTTTCAGTGACCGGCATACCTGGCAATGCTCCTCCCCCCGCACGCTTCGCTAGATGTAAACCGGCATAGATTGGTGAGAAGAAAGTGTTGCGATGTCCAGATGGTCCAGGTAATCCCGCTGCTGCTGAATGCTATAACGCTCCCGGACATCATACTCATCAGGCAGCGCCACAACACCTTCTATGCTGGTCGCCGTGAATTTATCAAAGGAAGAGGAAATGCCTGCAACATTGAACTGTTGATCGGCAACGTAAACAACCTCACCCTTGGTAAGATGACCGTCCTGGCGCTGAAGGAACACTGTGGAACCAGCGTGCAAATTACCGGTCCAATACCCGTTGGATTGAGACATTTCATCCCCCTTTAATTGATCTCACAAATTCATCATATCAGTCGTTCAGAATCGACAAAGCCCGATCAGGTCGGGCTTTTGTTTTGTTTACTCGAATTGACCACCGGAGATGGTTTCCGCTATATCGATCGCCAGGTCGTTATCACTGATATCAGCTAGGCGCTCGTAGCGGTAAAGCGGGATGTTCAGCTGACTGAGTAAGCCAATCAGAAACGCGCTGTTCCCGGAGTCGGCCAGGCGTTCTTCCGTCAGCATTACCAACACAATTTCGCCGCTGTGTACGTCGCTGAGGACAAAGTTGAAGTTCATGCGTGACATAAACTGCATGGCACTTTTCACGTCCAGACTCTGGCTCTCAAAATCCTTTTCTTCTGCTTGAATGATGTCTGTTACCCGAACGCGTGGTGCAACGGCATACTGGTCGGCAAACATCTCAATCAGGCGCGAGTACAGGTTGCTGGCATCGCGGGGGAGAAGAAACTTATGCCGCTTGTAGCCAACATAGATTGCGGGTGTCAGTTCATTGTCACTGACAATCACGCTATCGGGATCATCCTGCTGGTAAATTCGCTCCCCAGTCACTTCATCAATGGGAAACAACTCATCCAGCGTTGGTTTCCGATCCCCCTTTTCGCCAACTGGTTTCTTACTTGACTTCCCGGTAAAAAACAGTAAGTAGGCCAACCCTAGCACACCTGCAATAAATACTGCCAATCCAATCATCTTGAAAGACATGACGCACCCCCGTGCCTGTCTTAGTTTGTATTTCCTGTTATACCGGCCTATCCGCAATATCGTTGCGGATCAGGTAGTCTGCCAGGTCCCTTAATGAAGAAACGCCCAAATCCCGCAGGCGGGCGCTCTTTATTGATTTCAGCTTCACGTGCTTTGCGAACGTTTTGCAAATAACGGTACATCTCTTCCGGTAAGGTCATGGCCTTGGCACTCAACAACGGATAATCGCTCCGAGCAAACCAAGCTTCATAGGCTCCATCCTTACGTGCTTTATACAGCGGGTATTCCTCCTGCCCTTCAACAGGCGGTTGCCAAGTATCGTTATTCCGCTTTTTGCGCTCCAAAGAGATGAACCATGTTTCGAAAAATTGCTTTACCAGGCTGTCAGTCACGCTCATGGGTTTTCCTTGTTGTACCACGGGGAGAAGTCTTCAAAATTCCAACCTCCCTCATCTTTGAGCCATTTCACGGCCAGAAAACGGAAGGGATAGTGTTCAGCGGCCAGCTTGATCTTGACTCGCGCGTCCTCTTCCCAATGCCCCTTCACTTCATGCACCTCCAGATCACCTGAGGCCAGCATGACGAAGAAGTCCGCTGTATACGTCGTCTTGTCGGCGAGTCGTAGCTTGATGGATTCAAACTTGAACCAGACGACTTCACCAGCATGCATAAGCCATTTAAGATGTTCAGCGTAGCGCGCTTCAGTTTTATTCATCGTGCCCGTGCGTAACCGTCCCAGTGCTTGGGTTCGTTGCTTTGCCGTCAACTCAGCAGGCGCTGTATCAAGAGTTTGCTGGTGGACCGTAACAGGCTGCGTGTCATTCTTTGGTACCGATTTGGGGCTCGCGCTGCGCCCCATTCTTTGCTCGTATTCGCGTTGCTGATCTTCAGTCCAACGAAGCATTAAGCGTCACCCTCGGTTGTGATTACCTTATTCATACTCGGTATGGTTAAGCTCTACTCGTCACCGCCCTGGGCGTCTTCATCATCAGACTCACCACCTGCACCGCCTTCACCAGAATCCTCGGTACCTTCCGCTCCTTCAGCCGATGACTTTGCTTCCCCGCCGAACGCAGCAATTAACTGATCCAGCAGTTCCATAATAACTCCGGTAAACAAAACGAAGTCCGCATCAAACCGCTGGACTTCATCTTCGCGATCGATATCGTCATTTTGCTCAATAAGGGCGTCGGCAAAGTTCAACCGGGAAATGACAAAGCTGTCGTTGATGACGAAGTTGAGTTGCTCCATCCAGCTCATCGACAGCTTAGTAACTAACTTGCCCGCCTCGATGTGATTGGCAATCTCATCGCAAACCAGATCTTGGCGTTTCGTCGTTACCACGCCACCGTCTTCCAGGATGGCTTCAAGGGTCGCCTCATCGCACAACGCCAACCCAGGAGGCAGCTCGGAAGAGCGAACCCACTCCGTTAGTTTGAGCTCCACCGGAGTTTCCAGCGTGAACGGAATGATAGGCAGAGAGCCCAGCGTTTTACGTAGGAGCGCAGCGGCGTCTTCAGCGCGTTTAAAGCTGGTGGTATCCACAATGATCAGACGGGATTTTGGGTCAATCCACATGTTCATGTTGGCGTACTTACTCAGGGCTTTGGGCAGCAACTCCCCCAGCACCAGATCGTTAAGCGCTGAAATTTCTGTGCGCTTCAGGCGACGATGCTGTTCTTTTTCAAGTTTGGTCACGCGCTGGCGAACGAGCTCCTTCACCGTGGCCGGAGGAATGATTTTGCTTTCGTTACGCTGAGTCAGCAGGATGAGACCATTCGCCTGGTGGGTGAGCTCTTCGTACTCCTCACCCAACGGACTTACCCAACCGGTGCGCGCCATATCCTGCGGTCCACACGGCTGAAATACGAAGGTTTTCAGCTGCTCTGCGATGTTACTGAAATCAATTTGACGGGTGATGCGGTACACCACGACACTTTTAGGGCGAAAAAGAGGCATAGCTCCCTCACTATGATTTTTGCTTTGACAGGTACCGGATGCGATCTCGAATAGCCAATTGCTCCCAATACACCAAATTATTCTTTTTGATAAATTCCAAATACTGACGACTGGCTTTAGCAGGGTCACGTTGGTGAATGGCGGCTATTTCACCGCAAAAACGCTCGGTCAGCGGATTCTTCAGCGGCGGAACCTCAAACACTGGCACGGTCATGCTGCGGTCTTGCCGGAAAAGACAGCTTGACGGATAGCGATGATTTCTTTCGCCTTCTTCCCCTCACCTGTCCCGTTGTACACACTGCGCGGGGCAGAGAAGCCCTTAACCGTGAATCCGGCATACATCTGACGGATGTTCTCGGCATCATGACTGGAGGCCACCACATGCACCCCTTTCTCAGGCAGAGTATTCAGAATGTCCACCAGCGCGCGTTGCTGGGCTTCAGAGAAACCACTGGAGTGATAACCCGTAAACTTGCCAGGATTGACATAAGGCGGGTCGCAGTAGACCACATCACCTTTACCCGCTAGCTTCAGCATTTCTTCAAAGCCTGCGCACAGCAAGTCCGCATTTTCAAGACGGTCTGCCATGTAACGGATCTCTTTCTCAGGCAGATAGGGTTTACGGTAATCGCCCCAGGGAACGTTAAACTCCCCTTTACGCTTGTTGTAGCGGCATAGGCCGCGATACCCGTGGCGATTCATGTAAATGAACATGGCGGCCATGCGGACAGGGTCAGCGGTGCGCGCGTTAAATTCTTTACGGATCGCATCGTAGTGTTCACGAGTACGGCACGTTTCGTAGAGCTCAGTCAGTGCAGCAATAACGCTTTCAGCCGCGTTACGGATGGTGTCGTAGGTGTTGATAACGTCGGCATTGATGTCGGCCAGCACGTAGTTTGAATACGCGGTGTTCATCATCACCGCACCCGAACCACAGAAAGGTTCGATCAGACGGGTACCTTTTGGCAGCGCCAACTTCAGCTGAGCCATGACCCCCTGCTTACCCCCCACCCACTTGAGAACTGTATTCATGATTCCACCGTAGAAAGCGGACAACCCCACGTTGCCCGCATGTATGGATAAGGCTTACTTGATGCCGTTCGCTAGCGCTTTACGTTCTTCCACCAGATTGCGGTTCACATCGTGCGCCAAGAAGGTTTCGAACTTCTCTGGATAACGAACGGCCAGCTTGACGATGTTCGTTTCCAGAATACGGCCATAATGAATGCCTGAAGCAGACGGGAAAACGCCCAGAGCGTACCAGTTCAGGTCACCGAACTCTTCGGACAGGTTCACCAGATCGAGCGATTGACCTTCAATGGTGTTCACCAACGCCTTACAGATTTCGGCAGACTCAGTGAACACCCCCAGAGAGGCGTGTAAAATACGCGTGTCGATTGCAGCCAACGACCCCAGGCCGATATTGTGAGTTTTACCGTCAAAGCCGTTCATCAGCAGGATTTTGGTATCATCGTGCAACTCTTTTGCGGTGATGGATTCAGGCGAAAGCGTGCCAATCAGGTCTTGCAGGTCGGTCAGACCTTTTTTAAAGCGATTGATGTCGATAGGTTTGCGGTAAAAAATACCTTTTTTAAACTGGTCCAGCATTTCACCCAGCGAATGAGCGGCAGACAGCAACAGATACAGGTGAGGCGCACTCACGCCGCTAATTTGCGGGAGCACCGATTCGGTGCGCAGGGCTTCTTCATGATATTGCTTCAGTTCCACGTTAAATCCTCATGTTCGTTGTTGCTGGTGGTGCAAAGGGGCATTTTGGTCAAAACCAAACATGACCTATGCAGGGGTAAAGTGAGCCCATAATAACCGTTGATGTGTTGCATTCCCTTCAAAAAGGAGGTCAATTTGTCGTTGTTTTTCAGTGGGAAATGTCATCGTAGGCGTGCGCTCGACACGCCATTGCTTTTGGTCAACAAAACAAACGGTTACAGTAAAGACTTAGAAGCGAACCGGCATGATGATGTCACAGCAGTCATCACCGAACCCGATTTCCATCCCTGTTAGCGTATCTTTCAGCGCAAAGGTGATGTCGGCTTCTTCACCTGAATGGGAGACTAAGCTATTCAGCGAGCGCAGCAGATATTCACAGTTCATACCGATTTCAATTTTGTCTTCTTGCTCCCCGGCCACTTTCTCAATGTCCAGGACTTCTTTGCACTCAATCAGGTTTTGGCTTGGCGACTTGATCATCAGGGCATTGCTTTTGAATACGAATACGCCAGTGCTGTTCGAATTCTTATTGACCGCCCCTGCGTTGATGAGCGGAAGAGCACGACTCAATGCTTCACGCAGGACCAGAGCATTCACGCTGAACTTCTCAGTGTTATGCTTAACGACACCTGCTACACGACGCCAGTCGGGATAGCGGCCATTGATCAAGTTGGACACCACTGTCACGTCACCCAGATTAAAGGTCAGGTAGCTTTCGCTGTAGTCCATACGGAAGCTGCCTTTGTTCGCGGCTAGCAGTTTCATCAGGATAGGACACACTTCGATTGGCAAAATTACGCCGGACGAAGTACCGGAAAGTGAAACTGGTGCAACTGGTGAGGTGATATCTTCCTGTGGCTCATCGGTAAACAGGACATCTTCGGTCATCACCGACATACGGTGCCCATCGGTAGCAACAGCGTTGAAGACATTCTTGTCCAGGCTCAGGAAGACACCGTTCATGTAATGCCGCACGTCGTTCTTGCCAGCGGAATGCATGACACGTTGCAAGGTACGATGCAGCATGTTCGCCGGGAAAGTAATGCTGTATTTGGCTGTCAGGTCGGACTCGTCCACAACCGGGATGGCGTCCATGCACAGCGGGATATTGTAGGCGTTCTTGCCGGTTCGAATGATGAGACGATTGCGCTCTTGGTCGCATCGCACATTAACGGTTTCTTCACCTTTCATATTACGGAATAAGGTGCTGATGTGGGTTGCTGGCACAGAGGCTACCATGTCACCGTTGGCTTTATGGACTACACCTCGGGAGATCACCTGCCCAGTATTGTAGTCAACGCCGAGCGCGCTCAGGTTGTCTCCCACCAGCGTCAGGGTCAACATTTCCAATACTTTGAACTGTACGTTACCACGCTTGATGATCATGCAAGGGGCATCAATGATGCTCAGCATGTCATTTGCAGAGATATCGAAGCCAGGCAGATCTTTAAAGGTACGCTTCTTAGGTGCCGCTTGCTGATTCAGAGTAGTGGTCATGACGTGTCCCTAAAGTTGAGTAAGTAGTCGTAATTAGACTAACTTGACCCAAACCGCTGACGAATAGCAAAACCACGAAATATTTAGGATAAGGAAAGATTACAGAAGTCAGTAAAACGAATGGGGTCACTTGACCCCATCACTCGCTGTTAGCGCAAACAATCCGCCACGCTAAAATAACCGAGCCGCCGCATCATGTCGTACATCTGGCGGGCTTTACCGTCAGGCCCTTCGTGCTTACCCAATTTGTAGATCAGGACGCGCATTCCCATTAACACGCTCTCCGTCTCAGGTTCTCCCTTGACCAGCGGCTTATCGGTGTTTTCCAGCCAGGTTCTGTGCTGTGCGAAATGCAGGATGTCCCCGGCCAATAGTTCAGGGTGTTGCAACATCAAGTTGCAAGTGGTGACCGCAAACTCAGTGGCTTCAGCTTCACTTACCCCCAGCGAGCTTGCCAATCCGGCCACAGCCTTAATTGTCATGACGCTCTCCTTTCTCATGCAGGTTGTCAAATACGCCATCCACCAGCCGCTGACTGGTTGCCCGTGCGGTATTTTGGTCATCTGCACTGAGGCTTACCGTTGAATGGTTGACCCGATGCATCTCCTTGCGCAGGCGGAGTGCCGAGCGAACGCTGTATTGATTTTCCAGACGGTGCGCTCTCCGCCTGGCTTTAATGTTCAGCAATACCGACTGAAGTAACTGGCCGAGACAATTAACCCAGATCATCGTTACACTCCGGGTTACCCCCCAGTTTCAGCACCAACGCCTTGAGTCTTTCTGTTTCCACATCAGCTTCAAGGCGCTCAGTACGCAGGCGGTCATTCTCAACGGTCAGCTGCTCGTTGGCCCCACGCTCTGAGTTAACTTCATCTTGAAGGCGCTTAAGTTCAGCCGGACCGTCATCTTCTTGCTTTGCTTTTTCACGGTAGAAAGTCAGCTGCTTACCAAATGAGACATTTAGTTGCTGAAGGGCATTGAACTGGCGTAACAAGCCTTGATAGTCAGGTGCCGGGGAATAGCTTCCCTTATAATCCCCGGACATAGTAGCCAGCGTTGAGACCAACTGCGTAATGAGCTCAGAGGGAGCCGTGACTTTTCGTAGATTATCAGCACTAATTCCTTTCTCTTTCAGTGTTTCACGGGTTTGGTTCAAAATCGACTTCAGGTTCATGGTAGGTCTCTCCTATTACTGATGTTGAATTAAAGGGCATTCAGTAACGCGATCATTAAGCTACCCAGGGTTTCCCTACGGCATCCAATGCGGTAATAACGGCTTGACGATAGGCAGCAATAGCCCCCGCAACCTGAGCGGTATAGACCATGTCAGAAGACAGATTCACGGGCTGATTAACGTGCTCAGTCAAACGATCCAATGCCGCAATCAGGTGAGTGACGTTTTCGTATCCAAACTCACTGTCAGCCCGGTCATACAGGCTAATAACAGCATGATGATGTTCGCCGTGCTCTTGGAAGTGTTCTCGAAATTCGTCAGTCAGCGCGCGCATCGTGGCGATAGCTGAATGCGTTTCAGGTGTGAGTAATTGTGATGCTGGTTGTTTCAAGCGCGCATAGTGGCAGCGAACCCAGGCATTCCATTCAACGTTCAGATCGATATGCTCATCGTCGTCTTCGATATAGCCTGCTTCGATGTGCTCTGCTGCTTCAACGTGGTTGATACCAAGGCGCGACTGGAGATCTTCCAGGAACAGCTGACGCAGGTTTAACAAGCATGGGTCTTTCATGAGATATCCTTGTAGATAATTTCAGGTAGCGTAACGCGGGTGATACGGGCCACGAAATTTTAGGCAAAGAAAACCCGCCGTTAAGCGGGTTGGTATCAATCGGAATTATTTTGGCCCGGTAAAGGTGTTTTCGATGATCTTCTGGCTTCGTTCGACCCAATCGCTGCTGTTTTCACAGTTGACGTTGGCTTCGAACACCTGGCGTGCGGACGTGTACATGGGGCTGTTATAGCCACCTCGGTTAGCCAGTACGACACGGATACCATTGAGGTATGGATAAATCGGGTCCTGTAAAATGGTCTGATCCACATCACCGGCTTGCTGACAATACTGGGTACGCATCTTGATGATGTCCTGTGCGACCTGCAAACACTCAGGGCAGTTGGCTTTGTAGGACTGGAATTCTTCTACGGATTTCCCTGCAACGGGTCGCCCACTGGCATTCGTTGGGATTTCTGCGAAGGCACTGGAGACGCACAATGCGGCAATGGCTCCAGCCAGTAAAGGTACGTTACGGATACGTTTAAACATGTTTTTCACCTTGTTGATTTTCACCCCGACGGGTAGATCGATCCTACTACGGACGGGATTTCCACTCGCCCGAAAAGGCTAGCAAAACGAGGGCAAAAAACGATGACGTGTAACCAAGGACAGGATAGCTTATTCATATCGCATATGATTAGGTATTAATATGGAAAACACCACTCAACACCGGAACTCATCGCTACAACAGGATGTACTGTACGTGTTGCTAAAAATAAGGGCACGCAACAGAAACCCAATTCCGTTTACGGCAATTTTCACGATCCTCAACAAAGGTCGTTCGCGTGAGATTGAACGGCCTAATTTGCGAATCTCGTGTCGCACGCTGGTGGAGCGCAGGCTTTTACTTAAATACCGTGACCAACGCACTCTGACGGTGGCGTATACGTTAAGTGATACCGGAAAGGAATTGGCAGAGACTATCCGCAAAGGGCGAGAAGAAGAGTAAAGATAATCGGCACAATGCGTGCCAGATAGTTATGTTAATTGAATCTGCTCAGGCTTAAGCTGACAGATTTTGTAGATAGTGCAAATTAACTCTGAAAGTCCGCTGAGAGCGAGGAGCAGAAGTTCTGCTCATAGTAGTATCACTAACATTTTCATTTGGGGATCAACTGGGAGGTGGCCAAGGAATAATTCAGATACAACTAACTGGCCGTTGTATCAAATGGGAGTTGGTCAGCCAACCAGACATCGGATCCAAGCGTACTAATCTGTAGTGATAAAAGCATGCAAGGAGAGAATATGTCATTTGAAAACCTCCCCCGTCGACTTCAGAGATGGAAGGTGATCATCGTTAGAGGAGCTAAGTCATACGAATCATGGGATGATATGGTCACTTGCAGAACTTCCCGTAATGAGTCCGACACAGCTACAAGAAACACCGCGCCAAGGTAAACGGGAACATAACAAAAGGCTCTCTATTGTAAGAATCATGTGTGCAATCACGAACAGCTATGGTTTTCATGAAATTCAGCATCACTAGTCATTTTTTAAGCCAGAACCTCACACTTCAATAGATTGATGCTTGCCCGACAGCACATTCAGACATAAATTTGTGAGGTCAATAAACCTACAGGAGCGAATGTGGAATATTTCAGTGACAAAGAAAGAGGTCCCGTTCAACGGATAAATAACGAAGTAACTACTAAAGTCTGGGCTGGGCTTGTTTCATACATTAATGTTCTGGCAAACAACGGTTACTTCGGTAAAGACTTTCCTGAAGAATGTCCCGATGGGCAGGGATGCGTAGGCACCGAAGTCAAAGACCTCAAAGCAGCGTTACAGGCTGAGATCCCAAATCTTGATTGGCCATTGGCAACAGAAGTTGAATCAGAGGAATCATCATCTTGGTTTAGGGATATGGTACCCTTTGTGCCAAACTATCTGGATGTAATGGATTTACTCCAGTTCTGCTATAAACATGTGGCCATACCTGTTAAAGGGGGTTATCACAGCTTTTTCAGGCATTACCACTTTGACGATTTTCAAATTGAAGCTGGTAAAGCAGAATTTAGGGCAAAGGTAAACACAATATTTGCCAGAAACGGTCTTGCTTACGAGCTTCTTGTATCAGGTGATATCACCCGAATGCTAAGCCCGGAACTGAAGCAAATGATGGCAAGCATAAGCATTCCTGTAGAAAAAGAGTTACGCAGCATGCTCATGCGCGCGAATGAAAAAATAATCAACTATGATGTCACCATTCGTTATGATGCACTTAAAGAGCTTTGGGACTTTTGGGAGCGGCTCAAAAGCATATCTTATCCAACTGACAAAAGAGAGTCTGTGAAGAAGTTACTTGATGCGGCAGCTCATACATCGGAATTCAGATCGGTTTTAGAAATAGAGGCAAAAGCACTTACAGATATTGGAAATAGTTATTTCATTCGCCATACCGAAATTAAACAGATCAAGATTCAGGAAAGTGATCATATCGAATATCTATATCAGCGCATGTTCAGTTTGATACATCTTTTACTAAAAACACTTCCAAGTTGACATTATTTTTTTGAGCGGGCAATGGATATAAAGAAAGCTAATGAATATTTTCAGGAAGACAAGCTGCTGGGAGATAAGTGAATGGATGATCGTCCAGTCGTAGATTTTAACGCAATAAGTTATGCCAAAATAAGCACTGACTGGGATATCATTAGTCTAGTTATAAGCAAAGAAGATATAGATGATATAGTAGTTAGAGCTGCTGCTTTAACAATTCAAGGTGGTGAATCCTCCCTTTTCATGGAAGCAACCATCCTGGATTTGGAAAGTTTATGCACACTAGACTATCGTCAATTGCCAGAGCTAACAAAAGACCAAGTAGTTCTGATGGAAGAAAGGTTATCGGGTGAGACAGACTCGGTAATAGACATGTTTTTTCTTGAACTTAGATGTACAATCACACTTGGATGGAAGGAGCCAGAATCTAATGATGATATAAGATCCATTAGTTATCACAATAGCACTTTCAATAATCTCATCTACAGGAAAGCTAATTTTCTAGCATCTAATTTCGGAAGCAATAGATACAATATGCCTTATTGGTTGCGGCTCAGCCAACTGAGAGTTATGAGTCATATACCAAATAAGCACGGCAAGATCATTATAAATTGAACTTATAGAATATGTAGTGATCAGATCAAGGCATAATAATCACCTTGGTCACGTAAAATATGAGCGCTACTTTTCTGAAACACTTTAATTCAATTACCGATCCTCGCATTGAACGCTGTAAAAAGCATGAGCTTATCGATATTCTCCTTTTAGCCATTAGTGCAGTAATCTCCGGTGCACAAGGATGGGAGGATATTGAAGACTTTGGGCATCTAAAACTTGATTGGTTAAAAAGATATGGCGCTTTCAACGCGGGTATTCCAAGACACGACACCATAGCCCGTGTCATTTGTCGGTTAAAATCAGATGAAATAGAGCATGCATTTCAATCTTGGATATCTTCACTTATTGAAACCACGGGTGCTGATATTATTGCTATGGATGGAAAAACTGCACGTCGTTCATTTACAACCAAAGATAGAAAAAGTGCTTTACATACCGTCAGTGCATGGAGCTGCCAACACCAGTTAGTTTTAGGGCAAACAGCCGTTGATAGCAAAACAAATGAAATCACAGCCATACCTGAGTTACTCACCATGCTAGATATTGAAAATAGCATCATTACACTTGATGCTATGGGCTGCCAGCAAGAAATAGCGAAACAAATAATTAAACAAAAAGCTGATTATATCCTAGCGCTCAAAGGTAACCATTCAGGTATGCAGAGTGAATTAGAAGCTTGGTGGCACAAGAGTGAGCGCGAAGGATTGACCAATAGCAACTATGATAAACATACCGAAATAAGCTCAGGGCATGGGCGCATTGAAACAAGGGTTTGTCAGCAATTGCTTATTGATAAAAGCTGGTTAGATAAAATCTACCAATGGTCTGGCTTAAAGAGTGTTATTCAAGTAACCGCTGAGGTTCACGATAAATCATCAGGTACAGACACGATAGAAACGCGTTGGTATATTAGTTCGTTAGCGTTAGGTGCGGAGCAAGCACTTAATGCGGTACGAAGCCACTGGCAGGTTGAAAGTATGCATTGGATGTTGGATATGAACTTTAGGGAAGATGAATCAAGAATCCGTAAGAAGCAAGGACCCCTTGTTTTTAACGTAATGAGAAAAATAGCCATGGCGTTATTTAAACAAGATACAACTAAAACAGCCAGTATGGCGAGAAAAAAGAAAATGGCAGGGCTAGACGATGATTATCGCTCAACCCTGTTAGAATCTGGGATTAAAATGCGCTAGCCGTGACCAAATAAGTTGATCAATGAAGCACAGCTTGACGAAATATTCTTTTTCCCTATTCATCGGAGAGGCCTCAATGCAACAAGTTGTTCAATCAACGGACAAAAATATGTTACAGCCAACTTCGGACTCAATGGGATCCTTCATGAACTTAACCGATTTATTTATCACTTCCTGTCAACAGAGATTTATAGCCTGGAGAATAGAGAGAAGCGTGCGTTACCTGAGATAATTCCAATCGTGTTATATTTTTTAACATCATGTAGCCCAAGGTATTTCTATCCACAATTTCTTTTTGGTAAATCGAGTTGGAAAGTAAAAACTTTAACTGATTATCAACTTGATTTCATAATCCTACATGAAATATCCCATCATATCCTTGAACACCCTAAACGGGTCAGTTTGATAAAGGATTATGTTGAACGTCAGAACAAAATTAAGCAGTTTGAATACGAAGCCGATACATTAGCAAATGTACTTATGGCTTCGTCGATTATAACTGAGAGAAATGACGAACCACGAAGTAAGCATTCAGTCATTGTTTATACGGACGCAATTGAGGCGGTCGAGCTTCTTTTTGAACATATGAATTTCATTGAAAAAATGGAGGAGATCATACGTCATAGGTTTGGGTCATTTATAAATATTTCATCGACTAAAGGTGCACATCCGGAAGCATATACTCGCCTTGAGTATTTTCATAGAATTTTTGATAAGAATCGACAACTCTCTGAAACTGCACTGTATGCAAGGAATTTATATAACAAAATGACCAATTATTGCCTTGAGCTTTCTGATGACGAATTGGCGTCGTTGATGAGAGATTATCTTGTCTGATCTAGTGTAAGCTCAACTGTTGAATAAAAGTGTTGCATCCATTGGTTGAACCCACTGTACGAAGCGACAAGCTAACTAAGTTGAAGATCCGCTGTGAGCGAGGAACGGGCATATCTGTCATGTCGGGGTAAAGCAGAGGCGGTCATCAAACTCGTAACATTCCCCCCTTCATTATTACTTTTAACTCTTGTCAATTTTCTTCTTTCAAGAATATCCTTGCACCAAGCAATCACGGCTTTTCCTTGCCTTCGAGTTTGTCGACGACATCTGGAACAATACTAAACTCGGTTACTGATGCAAGTACCTGGTTTTTCCATTGGGTCTCACAGATGATCTCTCCATTGTGCTCAAACCAATGTGTTGCCCCCGGCAGGAAATCATGGGGCATTGGATGTGCAGCATTAGGGTTATGAAATACTTCAAGTTCAAAACACCAAAATTCTTTGCCATCGCAAAGATTAATATATTCAGGCGATTGAATATCTAGATCGAAGTCAATTGGTTCCAAGGCTCCTTCAGTCCTATCAAATAAAATCCCAACCCTGCGGGCTTTCACAATTGGTGAGGAAAATTCAGCTTGGATTGCCATTCGCTGGAATTTTGGCAATGTTCCAGCATTACTAAACAAGATAGCAGATAAATTCTCCATCTCTGGGTGGTTAAATAGTCCTGCCGGAATATTTTCATGGCCTATAAGCCGTTCAATTGATAATGCAGCAGCCTTCATACCTTTGGATGTTTTGACTGTATGTGCGGTTTGCCCATACAAATAGGTTGGAAGTGACTCGCGAGACCAGACCATAGTGCCCCCACCGCTAAAATCCGCTATAGCGATTGCAAATGGGAATCCTTTAACATGTGGTAGTTCTTCATACCTTCTCTGGAGTTTAGATCTGATGGTCTTAGCGAACCGTGCTGCCATATCACCTGCTGTGCGAGCTAATCGATCTCCTGGGGGGAATTGTGTTTGAGGCAACTTTAGGCTGCCCGGACCAGTTGGATTCGCGGTGACCGCCTCAACATATGCTTTTTTATTACCGTTCATTAGCATAAAATCCGGAGATGGATAATCTTGAAAAACTTTAATCCCCTGCTCTTTAAAACATGCGAAAAGGTATAGCTCCCAGATTCTAGAGTTGAATCCTCGGGTCTGGAGATCGGTAATGAAGTTATCATCAGGTTTTGGTAATGCCAGATAGAACTCGGCAATTAAATGAAATGCTCCTCGGTACTTTATCGTGGACGATAATTGTACAAATGCCTGGCAAACATTCCGCTCACCAACCTGATCCAGTCGGGCTCTACGTGATTGCCCAGATGGAATCGGTAATAAATCCCCCCCGGCTGAAAGGTGCTTATCAAGATGCACCAATGCCTCCTGCTCGGTAAAACACATCTTATGCTCGATAGGTACCAGCACATAATCTTCCCGTCGTCTAAGCACGACAAGGCCATATGAATTTTTGCTGTATTGAAGGACTGCACCATATCCAAGCCCTTTTTCATTTGACCAAGCGGAAAGGAATTCCGCATTACCATAATTAGGGCCATGTGGCAATGACATTGCAAATATCTTAAATGCTTCAGCAGGCATTCTTTTTAGGCTATAGATCTTATTAGACATTTTTCATCCCTCCATAGATAATCCTAAAATTCAGTTAAATTGAAGCTTCCTTGATTTAGATGACATATTTCTGGGACGACCGATTCTGATATGTCTTCACTTTCATGAATCTCTAGTGTTACTACTGTACTAAGCTCAGGAAACAATCTTCTCTTTGTTTTTGGTTTAATTTTTATATATGAGATCATCTCCAAAAATCTGGTGGTTGTATAAATTGTGTCATAATGAGCAGATCCTTCGCCATCGTCATACCATGAGCCTGTATCCACTACTACAGTGTTAAGTAATGGTGCTATTGCATTGAAATTATCAGTGCGAATAGAGACTGCAAACTTGAATGGATAAGAATCTTCCTGTGCAAAGTAATCCTCCCCACGCCCGTATTGTCTAGTAATTTCAACTATTCCGCGCACCAAAAGATAAATATAATTTTCGTCAAGGTTCAGCAACTCAATGGACTCAACATTGCACCAATCAACAGCTGTTTGTGAAGATAATATATCCAGTTCGTCAGGGATATTATTCATTGTGATATCAGTAACTTCATTTTGTACTTCCTCGATTATTGATTCGGTAATAACACGCTCAAGTTCATCGAAGGTATCGAAAATTCTGTTACACAGTTCTATTATCAGTTTAGCACTTTCAAAAAACTGTTTGGGGTTACTATCAAATGAATGTTCGCTAATATGGGTGTAATCGTTTAACGAAGAATAGTTTTTATTGAACCATGCTATACCATCATCTAGTCTTTCGATAGCTACATCATCAAGTAGTTGATCGGGTATATGCTTTTGGGCGATGTATTTTGCTTGCTGTTTACGGGTAATAGTGGCGTTATTTTTATTTTTTGTGAACCATGGAGATGCCATAACTCTGTCATTTGGTGCCAGTCGTTTCAGCACATGATTTATTAGCTCACGTATTGCAAATGCAAAGTTGTTGAAGCGCAGCGGATTACCATGAGAACAATAGTTGCGAAGACTGGCATGTAAGAGCTCATGCTCAAAGTCGGTTTCTAGGTGCTCTTGAAACTCTTTGATGAAATCCATTTCAAGCATTTTTTTTAGTTTCATGTAAGTGCCTAAGTATCAATTAATTGTGGGCTGAATAGCCTGCTTTTATGTTACAGAACATACTGGTACATTGGATAGTGGTAGCTTGATAAAAATGCACGGTTACTTAGATTAAGTAATCAAGAATCAAGAATGTCGGACTTTAAAAGTAATAGTTTCCCATATCTGTATCCATTCACTGCATTGTGTATTATTCACTATGGCTAACGTCCGCTCATGGCACAGAACAGCCTGTCAGAGCATGCTAAATTAGATTTCATGTGGCACAGGGGAACATCCGTGTTCATAGAAATGTTTCTTAAATAAGTCACCCTAAGTAGCGACGGTTAATTGAAATAACACTGCGACGGCGAACAGGGGAGGTTACGGTTTGCGGCTCCATAACATGGTCGGCGGTATCGCCCTGAGGCTTTACATCACCCCCCTTTCCAATCAGAGCTCGCCGCATGTGCCTGTCCATCAGGTCACGCGTCCACCCGAACGCATATGCTGGCTTCCCACATTGACTGGCATCCATCAGAGGTCCGGCGATGATGTCCCATATTTTTTGTGTCAGTGACTGACCGCGAAGGCCATATCCGGACAGCTTCCGGCGTAGCTTTTTAGTCGTCATTGAGTGCGTAGACTGTCCGTTTTTCACGTTAATTCTCCACCTATTGAGCCCAGGGGCTAGTTGATGCGTTGGCCGGGAGTTGGGTTCGGGCTGTCCGCATGCTGAGAGGCTTTGATAATCTCAATGGATTGCTCAATACCACTGACATCTTGTCCCTTACTGGCAAGGATATGTTTTTGCTCATTCAACGCCATGATGGCATTTTCTATACCCGCACTGAATACGTCTTCTTTCACCTTTTCCGTGGTGATAACGCCATTGGTAACGGCTGCAAATCCGTTAACGACTTCATTCAGTGCCAACGCACCTTCCGGCTCAAATTGTTGGTAGTTATGCAGGTCAATAAACGGCAATAGCTTATCCAGCAGGCCGCTCAGCGCATAGAACATCGTCAGCAGATACAGGTTGTCATTTTCAGTCGTACTGTTATCGGCGATTTTTTTTGCCAACGTTTCTTGGGCTTTGGCGTTGTACCTTGCTGCCCAGGACTCACTTACACAAGTCAAATAGCGCTCACCTTCCTTTTGGGTAGCCTCAATGCTTGGCACGCCAAAGGAGTTCGGTAGCGCATCACGCCAAGGGATCCGCTGCTCACCGAGGTAAATACCTTCTGAGGTCGATTTCAGGTAGGTCAGGTGGGTAAATATTTCCATCAAGTGATGGTTTTCAGACAGGAGGGTATGCTCATGGTGAACAGCACCCATCGCGAGGTCGTTCAGGGCTTTGGTGGTTTTTGGATCTATCATACTACTTCTCTAAGTCTGCGGGATGCGTATGCACTGGCGCGCGACCATGACGCATGGTGTACAGGGTATCGCGGTGATGCTTAGCATCCATTGTGTTATTGTTTTTGTTTCCCCAGGATAACTGAGAAAGTAATTTTTTGAAGAACGCGTTCAATTTTGGCCTCTCCTATTTACAGCAGAATTTTGTTCTTAATCAGTGATATCTGCGAGTTAAAAGTGGTAACACGAGCATGTTACCACTGTTATTTCCGCTAACGAAATGTGTTATTTCGGCAGTAAGCCGCATTCTCCGGCGATAGTCAGCACGTCACCATTGCGGATCACCACTCCGATATTTCGGATGTGTTCAATTTTCCCTGCCGCACAATCACTGGCCTGAACCAATTGTGTGACCAGTTGAGCCGATGCTGCGGTGGCTTTGTCCAGGGCTGTTTCAGGCGTATTCAGGAAGAACACATAGAACGTGGCAACTGCACCCAGCATGACCATCATCAAGCTACGAAACAGCAATGAAACTACAGCGAATCCTACTACGGCGATCCCTGCGTAACTTAACGCTTGGCCGATACTGCCGTTATTGAGAATGGCATTTAAAGACGCCTGTATTTCGTTCATATCAGACTCCGAGAGATAGAAACATTAATGCAGCCACGAAGGCTGCATAACGGACAGATGGCGGGTATTAGAATGGTGGATCGTCGGAATTTGGCGCACCCCAGCCACCTTGCTGGCCGCTCTGGGCGTTATTCGGCTGCTGACTGCCCTGGCGATTATTTTGTTGGTTTTGTTGCGATGCCGAACCGAGCATCTGCATGGTGCCACCGGAGGCAGGGTTAACAACGACTTCAGTAGTGTAGCGATCCGCACCACTTTGATCTTGCCACTTACGCGTGCTCAGCTGCCCTTCAATATAGATCTGGGAACCTTTACGCAGGTACTCACCGACGACGTCGGCTAATTTCCCGAAGAAGACAACGCGGTGCCACTCCGTTTTTTCCCGTTGCTCCCCCGTCTGCTTGTCACGCCAAGTTTCAGACGTTGCGACAGAAATATTAGCGACCGAACCACCGTTTGCCATTGCGTGTACCTCAGGGTCTTGACCCAGTTTTCCCACAATAATGACCTTGTTAACCCCACGCTGTGCCATGTTGCTTACCTTTTGTTGTTTAAAATTTAATGCGTTACATCACCCATTTTACGGATGTACGCCAACTGACAAACCTTTAAGGGGGACAAAATGAGGTGCTTTTATGAAAAACAACGTAGCGGATTGAAAGTAAAAGAAAAGGCACCCAATGGATGCCTTTACGTGGTACTGACTAACGTAATATAGAAACGCCCTGGTGAGGCGTAAACTTAAGCCAGCTGCTCAGCCAATTTGCTTGCTAATTTTTCAGCCTCTTCCGGAAGACTCAGAGCCTGAATGAGGGCAACTTTCTCGCCATCCGCTTTCACACCATACACAACCCAATAAAGCACGTCACCCGGCGCAGCGGCTAAGTCATCTACATCCCCACTTTCGGGCAATTCAATGATTGTTTCACCGACACCCATTGCACCGTATGCCACACGCAGGAAACCGTGATCAGTTCCCAATGGTAAACCGTTCACAACAAATTCACGAATCGATGAAAGGTCTTTTTCCGGCACCTGTTTTGCGAATTCAAGCAAGTCAGGAAAGACGGACAGAATTTCATAGGCACTGTCTGTGTCACGGGTTGTATTCATTAGGACGTTGATTGCCCACAGAGCGCCTTGTTTGAATTCAGTAGAGGTCAGAGTAGTCATATTGGTTCCTTATCTTTTTTGTCGTTTGAAGCTTTCGCTTCCATATTGTTTAAAGTATTCAGTGAAGCCCTTGTCACTCTCCCGAGTGGCGGATTCTGCTGCGGCGTTAGCCTTGCGCATATCGCGCTCAGCAACCTCATTACTCAGCTTCATGTAGCGGGCCATGTTGTCCTGGCTGGGCTCAGACACTACGTCGTCGTAGGCAGATTGGTAACGCTCATCCAGCGACAGACCAAACGTTGTTGAACATCCTGCCAGAAAAATAACAAGAGGTAAAATAATTAATTTATTCATATGGTTACGTCATTTTCAGAGCCAGAGTAGGGATTTCGTTTTGCCCATTTTCAGAGCCAGACTCTTGTTCTCGTTTTCTAAAAAGGCCACCGAACGATGGCCGATTGAGTCTATTTGGAAACGGCAGAACCGACAGACATCAGAGAACCCGCATTGATGAGACCGCCAACGCTTTGCGCCAGATCAGCAGGCATTGCCACCACTTTCGCGTTAGGACTGGTCGCCAGGTTAGAAAGCGTCTGGATATAATTGTTCGCCAGCTGGAAACTCATTGCCTCACGGCCACCCTCAATGGTGAGCGCTTCAGCCAACTTGGACGAGGCTTTGAACTGCCCATTTGCGAGCGTTTCCAGTGCGGTCGCTTCACGAATAGCAGATTCTTGCTTAGCTTCAGCATCCAAGATAAGGGATTCTTTCTTGCCCTCCGCTTCCATGATGGCTGCATTTTTATTCCCGGCAGCGAGCTCTTCCGTGGCTTTTCGCTCACGCACCGCAGCGGCCTGTTTCTCCATCGATTTCAGCATGGAATCTGACGGCGTGATGTCCTGAATGTCTACGGTTCGTAGCATCAGACCCCAGTCTTCCATTTGCACATCCATGTTCGATCGCAGCTTTGCAGCAAGCTGATCACGGTTGGTCAGGGTCTCATCCAACTCCATTCCGCCAACGGCGTTACGGATGGTGGTCATGACCAGATTGCGCACGGCAGTATTGAAGTTATCGACCCCGTAGGCCGCTTTTTTCGGATCTGCCACACGGATGAAGCAAATCGCATTCACTTTCGTCATGGCGTTGTCTTTGGTGATGGCCTCAATGCCCTTAACTTCAATCATCTGGTCTTTGGCTGACATGCGATAGGCAACGTTATCCAGAAACGGGATAAGGATGTTCAGACCGGGATTTAGCGTAGTGTGGTATTTCCCCAGGCGCTCAACCACCCACTGATCTGCCTGCGGTACGATGCGAACACACTGATATAAAGTGACCGCGAGAAACAGAAGAAAAATAACCAGCCCGATAACACCAACCATAATAATTACCTTTTTAAGTTAAAGATTATCCGCATTCACTGCGGTGACTTGAACAACACCTTCAGTAACCCCAACAATGCAAATACGGGCTTCCTTCGGCAACGCGACTTCTGACTGACACGGCCACTGCTGATTACCTTGCACAGGTTTCGTCAGCAAAATCACACTTTGTCCGCCAGCTTGGATGGCAGAGGCCAAAATCCCCACCTGCCCCACCAGCGGCTCTTCCACGTATCGCTCTGGCTTGAGGCGTGACCACTTTACCCAGGCCAGCGCACAGCACAGTGTTGAAATACACCAAATCCCGATCTGTGCGGTAAAACTCAGTTCGGGCACCATCAGCACGGCAACTGCGGGTATTAACGCGGCTAATGCCATCCACAACCCAAAAAATGTGATTGTAAATAGCTCTATCAGGCCGCACACAGCCCCTATTCCGACCCAAATCCAGACCACGATTGAGACCTCCTTCGCGTTTACTCGACACAACTCGTTAGCATCAGAACAGCTAACTTATAGGCTACACACCCAAGAATGACCGCGACCATCGCGCAAGTTATAGACCAGGCCTTGGTACCGCGTGTCATTAGCACCCCATCCACACGACAGCACAGAAGTGGAAGCGCAGCGAACACAACCAGCATCAGGCTTAAAATGAACAGGAACACGGTTAATAACGTCAACACGCACAATTCTCCAATAATGGATGAGTAGCAAGGATAAGGCGTTTACGTGCTTAGCTCATCAATAAAGGCTGTCATTTTGATGACGAAAAAAAGTAACTGCACAGCAAGAAAAATACGGCTCCACAAATCGGTATGTAACCCCAGCTGTAAAAACTGGCTGGGTGAATCGATAACCAACCCAGTTGAACCAGCAAGAGTCCGACCGCGATTATGCCCATGAATGGTTCCTTATATGGAATGCACCAATGACTTAAGTGAAACACGAGTCAGACGTCTGACGAAATTTTCAAAACTTTTTTCGTCACACCCTCGACGAATTTCCAACGATGGGCGCGCCCTTCAAAGCCATAGGTTTCACAGACATAGCCTTGACGCATCAAGGACGAACCTATTCCGCTGACGGCGCTTCCTCGGTTCGCCCAGTGATAGCCACCGTTGGAATTTAGCCAGTCAACGATGTCTGTCACATGCCGTTGCTTTCCATCCTTCATCAGGGTCTCGATGCGGATCATGGTCCGTTTCCAGTCGGTCATGAATTGCCCCGTACCGGTGGTACCGGCTACGGCGATACGCATATCTTCGTGAAGTTGAGCGCGCAAGACTTTGCCCAAGTGACGGGAGCCAGGAACCCTGCGAGGTTCAAGTTGAACCCTTAGGGGAATAGTGGGCGTCGCTGATCTTTTCTGTAACGCCGTCATAACTCAGCTTTCTCGAAGGGGACTTTTCAATTTCAAGAAAACCGATGCCCCACTGACGCATGAGCAATAAAGGGAAGTCGCGACGAGCGGAAGACTTCTTGCAAGCCACATAAATATGGTGAGGCATTCCAGCCTTGTCTCTGCGGTACGGCTAAAACCAGGACATAGCTTGTTCCAGTACCGGTAGGCCGATTGCCTTTTTGCATTCGATGACTTGCACTATCGAGCCTTTGGTAGCAACAAAATCAGGCCGTTTGCCGTGGTGCTTCAAATGGACTTCGGGATACACCTCCCAATGCAACCACTTCAACCAAGCCTGGACACAAGCGGCAATTTCCGCTTCTGTCATATCGTTGCTGTCAGGTGAAGAGAATTCCGGCTGGTGAGGCAAGTACGTGGTAAAGCTGCCATCCACGCCATCATGCGTACCGAATCGCCGGTTATGTTCGATCATATGGTCAGCGTAGTGGCTCATCGCACGTTAGCCTCCTGTTCAGCTGCGAACATCATGGATAACGCGATCGTGACTTGGGTTACAGTGCGATGGCTAAACGCCATGATATAAGCCTGCGCTGCGGAGCGGGCAGTGTCGTCTTCGACCAGTGCAACGGTGGTGATAGCTTCTTTGTGGCTGGTGGGATAGACCCGACCAGCCCACCAGCTCAACGCGTCATTGAACAGGACGATTAACGCAGTGAACAGTGTCCAGAGGGTGGCGAACGCAATCAGGCATAACATCATGCATGACATGAACAGCGCGGCCAGCGTGTGCCAGCTGTCTACATCCGTGGTGATGATCCGCACAATAAATCCGACCGAACTGGCCCAAAGCGCCACTGACAACAATGAGCGCTTCCGGTATTGCTGTTTCGCTCCGCTGCGCGCCATCATGACTTTGAACCACAACATGAAGAGCACCAGATAGGCTTTTTGCCCGAACGTGGCACAAGCCCAATGAGGGCGCACACTCTTTTCCAGATACTGGTTGGCGTATTTCATCTTAACGGTGGCTCCAGTCGTTTTTCAGGATGGCGATGCTTGACCGTGGGGCTTTACCGACCCACTCACAACAGGTGAACCAGAAACGATTAAATTTGTAGGGGATACGGGTGTAATACAAATCCCCGTCATCTTCTTTGATTTTTTCTCCGTTGATGACCGGAAGCTGGTGGCAGAACGGACAGGCCGCAGCGCCCTGCGCCATTTCTGGGGCGATCGGAAAATCGGTAGGACCTAACACATCAGGATCAGCTGACAAGCGGTCACGCCAGCAAGTACCTTCAGGCAACGTGATGAACTCATCATCCAGTACGTATTCAAAAGTCGGCATTAGGATGTGATGAACACCATGCTTACGCCACCGCAGTTGTGCCATAAACTCCACGGTTTCACCTGGTTAGGACTCCATAGGAACACGGAAGCGATAAACGCCGGGAGCGGTGGGTAAACCGTGTCCTTTTGTGTCTACAACATGCCAGATAATGTTTTTTTCAGCGACAGTTGCGTTATCAGCGATAACTTCCGCTGGTGAAAAAGATTGAGATTCAAACATGATGCTTAACACTCCTTTCGTGCAAATTAATTGGCCGAGTTGAATGAGAGAGCGAATACGTGCGTAGAACAACGATGGGTGCTTCATCGCCCCACCCTCCCTACAGTGGCAATGCCGTGTAAGATGAACTCTGGTGGTGACCCGTTTTCAATTCGGTAGATAGACAAGAAAACAAACAGTGCGACCCAAACGGTCATGAGTGGTGATAGCATGAACGGCAATACAGTCCAGACGGTCAGTAGAAGCAGGCTGAATGACGCACCGATGACAATAAAGGCCTGATATAGAACCAACTTGTAATTGGCAAGCATGCGTAGAAGCGCATTTTTGCGAAAGGATGGGTTGTGGCGGAAATTGCGAAACTCAATCCACATCAATCCGATCCAAAACACATACGGGCACAGGCTGGCAGCGGCGTTGATGAGCAACATATCCCTCAATGCCATCATCACTGAAACCCGATTTGTCTCTGAATGAAATTGCCCATCAGCCATCAGCCTCACGGCGCGAATGAATCCGTTGTCCTCAATATTCAACGTGATGATAACGAGCGTGAAAATACCGAAGCCAATCCGCAGCGCATTTCGTGACATTTCCGAGGTTTTCATCCCCCAACCAATCATGGACGTTGCCCCGCAAATATAGGCCACACCAAGGAGTGATGACTGCTCCCATGATGCTTGCTCAAACCCGGCCAGTGAGAACCAGCTGAGGCAAAAAATTCCAATCACCCCCAAGCAGCAGAATAGGCTTCGTCGTGAGAGTAGCGGGTAATGCAGCGCACATAATGCAATGTGCTGGAGCTCCGAAAACGGGAGGATGAACAAGTTGCGCATTAACCTGCCCTCCGGGTTTTAAGTTCCAGACGAGAGCGAATTAGCGCGTAGCGGTCATGGAAAAGGTGACTTTCACCAATACCACTGGCCTGGCGACTACAGAACCAGACCACATCATGTACCTGCGCATAGGAGACACCCCCTTGCGTGTTCAGCAGCGTGATGAGCTCACGAGTGACATCGTCTGGAGCACCACAAGCCACGAACCGAAGTAAGGATGCGTGTGTAAAAGCGCTGTCTATCTCAGCCACCTGATAAAATAACCCCCCAGGGCTTCGCGCTAATACGGTCATGGCTGTCATAACCGTGGCCGCAGTGCCAACCAACATAAACAAAGGTTGAGTGCCACCTGTTGAGATAAAACTAGCACCCGTGCTGACCATCGCCATCCCTGCCAATAGCGCGGTCAAACCGGCGATATTGCGCTTCATCGAAATACGGCGCATGCCGGACATAGAGATATGACCGGACTTAGCCTCTTGTGACAAAAAGCGAGATAACGATTCTTGGTATTCAGTGCCTGGCGTAAGTGTGCCAATGTTTTTTGACATGCTGCCCCCTGTTCTTGACTTGTGAACAGGTTACCTCTGAGGGATCCGCTGACGAAATGAAAAGGTCAGCAGTTTGATGGGATTTTCCAGATAAAAAAAAGAGCCTTTTAATCGGCTCTCTTTATTGTTAAATCATCAATTCATGACCGTCATTCCGGTAATGCGGTCATACAATAATGCGGTTTCTGTAGCGGTTCTGTGCGGGATAATGCCCAATTGCAAGAGGCCAGCAGAGATTGAACCTTCTCCACCCTGCCCGTTAACAGCACTTCAACGGGCGCTACCTGGGCACCCTCGTTGCTAAAGCCCTGGTCTAAGGTTGACTTTCGGATCCGGAGGTAGTCAGTGTTGGCATTGAGCCGTGCGGTATCCGTCTTCAGCCATTCAACTTCGTTCAGAAGTGAATACGGCCAGCCCATTTGGGCTAATGTCCCCAAAATAGTCGTCAGTCGATAAAGGTCATTTTTGGTTGTCAGTTTACCGGTCCCACTGTCGTACAAGTATTGCAGCTTTTCTTTCAGCTTGGCACTCGTGGGGTGATTCTCTCCTTGACTGATAAGCCAGCGCAGATCCGGGGCGACATCTTTCGAAAAACGTTTTTGCCTCATGGCTTGTTTCAACCATTCGAACAAAAAGAGATGTTCTTGTATGTTACCGTTCGCCCGACCATTGCGCTTGGCGATAGCCAACGCGACAAGCGCACACCAGGCAAGATGTGCGCTCATTTGGTTCAAGGTGGTTTTCATTTCAGTCATGACTATCCGTGCTGCTTATACTTTCGTTTTTGTTTACATCAGGCATTTTACCTGAAACGCTAATACAACGCGATGCATTCAAAAGCGCACTTTCTGCCCCGGCAGTGCGTGCCTTCAGGTCATCCGTCTTTGTGTCGCGGTAAAGCAATTTTTGCGCCCGGCTCTCGTGCGTGACATCGATCGGAATACCCGTTGCGATGACAGTGTTGAGGTACTCGATAGCTGAACGTCCATCGGTTGGTAGGTAAGTCATAGTGTCATATTCACGCCCCATTGACTCGTATAACCGCTTGATTTCATCAACCGACAACATGGCATTAAATCGGAACAGCCTACCAGCAAAAAATAACACAGTAAAAATAAGGCATGCCCCGAAAACACCCGCAAGATAGCCAGCGACGGTGACGAATTCCACGAGGCCTTCAGACGGATTTTTATCTGAATAATACTGGAACAGGATCACGGCAAAAGCGGCAAGAAAAACGATTGCGAGCCCGTAGAAGCAACATGCTATGTAACCCTCCATAAATTTGGTGAATTTCATCCGCAAGTATGACTCTTGCCTTTTCAGGTAGAGTTCGACATCTGTCGTTTCGATATTCATAAGAGCCTCATTATTCAATGTGGTTATCGTTCTGGATATGTTCGGCGGTCAGCGAAGTCTTTGCGATGCTGTCAGTTAGCGCTGAAAGTTCTTGCTTCACCTTGAGGAGAGCGTCTTTGTCCGCACTGGCTTTCTGTGCCAGGGCGAGCATGGTATCCACCGTTCGGGTATGCGCCCCGTTCATGGGCACACCTGACATGACGACAGCATTAAGGTAATCAATCGCGGGGCGCTCGTCCTCAGGGGCATAATTTAAGCGGGTGTAGGTTTCTTCGGCTGCTTTGTACTGCATTTCAATTTCATGGACGGTTAACTGGGCTTTGATCTTCGGCAAATACCCACGAAAGAACAGCCCAATCAAAACCAATACGCAAACGCAGCCCAGCGCGTAGTATCCTGCCAAATCTATTATGTGTAGCAATTCTGGGTCGTGGAACCCCACCAGAAAGCGCCAAGCAAACAAAGCGGCATAGAAAACGACAAATACCAACATTGGTGTTAACACAGTGGGCATGAGGGTGTTTTCAATAAACACCGTGACTTTCAGCATTCGGCTATTACTCTGTCGTTGCAGGTACAACTGAATGTCCATTTTATCAATTTTCATGATGCTCTCTCTGTGCCCTGATCGTCCGTGTTCTACGATCAGGGGGGGTACGAGTAGTTTGGAATGCTTATGCTAGCGTTTTGCTTTGTGCGATGACGGTTTCGAATTCCTGGCTTAAGGTGTTCAGCTCGTGGTCACGCACATCCGCCTCAACCAATGCTTTTACTCGGGCGCGGTGGTGATAATTCATTGGAATACCTTCACAAATTAAGGTGTCGATGTAATCAATGCCGGACTTCTGTTTTGAGGACAAATGGCCCATTTTTTGGTATGCACAGAACGTGCTGGAACAGAGGGCTTCTATCTCATTAACGCTCAACAGTGGCTTCAGTCGTGGAAACGAACACGAATAATACAAGTGCGCAAACAAGAGCACACCGACACAGCCAACTACAACGAAGCACAACGGAATGAAAAGGAGGGTTTCCACAACGACTGGCATGATAGTCAGTTGGATGACAGAAAACAGCACCCCAATCAGGAGGAATGTGATAAATGGTGGGGTAAAGATACCATCCAGAATACGCGTGATTTTTAGCATTCCGCATGCGCTTTGGCGTTGCAGGTACAATTTGATGTCAGTCTGTTCAGTTTTCATGATTGCCTCTTCAGTTAACGGTCTTTTGCTTTTTTCTGCACGTCTTCACATTTTGGCGAAACCCCATGCGAACATTGTTCTTGTACGCTCAGGATCCACCAGCCATTTTCTACTTTATGTCTTGGGCTTAACCCGTCATCGTCTGACCAACGCATAGCAACAATGAAGTTGTAACTGTTAAGCCAACGGATGGAGGTCTGGCAGTACAATGCATTTTGAAGCATGGATTTTATGCGATTACTGACTTTCTTTGCTTCAGCGGGGCTGCTCGTGGGGTTAACGTTGAAAATGAGTGCGGGATCCGATTGCATCATGCTCCAAGCGACAATGTCCGCTTCGGAGACCCGTGCATGGCACTGTATGAATTCGTTATTCCGGATGGCAACGCGCGCCACCGCACTTGGCTGAACAGCATCACTCTCCAGGAGTGTCGGGAGATTATCCTTGAACTGGACCTGATCAATTTGGTTTGACTGCAATGCGGAGTCCGGTTTTTCCAGCGTATGCGAACCATGACCCGCGATTAAATACCCGGCACACTTATTGTGCAGTGACTTGTAAATCCACATTGGGAATCGGTGCTCAGCGGTCATGCTGGTGGCAACAACTAGCGCCTGGTCATAATCAGGGAAAAATACTTTTTGATGCGACCCGAATTGAATGGTTCTTGCTCCGGCCAATAGTGGTGAACCGACAGAACGATGATAAGGTGCGGCCAAGGTAAACCCTCCATAACTACGTTGACAGTTAGAAAGCACACATCGAGACGTAGCCCGATTTCTCCGATACATCTTCTGGTTTTTTATCCAACTTGACCTGGCGTTCTTCGTCGCGCAGTAAATCGTACCGCACCACTTTGGTGCCGAGGGACTTGGACATATCCCGGCAATGGATCAATATGTGAACGCGATTCGGTGGCAGGTGTGGGAAACGCAGTAAAAGAATTTTTGTGAAAATCACGAGTGACGTTTCGTTGGTGTCAAATCCATACAGGTCTTCCAGGATGATGTAAGTGTGGTTTTTATTACCCAGCTTGCCCGGCTCGGGGCATAGCTTTACACGAAAGTGAATTGCCTCGCAGGACCACTCACGGTGCGGGAGCGCCATGAGAACGAAGTCTTTTAACAAAGTGGACATAATACCTCTGTATGATTTTAGGTTGTGCCATAGGGCAATGGGTAAATTTTACGGCCAGGGATACCGGTGACGAAAAATTACAGTACGTTCCAGCGCGCATTATCTTTAAGGCACAGGCGTTCGTAAGCGACCCCTACTTCACTACTGGCGGATTTTATATCGCTGCGTATCTCATATTGCTCAATGCGGTGCTCATGGCGTATGTTGGACAGTTCAATACAGCGGTATCGCTGGGCTGCAATGTACTCAGCAAAAGCAGGTTGCTCCTGCATGGCGACGCCCCATTGCTTTGCCGCACGCAAGTAAAGTTGTTTTGCTTCGAGTTCAAGCGCGAGTTTGACCGCACCCGCCTCAGGCAAACATTGTTTACCCAGGCGTTCAACGGTGTTCGATGAAACCTTCCTGCGTGCCATCAGAGCAACTCCTACGGATAGATGAATATTTGTACTCAGTAGGGAGATGTTACGATCGGTTGGACTGTTGACGAAGGGAAAAAGGAGGACAAAACGGAAGGTAAAAAGTACGCAAATGAAAAATGGCACACCAGAATATGTGCCACGAAAATAACATTCATATTTAATGGTTAGATATACCTAATCATCCTGGTCAGGTGCGGCTTGTGGCTTTCCCTTGATATTCGTTGATATAGAGCACCAAACATCCCCGCCTGAGCTGGATGATGAAGGTCGTTTACCTCCATATTTGTTGAATACACTCGGTAATCGCTATGGCAGAATATTTACCTCCAGTAAATTCAAAGGAGTTTTTGATACCAATAGAATTAAAGAATATATAGAGTTCATTTCTGTCAAAATCATCGTAAGGGCAACATTAACCCCACTTTCTAATCGCCCAGCGCATATATAAAATTAACCGTCCAACTTAATGGAAAGTGGAGATTTTAAATGGGAAAACGTTGCACTAACAAAGAATGTCAAATATTTATCAAGCGATCTGAATCCAGTTCATTGACAAAGCTCACGTTTTTCAAGCTCAATGATTTAAGCCCTCCTATGTTTTAAGCCAAACGCCTACAAGTTAAGGAATCGTGTTTCTCAAGTTTTGTTAGAGCCATAGTCGTTAAGAACACTACAAAATATTATGTTACTCAGGTACCCACCGCCAACATGACTCTTCTCGTAAACGAGATTAAGCTGAGCATTCTCCAACAGTGATGGTCATCAAAAACCCTGTAAAACTTAAAAGAATATTCATTTTACATACTGGCTCAATTAACCCCAATTGCCTTAAACACGGCATCGACGGGGTCTGCATAAAAGCTGATCTGGAATTTTGAGAACAACTCAGCAGGAACTGTTGGAATATCTGAGGCTGAGGCCATTGGCAACAAAATTCGTTTTGCTCCACTATCCATGGCTAACTGAAGACTGCCTGCAAGATCTTGAACAGGATTGATGACACCACCTAAAGTCATCTCACCCAAAACAACCATCTGCTCTTGAATCGGTCGGTTCATCAAAATTGAACAGAACGCAATCAATGCTGCGAGCGATGACTTTGTACTTGGCCCTGTATTGTGCAGTTCAACAACATGCAGGTGATACTCATGATCAGAAAACTTCGCCGACGCACTGATTCTATTCAGGTTACCTTTGAAATAATCAAAGCCAACACGCACAGCTTCTTTCGCTGCGGTATTAGAACCAAGGCCCGACACTGAGTGCTTACCAGAACCAGCCATCATCTGGGTTTCGTAACGGTATAACCCTAGCTGCCCCGTGCTTCCCTGAGTAACCAAATGCACAACACCAGCGCGAGGTAAGCCCTCAGGAATTAGCTTGCTACCACCTTGTTCCGGTACATTGACAAAGAATTCTTCTAATGACTCGTTATCGATGTAGCTAAAGTGCACATCAAAAAACTCCATACCGCCAAGCTTTTTCAATTGCTCTTTGACTCTACGTCGAGTTTCCAGCGCATAGGTCAGGCAGGCTCTCACATCATCTTTTGAATACTGTGCGTCGGGGTGTAATAGCTTTAACAAGCCCGAAACGGTTCTTCGCACAGCAATTACATCACGCTGATTAAGGTTATTGCCGAGTTTGAAGAACTTATCGATAGCATCTGCAAAACTACGTTTTCGCATTTCACGCATATATTCAGCAAGATAGTCTGTGATTAATCCGTAGCTATTGGTGAAAAACTCAGGACGCATCTTTGGTATTTCCCATCCAGGTATATAAGAATGGAAACGGTCAAAAAAGGCAGTGTCGATCATGGCATCAGGAAATGGTGCCAGCAGGTGACTGGTCTTCACCAGTGTTTCAACGCTTTGATTAATGTTACCGACGAATACCATTGAAGCCTTCGCTTCGATTGAATCACGTCCACGAGAAAATGAACCAGACGACATATAGTCTTTCATGATCTGAACGCCGTCTTTGTCTTTAAAGGTAATACCCGCTACTTCATCAAATGCGACAACATCCCACATACCAACCAATCCAACCTGGCGCGAGCTCATATTATAAAACAAGTTCGCCACAGTTGTTTGTCCGCCTGAGACAAGCAATGAGTTTGGTGAGCACTCTTTGTAGACATGGCTCTTACCTGTCCCTCTTGGTCCAAGCTCACAAACGTTGTAGTTGTTTTCAACGAATGGGATCATGCGAGTGATGAGATGCCATTTCACTCGATGCTCTAAGTTAGTCGGCTCCATACCCACGGAACGAAGCAAAACATCCATCCACTGCTCGGTACTAAAATATCTTCTGGTTGAAAACACCTCATCCATGTTCATGGACGGCATTTGGATCGGTTTTAAATTCATAATGGAGAAAGGTGATGTCTTCTGACCTTCCTCAAAGAAATACTGCACGGTAATAATGCACCAGATACCGCCAGTTAATAGCTTTTCGTTGTCTTGTACAATTTTGGTCGGTACAAGGGCATCTTTGATACCCAGATTCGACAACGCAGCCTCATAGACATCTTTTTTCTGATTGAGCTTAACGCTTACTTTGTCGATGATTTTAAACGTACCGCGCTCACGGATCAGTGACTTCACTTTCTCCGCTTCATCTGGACGGACATAGTTCTCAGCCAAGATTTTTTTCACATTATCAAGGCCTTGCATTACGACTTCGTCGTCATCGGACGCACAATACATGCCAAGTAAATACTCCAACACGTAGATAGGGACGTTTGCACCTTCTTTTAGTTGCTTCGTCAGATCTTTACGAACAACGCGGCCTTTAAAATACTGATTGAGCAATGCGTCTAAATCGGCGCTTTGCATCTGATTTTTTTCGTCTTTATGATCTTGTGAAAAATCAGTTGTCATGTTTCACCTCAGCGCCTTAGAAAAAATCATCTTGGAATGCTAAATCAATGGTCACCGCATATTGGCTATAGCGTGTTCTCGTTTCTGCATTCTCAAGGACTAATGTGTATTGAGCGTTTCGGTTGAATTGTGAGCCGATCAGCTTTAACCTAGCTACCCGAGTACGCTCATCCATTACTTTACTCACGCTATCAAAGTTAATGGTTTCACGACTGGATACTTCATTACCTTGTACATCGACGATATAAACATCCAGAAGCCGTGTGACAAAGCGCTCACCTACCGAGTCTGTCTGAATAAATCTGACTTTGTCGATATTGTTTACTAACTTAATTGGCTGAGTGGCTGCAACAACACCTACCGGTTGTTTCTCATATTTTGCTACTTGTTCTTTTTGCAGCTCTCGCACATGCAGTACTGGGACGCAGACTTCCTGTAGCATCGCTCCGCCGTGCACAAACTTGGCACCACCAACGAAGTGGAAGCGTTGAGCCGCTTTTGGAAGCAGGAACTCTGCTTGATATGAAGAGCCACTAGAGCCATGAGCCGTATCGTTAATTGAACCTTTCCAACAGGCTTCATCTGATGGCAAATTATTACCAACGATATAGCGTTTTTTGGCTTCTATCGCGCCAGCAGGTTTAGTTTTCAACGATGTTTTATCAGCCGCTACAAGTGCTTTTTGTTGGAAAAGGAAGCCATGGTCAGCGGTGATCACAACTCGGCTACCGTTTAGACGGTTGATTACCCTACCAACAAGGTCTTTTAGCTCTTCTATGGCACTACGACAGGCTTCAAACGTTTTCTCTTCAGTCGCTGCCTTATCACCAATTGCATCAATGGTATCGTGATAGATATAAACCACTTCCACGTCTCTAACCTTGTCACGACCTTCCTGGTTACTCCAGCTCATCAGCTCCTTAGAACTCACCGCCATACCACCTACTTTTTGTAGGATGGAGTTGCGGTTGTCTAAACCCTGTGAAGAAATACCATCAACATAAACAGCCGTGCCTTGCTCTGGCTGGTAACTGAGCACCTTATGAGGCAGCAATGCCGCCATCCCAAGCTGGGTATAACTTGGCAAAACGCCCAACTGCGTAGACACCTCAGCGTTAAATCGCTTCTCGTTGTTAATAATAGCGCCAAGCTCATTCGCAATTTCAAATCGTAGGGCATCAGAGATGATGACAAACACGCGTTTTGTCTGCTTCAGAATCAGTCGTGTGCGAACTTCTTTTTCATAGAAGTCATACTGGCGCGGTACGCCAGAAATCTGCCACTTTTCAAGTAATTTCTCATTGGCCAAATGACGATCCCAGGCAAGGCCAAGCTCATACAAGTACCAGTTGGTATAAATGCTTTCGACCTCGTCGTCGAGCTGACGCAGTATGTCTGCACCCTTACTCAATACTGAGTGCACATGCTCATTGAATAAACGATAAGCCTGGTCAAAACGGTAAATGTCCGTGGTATAGGCGTCGTACATTGCCTTTGCGTTATCAAAGTGGAACCCGTCCACATAGCGATTTCGCAAGTGCATTAACTCTTCGGCGTTGCGGATAGCTTCATAAATTGCGAAGTATTCTTTGCGTGACAATGTCCAGTGGCTAGCAAGACGTCTTGATAGAACTGTATTAAACTGAACCCGGTCTAGCGCTTCACTGCTATCGAGCAAATCACGAACTAAACCACGGATAATGGCTTGTTCCACCGCTTCAAACGTTTCGCATTCGATAAGCTCAACCGGATGGTACTGACCAGCACGGGTCGAAATTTCTAGCTGTTGGCTAAGCACCTTAGAGATACTTTCATAGAAGGCGGCGAAGGAGCGGCTGTCGCGCCAGCTCACCATAAACGCCAAGGCTGTCGCTCGGCCTGACGCGCTTTTCAGAACATTGTTAAGCAACCAATCGCGTTCAACGCCTTCAATTTGACTCCAGAATTCAGTACAGAACAATTTCAGCACGAAGTCTGAGAAGGTTGGCTCTTCGACTGTATAGCCAAAACCCTCACTCAGATATGCCCAGAGTGAGGTCTCAAGATCAAACTTATTTAACTGGCTCAGTAAAGGTTGGCTAAGGCTTTCATCTTCGATATAAGCCGCATACTCACGTAGTAACCCAAGCAGAATGTCCGATAAAGACGCAGAATCAGCTTTTACAACCACTGCCATCATCTTCCTGTCTAACGACAGTTCGTCTTCGTTCTCAGTCACCCACTTTTTTAAACCGGAAATGCGCTGTTTATTGGCAAAAAAGCTCTGGTGCTTACGAATGTGCGTGCGAAGCGCCATTTTCGGGATACCTAATTCATTAAGCAGCATTGAGCTGTGATCAGCAAAAAACTGCTCGCTATACAAACGCACGTCTAGCAACCAATCACGATCAGGCTCTGGCTCAGCGCTTGGAAAATAGATAAGGAATTTAGCTTCACGCTCATCTACTTCAATGCGTTTTTTCACTGCCAATACAGACTCATTGCCCATATTGAGGATGGTCAAATCATTTGGCAGTACCCTGGCAGTTATATCTGCCGCTTTATCATCTTCTTCTTTTGAATGCACTTCTTTCGCAATAGATAACGCGTTAGCTAAATGCTCAAGCTCTTCAGTAAAGCTTTGCTCTGGGTCATACCAAAACACAATGCGGCTTTGTTCGAGTTTGGCAGCGACGCCTTGCGCCAGTTCACTAATCTGCATTAGTTAACCTCCGGGGCCGATCCAGTAATGGCTTTGACATCAGCCAGCAGATCACCAAACTTGCCGTAATTCACTTTCACCCCATCATCGAGATCCAATGAAATGCGCATATCGGCGTAGTGTTTTAGCTTGTCATCAAACTCTCGTAGTTCGACCTGCTTCTTAATTAAGGCATCGAATTCTTTCTTAAAGCGGTTCGCTTCACTGGTTGAGTCAGCCGTTTCAATCTGCTTCTCAAGCTGCTCTGCATAAGCATCGTATTTGCCTAGTAGCGGGATGACATACTCGGTACGCATACGAGAGAGCGTACTCTCGTTGTAACGATGCAAATATACCAGACACTCAAACGCTTTCTGTTTGCCCGAGCTAAACAGCCAGTAGATTGGACGTTTTTTGTAAGTCTTCAGATGGTCTTTATAGAACTGAGTCGATAAGTAACGGCGGATCGTCTCCAACGCTAATTCAGATTTCTTTGGTTTAATAGCGTTCAAGCATAGTGATTCGGCGACAAAATCCAAGTTTTCTTGTAAGTTCTCTTCGCCCCAAACCACCTGAACAAACTCGCGAAAACGATTAGTGGCGTCGTCTTTGAACCATTCTTGATCTGTTAACGGAATGATACCGTCTTCATCGGCTGAAAATTTCTCAAAAACTCCATCAGAGAGCAGTTTACTAAAAATATTTTGATTTGAATGCGCAAATACAATACCTTCTCGGTCGAGCGAATAGCGTCCTAAAGAGCATCCGATGGTGTATGATATCAATTCTGCAATGGTATCAGATTGAAACTTAATTTCTGAATCAAGTGAGTTATTATAGCGATATATTGGATTTGCATTTAAAGTAACTTCCTGCAAGTCTATCTTTGCGTCCAACTCATTTACTAACCCATAAGACTCAATAAAAATTTTATTATTTTCCTCTTCTAAAATCTTTACGTTTTCTACAATTGATTTGCATGCCTTTCGGTAATCATCATATGATTTAGATAATAAATTTCCACACAGATTAACAAGAGGGTTCTTTTTAAAATCATACGAGACTTCAGATAAATCCCAGTCCATTTTTGAAATTGTAATAATTTCTTCCCACTTGTTGCTAAATGGAACTTCACCTAATGGTACTCGTCCAATATTACCAGCCTCATAGTTTAAAGTTTCACTGAGGTTCGCGAGGAAATATGGGAAAACTTTAGAGGATAGTAATCCTTGAATATATAGAGCGTCACTCCCTGTACAAACAACTTTCATCCCTGCATCACTAAAAATAGCCCCCTCAGGAGAAAAACGACTTGAGAAACTCCCACCAGTAATTTTTCCCCAAGTGACACCTGGCTTAAAATACTCATTGGAATTCTTAGCGACGAAATCAGGATTTCCATTCAAATACGGATACTTTCTATTAATACTATCCTTTATTCTCTGACCATCATTTTCCCAATCTACAACAAACTCGTTGTTTCCATACCATTTTCTGAAGCTTCCCCCTTTATCAAGAGGAAACCATCTTTTTTGGCTAATTTTTGAATCATCGCGACTTGAAGAGGAAAAAGAGATACCAGATAATGACACTTCATACCATCTTCGCGTAAAGAGGTCATTATTTGTTGTGGCTAGCCCTTGTTTTGCTGAGAATTTTTCAGACAACAAAGGCATAGCTTGGAAACAATCCCTTATTTTATCAGTGGCCCAATAAGCTATTGGTGACCCCGGAATTTTAGAAAAACCATTCTGCGCAGTAGATGAGAATTCGTTATCACGCAAACCAAGAGTATCACGCTTGTCATTTTCATTACCTTCAACAAGTCTATAAAAGGTTGGCTGATAATCATGAATATAATTACCTTTGATTATCCAGGCTGTTGTTTGCACTACTTCTCCGCTGATTTGACTAAAGGCTCTAGCTCCTAAGTGAGCCATAGTAATTATTGTACGTTCTTCCAAAAGTTTGCATCTTAGCTGTTGGTAACTACTTAAAAACATCCAAGATTGCATGTTAATTTGAGCATTAAACCCATATTGCGATAGCAATTTAAATGCTCGCTCCATAAAGATCGCAAACAAATCAGACTTACTATTAGGATAGTATTTCTTCGCGAACTCTTTCAAATCTGCATTCATGCCTTTCCCTCCCATATAGGGAGGGTTCGCGATAACAGCATCGTAACGAATGGACAGAACCAAAGCCTGATGAACAAATTCAATCAATTGCTTGGCTGCTGACTTTTGCATTGAGTCGCCTGATTCTTGCAGTTCGACTAAAGTGCTCATCAGCTCTTTTAGCTGTTCATGGTCATCGCTAGGTACATCAATCAAAGAGCCAAAGGTCTTGGCCTGAGCAAATCTAGCTAAAGTCCGTTTCAAGAGTTGGTAGCGGTTGTCTGCATTGAACGAGCTTAAATCTTGCTCTTCGTCAGCGAACAAGCCCTGCGACGTGCCGCTTTGCCAACTTCCCGATAGATTGAGTGCTTTCCATAAGGTCGGCAGGTCAATATGGTTACTTTCCTGTAATGACAGTACATTGAGTCGCACGTTGCGGGTAAAAATACGCTTATCGTCATCTCTGGCCATCATCATCAGCGCAAATCCAGACAACTGCGCGGCACGATCATCTATGTCTAGGCCGTAGAGGTTGTTCTCCAGAATCGTCTTTGGAATGTCACGAGAACGGAAACCACGTTCTTCGTAGATGGCTTTAAGCACGTTGTAGGCTTCAATCAGTATGTGGCCCGAGCCACAAGCCGGATCGAGTACTTTGATAGTTTCAGGTTCAATAGATTCTGGCGTAATAGCCTTTAGCTGTTGGTTAACTTCATCAGATTGTTCAGCAGGCTCAATGTAGTATTCCATCTGCGTTTTAATGGCAGAATCTGGGTAGGTTTGCAGCCATTGACGACCGACTGAGTTTTGTACTAGGTATTTCACAATCCAGTTGGGTGTAAATAGCTGGGTAGCGGCAGGAATGTCTTCACTCTTCACCACCTTGCCCATTACCTGATCTTTCTTTTCTGAAATGTAGAACTGGTAAAGCCAGCCAATGACTTCTACCTGTAGCCAGTCCTCCTCAGGAATGCCGTCTACCAATCCACGCAGAATTGAGTCTGTACGAGTTAGGTTGTCTGGTAGCAGAAGCTCTGTTTCATCGTCCAATGCGTCAAATAAGAAAGGCATCGCTTCATGCAACTTATGGCACTGACCTAACAGTAGTTCACGGTAAAGTTCTTCGTCTTTGTTGCCCGCGAGCTTTAACTCGATAATGCGAGCTCTATCTAACCCGAGTTCATCCGCAGCGTCTTGCGCATGGTCTATAATTTCAAAGCCTTTAGGATTGTCTGGATGCGACAAGACACGGAAACCATGATCTAAGTAGTCATGGATCTCCATATAGCGAATAGCACACAGGCGGTTGAACCAGGTATAGGCTACTTGTTCCACGAGCTGGTTATAGCCCATTTCCTGAACCTTTTTGACCAATCGCTCTCTAGCTGTTTTTACGCTGGGCTCAAAGGTTTTGCCTTCAATAAGTAATACTGAGCCTTCTTGTTTTACCTCAGATATCTGTTTGTCACTGTATATACCTAGCTGATTTAATTGTTTTGAAACAGCAGTGATAAACTTGCGTCTAGCTTGTGGTGCATATTTTTTTAGTTTTGCAGTATTCATAATGTTCTCGCTGTCCCGTGACCACAAATACCCTCAATGGCTGTAGTTAAATCTGTTTTTAATTGGTTGTAGCTGGGCATGTTGATACGTGTGACATCAATCCCATTTACCAGTTCATATTGCTGGTCTGTCGTTGCTTCTTGCCCTAACAATCGAGCTAAAACTTTCTTAGGGGCATTTTCATCTGATGCAGCATCATTTCCTGACAGTTCGGTTTCTAAAGCTGAGCAATGAGCATATGGATCCTGCTTTTGACCACATATCAACCAAGCTTCTGAGGTTGGTTTGGGTATCATCGGTATCCCATGCACGCCTTCAATTCCATTAAAGCCAAGCATGATAGATTGATGTAAATCATCAAAATCACACCTATCGGTATCATGAAAATAAAAAGCCAGCTGGTGTCCATTGTCTTTTGCATAGCCAGCCATTGTTGTGGCTCTATTTGCATGCTCAACGAAACCTTTTTTTAACTTTGTACTTGGTCGATGTTTACGAACACCCTTAGCTTGGCGTGCCAACTCGTTGCCTGAAATACAAGTCATCCAATTATTGGGGGATTGAAAATCTATATTATCTTCATTCCAATCAGGGATAATTTTCTGCAATAGGCGAACCGCTAACAATGCCATAGGACCAAGATTGTAAAACTCACCTGTTGATATTGATTGCCCATTATTTGAACCACCCATATCCGAGCAACCTTCACCTGTAACTAAAATACTCGTTATCATAGTTAAATTACTCTCTTACTTCAGATGAACTTGCTAGAATCTCAGCTTCTTCGGCTGCATCTTTGAGGTACACGTCAAGCATGGCATCGCCAGGAGCCAACGAATTCAGCTTCTTAGTCAGAGATGGTAAGGTAAACAACTTAGTTGCTTTGGTATGCCCTTGTTTATTTTTATAAACAAGTGTTATTGAACTCTTAGCTAATTCATCTTCTATATAATTTAATACCATTGGGCTATGTGTTGTAATCAACACCTGCTGAGGTGAATTTATGAATGCCTCGACAAGTTTTTCGGTTATTTCGGAGTTAACACCATTCTCAACTTCATCAAATTGCTGGAATTTCGAACTAGATCTTTGACTTGCCAGTATGATTAAAATACGCAACATGCCATCGTTGATATGCTTGGCATTGGTTACAACATCGAAGTGAGAGCCATCATCATTATAAAACCGCTCTGTTAACAAAAGGTTTAATGTGCCATTTAACTCAGTTTTAGTTTCAATTTTCACTACTTGAGGAAAATAGCCATATAGGTTTTTTAATAAAATATCTTGTGAATTCTTATCAAGGTTATGGATATAACTAATCAGATACTCTCCAGCACTACCAATTTTTCCTGCTGAAGCAAAACGACCTGAACGCATGACCTTAGGCGATAAAAGGTCATGACTATCAACATTAGTCATAAAATTTCGGAAAATGACGGCTTCTTGCGGTAAAGCCGAATCATTTAAAGAGGATAATATGGAACCTGAATATTTGAAAATTAGATCAGGAAAACTGTCACGCTTAGTTTTGAGTCTTCCCTGATATAGACGTAACAGCTGCTGACCATTGGCTAAATCAGTTAGGGTCTCACTTGTACATAAGCCTCTTTTCCAGTTATAAGTGGCTTCCCAACGCAATTGCTTATCTGAAAGCTCTATATCGAGTACAAGATCAAACGTTTCTCGTGTGGGGAAGAAATGAGAAGCAACATCTTTTTCTTCCCAACCTCTTTCACTTAACCAACGGTCAATTTTTCCTTCTATAAGAGCAGATACATAACTAAATAATTGTAAAACCGAACTTTTCCCTGCGCCGTTTAAACCAATAATGCAATTAAACTTCGAGTCAAGGTTTAACTCAAAATCAACTAAAGACTTGAATGCGTTAACGCTGATTCTTTTAATCATAATAAGCCCTACTTAATTCGCACCCGATCGCCAGCTTTGACCGCAGCAATCAGCTGCTCTCTTAAAGCGGCAAGATAGGCATCAACTTCGTCTTCACTTTCAATGAATCCGGTTGTTACTGACTTTGCCATGGCATCAATTGGGTTAATCGTTACGGTACGTTTTGCAACCGGCTGTGGCTGCACTGGTTCAGGGGCTGGCTCAGGTGCTGGAGCTGCCTTACCGGCTTTCGCTGCTTCCTCTTCGCGTTTCTTCTGTTCGAGTTCACGACATCTTTGCTCAGCTTCAGCTTTTTTGCGTTGATCTTCGATAAAGCCATTCAGCAACTCATAGGCTTCGTCTTCGTAACCTTCCGCTTCAGTTTGCTCACTGATAATTTGCGGTATTGAAGAGGTCGCTTCAATACGCTGTCTGCACATTTGTAACGGGCGCAGTGCTTGGTTCTGTAATTCAGACGGTGCATGAGCTTCAGCTAGCACTTCTTTTACACGTCCGATGCGTAGATCAACACGCTCTAAGGCATGAGTGCGTTTTTCTTCAACCAATGTTGAGTTAACTTTTGCCACCTGCTCGATAAGCGGATTAATGTGGCGCAGCTGCTCATACGGTGAGGACATATTGTAAATGCGTTCTAATTCAGTGAGCGCTTTTAATGCTTCACTGTCTTTTTCTAACGCGGGTCTATTGGCCTTAAACTTCTCGTTTAATGCGCCAGCAAGGGCTTGCCAAGTTTGAAATTGGCTATTGTAGAAGTCATCAAGATCCTCAAAGTCCTCAACAAACTCTTCAAGGGCATCAGCGTCTTCTAAGAATCGGGCGATAAGGGCGAAGCTTGAAGTTTGCTCAAGAATACCCGCGACCAATGCAAGACCATCGTCAATTTGAGATTTACCAGGGAAATGGCCTGTCTGTGACTTGGTTCTGAATGATTTAAGCTCTTCATTCCAAGCCAGTAATTCATCCCGCACTAATTCGTAGAGCTCCTTCTCACCGAAGCCGGTAAAGGTTTTAGAAAAAATCTCTTTAACAAGACCAGCAGCCTTTTTAATTTGGCGCTCGTCATGTTGCCTGATCTTATGTACACGGATCTCGCCGCGTTTACGCACACTGGTAAACGGCTCGTAAGCTTTTTTCAACGCCAGATCTGTGCCTTGGGTACTAAAAGATAACTTTCCAGCCAAGCCCAGCCTTGCAGTGAGCAATAAGATTTCATTGTCTGGCCAGCCATACGGGCGCTTGCCGAAACGGGCAACGATGTCACGTAAGTACACAGGCTCATTACGCTCGACTTTTAGCGTTACATACTGCTCAACCTCACGCGTAGCTTCTGGGTTACATTCATCCGCTTGAAGATCCTGTCCAATCTGAGCAATATCATCAGCAACAAGTACGGCCTGTAGCTCACGCAAAACTTCACCAGATGTCGCCTTGAGCATGTTCAATTTAGCGAATGTGTTTTCGATAACGTATTTGTATGCTTCTTCGACGATGGCACTTGGCGTTGCTGATTTCTTCGGTAGTTTTGTGCCGATAGCGTAAACGTCTGCCTCTGCAAACAAGGCTTCAAAGTCCACTCTCAAGCGTTTTTCTCGCTCAATATTTTCCATCTGCTTCTCTCGCAGAAGGTGTTCTTGTTCTGGACGCTGACCCGAATTTTGCTTTAAGAATCTGTCAGTTTTAATAAAGGTTGTCAGGTCATCCCAAAGACGCTTGTACTCGCCCAATTTGACCAAAACGCAACCATCGGCTTCAAGCGTATGATTGATGCACGCTTGATCATGCGAGTAATTTTCATAGTGCGGATCCAGAGGTGAAATGACTTTGATGACGAGATCTTCTAGAGTAGTACCATCTTTTGGATGTCCATTACAAAAACGACTTACCGCAAAGTCTTGCTTATTAACTGGGTAACGATAGGCACGATTACCTTTCAAAATACCGTCAAAGACGATAGCAGAAAGCTTGCTAGAGACCTCTGACATTTCAACGTCAGTGTGGCGGATCTCGTTTTCAATCTCTTTTTCCTCATTGGTCAGGAAGATAAACTCGTCACCATTGCGGGCGATAAGCAATTGACGTTCAAGACGATTTAAGCTCTCTTCAATTTGTTTTCGCAGTGCAATCTTATTCACATCAATACGATCAATCGACAGCGTAACGAGGTTGTCCAATGTGCTTTTGACCATATCTACATAACGGATCAAAAAGAGAGTTTTTAGAATTTTGCCGTCAAAATCCGTTAAAGTATCCAACTCACAGGCTTGGTCAATCGTTCGTTTAACGGCTGGCTCCAAGAAGCTTTCAATCGGTGCATAGAAACTGTAGAACGGGATTAATACATCAAGACCTGAGTCCTTCATTTGCTTTGCTGCTGATTGGAAGGCATCAAGTAATGAACGCTCACCCATTGCTAAGTGCTTACCTGTCGCGCCCTTTGTTCGAATCGACTCAAACACCTTTTGCACCAATGTGTAGTGGTAAGGAACGAACGGATAGTTATCCACAAAAGATGGAGTGTCGGTATAACCTTTAAGAGAAGCCGTTGTAGTGTTATCAAATGTCAGTTGGTTACGAAGGATATCTCCTTTTTCAGCAAAAACATCAATGAGGTGTTTACGGGCTTCTTCCTTTTTAGACAACAGACGCTTCTGAATGACTTCCGAGGTATTCGAACTTGATAGCTGTAAGCGGGTGCTAAAACGCCCCTGAATTTTAGAAAAATCCTCACCATCACGCTTATCCATACCACCAATGGCCGCATCAATGTCAGCCTGTGAGGTAACAACGACCCAAGCTCTGCCTCCACAATAAGTGCCAAGATCTTCAGTAATGGTCTGAAGCTTCAACATCATTTGGGTGTTTTTACCAATAAACTGACCGACTTCATCGACTAAAAACAGAAGATTTCTATCCCCAGCATGGTCTAGGTATTCATTAACCCACTTACAGAAGTTACGGATATCTAGCGGGAAATTGTTTTCAACCTGCTCAACCCACGCCTTGGCTGACTCTAATGATTGCTCACTGGAATGAGCGAGTGCTTCTGAAAGTTCGTCTCGATAGAAGTCATAGGCATCACGTTCTTTTTCCCAAGTTGATTGGGTTAACTCTGCGAACTTGTCCTTGAAGGACGCGTATTGATTGCGCTTATCAAGTTCGCGCTCCAAGTGCGCAATATGAGGAAAATCAGCGCAGTATCCTACACGTTCATTAAATACTTTGAGGAAAACCTTAAGAATGGCATTTTCTCGATCATCCGTATTTGCTCGTGAATCGATGTTAAAAAGAATGACATCAGTGTCTTTGGTAACAGCATTTTGGATATCTGCCAACAGCATGGCGTCGTTGATCTTGTCTTTGAAAAATTCAAATGCTTCGCGGCCTTGGCCATCCTTTTCAACAGATTTATTCTCAAGAAGGTAAGATAAAATTTTCAGGAAATGAGACTTACCCGAGCCAAAGAAGCCAGAAATCCACACGCCAATTTTACCTGACATTGATGCGCCACTTTGTGTCACAGATGGCACATAAGCTTCAAAGAACGCTCGAAAGTGTCGGTCTAGCTCTCGGGTTACCACATACTCATCAAGTTCGACATACACACTGTCATTGTCTTTCTGTTCCGCTTTAACAACGCCGTTAATGTCCCGCGTCAACTTCTTGGAAAAAATCTGTTCAATTTTCATTCTGTAGGCTCTCTGCTCTATTTCTTCGCAGTAATAAGTTTTTTACCGTCTTCAGGCACAAGCTTGAAGGCGCGGTAGTAGTTTTTAGATTCAATCATACCAAAAGGATGTAAATCCCTTCCGCTATATTCACCTGGATATAAAAGCACTAATGGTGTGCTACCCATCACGTCTTGCAGAGCGCTGAGCAACTCATGCCCCCTAACAAGAGGCCACGCACTGCCTAAGCCTGACAGCAATAGAAACTCAAGGTCTGATGGCTGATATTTGTCCGCTATATACCTTGCTACTTTCTCTTGGCTCAGAGGTCCAGCCAGTGTTTTTCGAAGACCATCGACACCGACTTGCATTTCACGCTGGCAAGCTCGGTCAAATAGACCACGCTCCTCAAGCATCGCTATCAAGACTTCAAAAATATTGAGGTGGATAAAGCGATAGCCACGTTTGTTGAGCTTTTCGTCAACGTGCTTAAGGTGCTCTCGAACGAGCAGTTCAAACTTGGCTGGATAGTCAAATACCCAAAATCCAATTTCATTGCCCAAGCCATCGTTTTTCAAAAACTTAGGGCTTTCAATTCGTTCCAATATCAGGTCAAGCCTGGTCTGAAGAGACTTCATATTGTGCACTCCATTACATCAATCAAATCTTTCCTGCCCAGACGTACTAACCAGTCTTGAACTTCAGGCATTAGGTAAACAGGTTGTATTTTCTTTGTCCTGCTATCACTCAGGTAGCCACTGTCAACCAATGCCTTAACTGCGTTGTTACCCATCTTTTTGATGGTAGAATCAGAAAAAATGCCAAGATCGGCATATGCCCGCACTCTTGTATCATAAAACTCAGACCATGCGTCAGCAGTTAAATAAGGTTTATAAGTGCGACGAGCCTCGGCCAAGGTAAGTCGCATAAAATCAGCGACAATCGGAGAATGAATGAGTAATGACATCATCAGCATTTGGACGTATGCGCGTTCACTCGCGACTAAAAGATCAGTCATAAACTCATCACCCAGACCTTCAATACGCCAACGGATGGTTCTGGCATAACGAATAGCCGTCTGACTGGATTTTTTCTGAAGAACATTTTGCTCAACGATCAGCGACTTCCACTCATCTTCTGGACGTTTTTTCAGTAGCGATTCTGCAATTATTCTAGATTCAGTTATCAATAAACTGCCTCCGATAAGATCACCTAAATATTCTTTTATATTCATAAATTCATCTCACGATTCGCTATATCCAGGAGCGAGTGCAGCATTATCAACGCCGTATAGTGCTTCTGGATTTTTAAGTGCTAAATGGAACTCTCGCCCATTGCTCTTACTATTCTTTGAACAATCGATATTCCATAAACGCAGTAAATACCCAGCGAACGCAGCTCTTATCTCTACACGCAACGTATTGTTTTCCATTGCATAGTCCATCGATACAGCTTCTGGATGTGCTAGTTTTGGATGAGGTATCAGTTCTAATTCAACGATTCGGTTCCATTGCTTATCCCACTGAAGGGTTTCAATTTCGTCGTTAACCTCATCCTCTAACAAATCAACTTTACTTATTCTGGTTAGAACAAAATCTCTAAATTCCTGACGATTTCTGTCGAATGCTCGAACATGCCACCTCAGGCCATTATCTATCAGGGTATGAGGAACAATTTGCCTACACTCATGACCACTCGACAAAGATGTGTATTCAATATTGCTCACGGCACGTTTATGTATGGCTTCACTGATGCTAGCTACCACTTCCAGCTTAGGTTTGTTTAAATGAAATGGCGCTTCGCAAGCCATTGGTGGTTTCACTTTGCCAAGGAACCCATCACTAAACCCCTGACTTATCGTCGCAAGCGTTCGAATAATGTCATAATTAAACAATGGCTGGAATGCTCTCGTTTTCAAGTGCACTTTGCGCTTATCATCATACTTGACATTATTAGGAGCAAACTCTTTGTAGCGAGCAAAATCTTGCGTCGCCACAGAAGGCGCTACGTTAAAACGCTCGGTCAAATAACTGCGCCCAGCCTCACCTTTAAATAACAAAGTGAAATCAATATGAGCGAGCCGTTCTCTTTGTGCTTGGCTAAGTTCTTCAAGTTCGCTGTTGTTTTGCACTGTTAGTCTCTCAATCTATCTGGAGCAAACCCTAATCATTTAAAAGAAGAAAGCTATCGATTGAATGCAGTCAAGTAACCTACTTTTTTTTATTAGGTCTCATGGTATCAATAAGTCGTCTTATTGGCTATTTAAATTGGATTGACATTATTTGAATATTTTTTACTTCTCTTGAGCTCTTGAGCTAGGTGTGTAATAACCCACTAATACTGGAAGCTTCTTAATCCACTTTTTTATCTGAACATATTGTTCGTATAGGGTAATATAATTTAAGCCACTACTTCGTCGATTATAATTATAAAATGCAAGATAACTCTCTACTTGTAATAACACCGAAAGTTGCCTGAACCCATAGACACTATGCCCTACACTTGGTGGTAAATTGAATACAGAAGGTTTCTTACGAGTGCCCCTGTAGTTAAAAAAATAGAATTAGGTATATGCTTGCTGAATATTTTCCCGTAATCTTATCACCTCATTCTTTGCTATATCTGATTTATTCTGCACTTGCGCACGTATCTCTTGAAAGGTCTGATCAATGTTCTTTGTAGGAAAATTATGGTGGATTGTTAACTTCTTCAAGTATTTTATAAACGGTTGATCGCGCGATCTGCATTTCTTTGGCAATTGCAGTACCACCTAATCCGCTTTCCCTCAGCTTTAAAATTCTCTCACGATCAACGGATCGCTTGCGGCCAAATTTCACGCCTTTGAGTAACGCTTCTTGCCTACCCTCATTTGTTCGCTCCAGAATCCTTTGTCTCTCCGCTTCAGCGACTGCGGATAAAATGGTGACTACCATTTTTCCCATTGAGCCTTCAGTGCTTATACCATCATCCAAAAAACGAACAGCAACACCCATTGAGTCGAATTCTTTTATTAACTGGATCATGTCTGCCGTATCACGGCCAAGTCGGTCGAGTTTTTTCACAAGGATAATATCACCCGACTCAACTTTCACCTTGAGTAACTGTAATCCTTCGCGATTAATATGGCTCCCTGATTCTTTATCAGTAAATAAACGGTGCTTTACCACTCCAGCTTCCATCAATGCTTTTTTCTGAATGTCAAGCGATTGTTGGCTGGTGGACACCCTAGCATACCCAAATAGGCGCAAATCGTGTCTCCTAAATCATTATCGGACAATAAGTGTCTTTTAATTTAAAATATCGAATTAATAGACACTATTTTGATATGTTTTTCAAGTGTCCGGAATATTATAATATAAAAGACAGCAATGTGATTGTCATATATTTGACAATATAACCTCAAGGCTATAAAATTCATTATAACTCGGAGGTTATATTTATTTATGTGGGAAATATTAACGAGAGACCTCTTCGATTCATGGTTCGAAGAACAGAATGAGGAAACTCAAATTGAAGTGTTGGCGGTGCTCATGATTTTACGTGAAGATGGCCCAAACCTTGGTCGGCCCCAGGTCGATACACTGAAAGGTTCGCAGTTTCCCAATATGAAGGAACTGCGAATTCAGGTTGGTGGTCATCCGATTAGAGCGTGTTTTGCATTTGACCCTATCCGCCGTGGCATTGTGTTATGTGCTGGTGATAAGAAAGGAAAAGACGAAACGCGTTTCTATAAGAAGTTAATCAAGATGGCCGACGCTGAATACTCAGCGCATCTATTAGAGCAGGAGAAATAACATGTCCACTTTAAATGAACTACTTGCAAAACAATCCCCAGAGGCGTTGGCTAAAATTGAAGCGCGTGCGGAAGAGATCCGTAGGGAAATAACGCTGGCTAAAATTCGTGAGGAACTCAATCTTTCCCAGTCAGAATTAGCCAAGTCCCTTGGCGTTTCACAACCCTCTATTGCCAAGCTTGAGAATGTTGATAACGATCCAAAGTTATCTACGTTGAAACGTTATATAAAAGCTTTAGGCGGCGAGCTTTCTATTGATGTAACGCTACCGAATGGTAAGCGTATTGGATTGCATCTTTAACAATATATTTATTTACATGAGAGTGTACATGAACGATACAACGAAATTTTTTTTTATAGATGAGTCAGGCGATAAAGGTTATTCAAACTCAAAGCCTCGTGATGGGCTTGGTGTAATGGCTGGCTTCCTTATCGATGATTGGGATCTGCCCAAATTAAAAATCAGGATAAGTGAAGGATTAAGCACTCTCAATTTAAACCAGTCAAATAAACTGCACATGGCTGAATTAGATGACACACAGAAAACCAATGCCGTTAACTTGGTTGCATCTTTATTTAGAGAGTTTAGTCTCAATTTTATATACTCAGCAATATACACTGAATCATATAAAGATTTCGTTGGCCCTTCCGATAAAAAAGAGTTATTGCATTCGCAGTTACTACAAAATAATTTAATAAGCGCCCTGACATTGCTGACAACATTAATTGAGAAATTCCGCGTTAATGTGAATCTAAAAATAGTAAGCGATAATATAGATGCTGGTGTTTTAAAGATCATGGAAAAAGAGTGCGAAAATATAGTTAATTACATGAATAATGCCCCAAATAAGCGCTATTATTCGAAAGGAAAGTATATCGAAACGCAAGTTGTTAATGCATCACCAGATCCCAGACCTAAAAACGGAAAATTTCACGTTGAAATGAGTGTTGAAACTTCAGAAATTACCTTTATTTCTGATGTATTGGCCTACACAACCTTCCAACACTTAATGGAATTCATGAAGGAAAATGAAGGACTATCACTCAATACAACAAAATCAATATCAGGCCATCCCTTGGAAGAGTTTATAGCATTGGTATACCCTCCAGAATTAGAGGATGAGAACATTTTCGGAAAAGTGCTTGGACCAGGCAGGGGGAAATAGTAGAGCCCCCACTCAAATAGTAAGGGCTGGCATACTACTTTTCCCTATATAAAATAAAGTAGCATTTTTGTATGCGCATGCTGTTGTTGATATACCCGCAGAGCCCCTCCTTTCCGTTAGTATCGCGGCCGATCCACAATCCGGCCAGGCGCTTGTCTGGTTTCTCTGACAGGACGTAAACCTTGTTGTTGAATTGCTCAACGCTTGCCTTTTGAATCCCCTCCGGCACGGTGAATTCCCCCAGGTGTGCGTAGCTGTTTAGGCGGAGAACGGTGACGCTCCCCTTTTCACCGTTCTGGGTTGGTGTTCCAGGCTGTGCCGCAGGCTGCTCATTTTTGCCTGCATAGACTGAATTCGGGTTGAACTGTGGTGCAGCCATTACGCTACCGGCCAACAGACCTAGTGCGCCCACCAGCGCAAGAACCTTGTGTTTCATCGTGTACCCTCTTGATGACATGCGCCAAACCGCATAAGGCGCACCGATCTGGTAAATCGCACACCCCCACGATACGCGAACGATCGATTGTGAGGCTCTTATGATTCAGAAGAAGAGTGTCTTTTTCAAGGTGCAGGAAGGGAAAGCACTACGATTTGAGGACGAAAAAAGCCACCCCGGCGCAGGCGATGCAGGTTGTCATCACCAATACCCCGAAATAGCGATAAAGCGAAGAAAGGAATATGAAGATAATCAGCCCAATCAGAGGCGCGAGCCAAACACCCGGCACTATCCCGAAGGCATACCAGGCATCAGCTGGAACCCAATACCCCGGCCAGTAGATAGAGATGAGCGCCCTGCCAAAAAGAATGCATCCAATCAACAGACAGATCAGCAGAGCATAGTGGAAAAAGCGAAAGTAGAGCCCACCATTACGCATTTGGTTTTGGCTCGTAGTCACCTGGTTCAGTGGCAATAACTTCACCCAGTTCGGGGCTGTATCGGAGTAATTCGTTTTTATCCAGGTACTCAACGTGGCGTTTTGTCTTGCTGTTCGAAAAGCCGAGCTCATGCGCCAGCATATTGATAGAAGGACCGATGCCGGTGCGCTTCATCATGCTTTTTACCGCTTTAATAATGGCTTTGCGATCTTCTGTCAGGTACACCTTATCAACCAGTTCATCATAGCCCTGCCCAATAGCAATGCGCATAGTCCTGGCCGTGGTTTTCTCTCCATCTATAACGATACGGCCTTGCTCATGCAGCTGCTTCACACGCCGGGCGACCAGTCCTTTTGAATAACCCAACGCTTTGCCGATTTCATCGTAAGTTGGGGGTGCCCCGTCTTCTTTGATGCATTTAACCAGGTAGTTAAATAGCGTCTCCAGGTGGGCTGAAGGGACTTTAGCTTTCGGCACCAGAGGTTCAGTTTCGTTTGCAGGTAGTTGGTCTGACATGATCTTTGGTCACCTCAAGCAATATTAGGCTGGTTATGGTAATGGGTGGATCCGGGTCACACTGGCGTTAACCTGGTTTACCGGCGCTTTGCCTTGCAGGCGAGTTCGGGTTTCAGACAGTGATATTAACGCATCCTCCAGCAATAGAATTTCTGCGTCGGAAGAAGCTTTATTAATGGCTGAATTAATCCTTTCGCCGATTGTATCTAGATCCTGAATTACACTCGAAATCACACCAGTAAGATGAGACATATTCCACCTATTCGTTATGTTTACTCTATTGTAAAACAGCGCCCAAATCCAGAGGTTTAACGCACTTTCTCATGTCCGGTCTGAGAGAAAATTTTCAGACCCAGACTTGTGACCTGATAATGACAACTGCCTTCATGGGTTAGGAGTTTCCGGACAACCAAAGCGTCCAGAATGATCCGGCTACGGCTCAGTGTCTGCACGGTTAGTTGGCAACCCGGCCACCATTTTCCAGCCTGCTGGATAACGATATCGTGCAGCAACGCGTGCTGAAGCTTACCCAGTGGTAACGACATGGTTTTTTCTTTTCATTTCTGCTCGCCTGGCTTTAATACGGTCGTGGGCTTCAGCTTGGGGATCGGTACATAACTGTATCGCCAGCAAGAGCTGGTGGCGCTGCTTCTGCTCATCAGCGGTCATGAAATTGAGAGCGGTAAAACCGACGGGCATGGTGCCGTGTATACGATAGCTCTCATCGAAACGCACTTGTGCGGTTGCGCTCAGCATATCAAAACGAGCAGTGACTTCATTTCGGCCAATGTCGTTGAACAGTGCGATAGCGCTCAGTTCGTCTTGGGGCATGTTGCTCATAACAATTTGCCTGTTTGATTTGTTTACCCCTTCATTGTCACATTAGATGTTACGGTGACGAAGGGGTTAGGCGAAGTTATTCCGTCCAGTGCGTGAGCTCATCATCCACGATGTAATCGGCTTCATCCTGGTCGAACTCTTCGGCATCAGTGATGCTTTCTAAAGATGACTCAGCCCAATCACGGCATTGGGTTTTTCGCTCATCTTCACAACCAAACTCCCAGGATACAGAACGCGACAGCCAGGCGTTGTATAGCAATTCAAGGTTTTTTTCTTTAGTGCTCATGAGTTTCTCTGATAATTAAGTAGATCGGCTATGAATGGTGACCTTTACCAGTAAAACATGAGGTGTGCGAACGGCGAAATTCCTAGTAGAAATGAACAGGGAAAGATGGTGAATTGTAATGATTTGGTTGTTAATGGTTAGATTAATACATTATATTAATATATTATTCTATTTAATACATTATATAAAACTAACATATCACACATTGGAGGTGTTATGTCTGGAGCTAGGCCCATCATCATGGGTAAGGCAATGGCCTTAAATGGAGACAAAACCACCACTGGTGCCACCTGCATTGCAACTATACAAACGGTCACATGCTTTAATAAACAAGCTTTAAGAGTGGGCGATCCGACAACACCCTGTCCTAAGTGTGGTCAGCCAGGCACTGTCGTTTCTGGGCAGCAAGGCTTTCTAAATCATGGGAAACTTCAAGCTGTTCACGGATCAATGGTTAGTTGCGGCTGTCTTTCAGGAAGTAATACAGTTGATGTATATAAGTCGGACATTGAATCCTCACCATTGAAAAGTGTTCAGTTAATTAAAGAAAAGCCGACATCAGGCATTAATAATATCTCAGACACAACAAGGCATCATATAAGGTATTTGTGTACCGATGATTTTGGCAACCCTTTGTGTGATTGCAAGTACATAATGCATAACGTAAACGGCAACTCTTATCATGGAACAACTGACAATCAAGGGTACACCATGAGCCATACAACATCGGAAAAAGAGAATATTTCAATTCATTTACTTCAATAAATTAGAGGTGATATATGGCAGTTGGATATTTTTTACGTGTAGGAGACTCAACTACATGCGGAAGTCATATTCTGACAGGTGATAATACATTCCAGTGGTACGGTGTTGCTGGTGCGCGAGAAGGTGACTTGGTGACCTGTGGAAAACATTCAGGCGCATACTATATTATTGGCGGAGTTAACGATGTATGGATGGAAAACAGGAAGCACGCAGGTTGTAGTGGCATAGTTAATTTGGTCACCAACTCAGAGGTGATATCATCACCTCACAAACAGATAGGTGACAATTATGGCAAAACGAATAAGACGGCTTTTCAGTGCTGAATTCAAACTTGAAGCGGCTCAACTGGTGCTTGACCAAAACTATTCCGTGGTCGAGGCCGCCAACGCGATGGGTGTTGGTAAATCAACCATGGACAAATGGGTCCGGCAACTCAAGCTAGAACGCAAGGGTATTTCACCGAAAGCGTCACCCATGACGCCTGAGCAGATTGAAATTCGTGAATTAAAAAAGAAAATCGCGCAACTTGAAGAGCATAATGAGATCTTAAAAAAGGCTACAGCGTTGGTGATGTCGGACTCTCTGAACAATTCTCGCTGATCGAGAAACTCAGCCGGCGCTTTAGTATAAAACAACTGTGTAACGTGTTCAGTGTTCATCGCAGTAGCTATCAATACTGGCGTCACCGTGCAAAAACACCATCAGCGGAGCAAATTCGGCTTCGGGCCCTGGTTCGAGAAGTTCATAAAAGCAGTCGCGGTTCTGCGGGTGCTCGTACTATTGCTGATATTGTATCGAAGACAAAACAGGTTCCTTTAACGCGCTATCGTGCAACTAAGCTTATGAAATCACTTGGCTTGGTGAGTTGCCAAATGCGGAAGCATCGATATACAAAATCAACTCAAGAGCACGTTGAAATACCGAATCATCTCGGGCGACAATTTGCAGTCACGGAGCCAAACCAAGTTTGGGTAGGTGACGTAACGTATATTTGGTCAGGTAATCGCTGGATGTATCTTGCGGTTGTGATGGATTTATTTGCTCGAAAGCCCGTTGGTTGGGCGGTGTCATTTTCACCCGATAGCCAACTAACGGGAAAAGCATTATCAATGGCTTTTGAATCAAGAGGTAAGCCAAGAAATATGCTGTTTCATTCAGATCAAGGAAGTCATTATACAAGCCGTCAATATCGCCAATTACTATGGCGTTATCAGATAAAGCAAAGTTTATCTCGACGAGGTAATTGCTGGGATAATGCGCCGATGGAGCGATTTTTTCGAAGCTTAAAGACAGAATGGGTACCTATTTTAGGTTACCGTAATTTTATAGAAGCACAGCAAGAAATAAACCCGATATATCATTGGGTATTATAGTCAGATTAGACCGCATCAATATAACGGTGGCTTAACGCCCAATGAGTCAGAACGATTATATTGGAAAAGCTCTAAAACTGTGACCAAATTTTATTGACCACTACAACATTAGAGGACCTTATATCCGGCAAGGCTTGCTCTGAGAGCAAACGAGAAAATGCGTGTTACTTTGAATCCAACGGTCAAACAAAGCCTGTGAGCGATGGCGATAATACTATTGAACTGAAGATCACTGTTCCTGAACGGCAGTTTATTGCAAAAGAGTACCCAGCTAATAGCGCAAAAGACCCTTTTAAAAAAGACTCATTTGACTTCGAACTAGTGCAAAGATTAAACCACTTTGATTATCCAAACCAAGGTACAACCAGCCTTTGCGGTCCAGCTGCATTATTTTATAGCATTCTTGTTGATAGGCCTGATATATATGAGCAAGCCGCAAGAGAATTATGGCTATATGGTAAAACAAAAATAGGCAAACTAGAAATAGTTCCAACTGAAAGCTGCAAGAGGCCTTCAGGTTCATTTTATCGAGATAGCGGAAGATTGAAAGTTTCAGGGTTAGACTGGATCACGCTTGCTAGCTTACGTGATTCTGAGAATATCATCTTCAGCTATGGCTCCGCAGAAGATGAAGCCGCAGGTGTCACAATGTGGGGAATGTTATCAGAATGGTTTGAGAAGGTTGGGTATGAAAAGGTATTTGACAATATTAGCTTATCTTCATCTAAGTTAGAGGATATCCTTACCCTAAATCAATACCAACAAAAAGGGTATGTAGTTGTTTCGCTTATCTCTGCGGGAATGCTTACGGGCTTACCTAACACTGATACTTCAAATAAAAACCATTGGATTGTTTGGAATGGTACTATTACTGGAACAGATGGCACAACTCTTACCGATCAAGTGAATTTAGATACAATAGTGAACTTGAAGTGTTTTTCCTGGGGGGAGGTTAAACCGTGGGTCAAGGAAAATAAACCTCTTAGTTATGTGTTAAATCACACGTTTGGCGCTCTCGTATTCAAGCCGGTATTGTAAATGAAAACACTCATTATAGTAATTCTAACTTTGGCATTAGCAGGTTGTGGCAACCCAACACCTAAAGTTACTCCTGATAAATTAACAACAGCAACCTATGGTGCTTCTTATAACGAAGTAATTAATATATCAGGAGGGTACATAAGTAGAAAGAGTATCGACATCATAATTACCCCCCCCAGATTCTGGGCTAACCTGGAGTCCAGAGGTATCCTATTTGACTTTTCAAGGGGAGACTCAAAAAAACGAAGATTTTCATACCATAACTATTTCTGGAGTTCCATTAATCAAGAATCCTATTCAGATATATATATCGGGTAATACCTACGGGACTTCCTACGCAGGAAAAGAATTCAAGAAAATCTATAAAATTGATGTAAAATAATTAATGCCATGCTAATTATGAAAGATTGATTAATCAAAATCGGTGAGGAATTACCCTCACCGGTATCGTTCACCTGCGTTGAATCGTTCGATAAGACCAGGCAAGGTGTCGGTGAGCTCATAATGGGCGATGGCTTTATCGCTGACGGATTGCCGCATTACGCCATTTTCCACGATAACAAAAGCCATAATTCCGCTATAGATAGTCTTCTCTCCATCGGAAACCTCGACAAACACACCTGGCTCAATGAGTTGTCGTTTAGGTTTGGCGGAGGGGCTAGCACTCGACGCCCGGTCACCTTTCTTTGTCTTTGAGCTACCCGGCATAAACTGTCCACCTTTGTAATACTCTCCATTAATGCCGATTTCACCGCCCTTCTTTGCCTGACCTTTCATACTGACCTCAAAAGAAATGCCGGGATGAACACCCGGCCATAAAATGGTACCCATCCAACTCGACCCAGCACTCACTCATCTGGATGTAGTTCGGAACATCCTTTGCTTTGCAATGCGCAAAGTCGGAGCCTAAAACACTGGCCCCGACCAGCAAGACCAGCGACACTGAAAAAATAGCTTTTTTATTCATTTCGAGGCCCGATTAGATAAAACGGAAACCGTCGTTGTATCGGGCGACCAACGATTCGATACAGTCGGTTAACCCACACATACCGAGCGCCGTGTCACTGGCGTTAATGCACATCACACCGTCTTCATTGATGACGACTACGGCCTTAACACGATCAAAGATGGTTTCTTTACCATATTCAACCAGCTCGTAGCGATCAGGTTCAATCAGTAAGCGCCGCATATCTCGGCTTTTTCGTTGAGTTGTTTGAGTCATAAGTTATTCCTGTTAATGGTTATTCCCCCATAGTGTGGCACGGCCCATTCTGGGGACGAAATGACGTTACTTTTCATAATGATTCACTTTTTCAGACCCATAATCGCCCCCGCGAAATATCAGTTTTCAAAACTGCGTCGTGATTTTAAAGCAAAAAGGTCGCAGTTAAGCGACCTCTTGGCCTGTCAGCCCGTAATCACAAAGGTGGGGACATCCACACTGATCGAGACACGGCCTAGAAACGATGTTATAGCCTGTTTATCCAGTGCTCCCAGGTGACGTAATTCCGTTGCCATTTCCGTTAATAACGTGACGTTGTCACGCATAAACCGATTCACGATAGCGACCTGTTCGGCGTGCAAGGCATTAAACGCCGCTATATTGTGACGAAGAGAGACGTCATGGCCGTCATCGCACATCAGAACCTGACCGAAACCGTTCTGAAGGTAGCGCCCTGCTTGTTCCTGCCAGGTGCGCATATCCTCCAGGGCTCCTTCATATTGCTTGCCATAAACAGCCAACTCAGCAGCCGAACCACCGAGCGCCAACAGCATGCGCCAGTAAAGCTGATCTCGCGTTGCCCGGCCATCAAGTGCCACGTTGCTTTCCATATAGCCCAGTCGTAGTTCATTACCGCGCGATTCTTGAGCGAGCCCCATCCGCATTATTTCGGGGTGCGTATTCTGAAGGGCATATACCAGCGCATGACCGCACTCATGGACTGCCGTTAGCATCAACGAGGCTTCCGTTCGGTGAATGGGGGCTGTTGGACGCCCGTATGCCACACTCATCGATTGAACCTTGGATTTACCGATACATAACCGGCACAGGAAGATGACAAGATAAACGCTGACCACGGTGCTAATTGCCAACTCAGGGGATTCAATGGCTCCGTCAATAATGTCGTTAATCACACCTTGGATCTGCACCAGAAATCGGCAGGCCAGTTGAAAGGTGACGATCAACAACACGATATCGTAGAGGACCCCACCCAGGTAACGGAGATAGTGGAATGATGCGGTTCGCATAAACGCGGTGACCACCAACCAAATTACAGCCAGAGGTACGGCCAAATCTAACAGGTTAATAATCGTTTTTGTTGCACCCGTCGCGGTGTCAGGTGAAGGCCATCCAAAGAGCACTGCCAATGTGATGAACGATAGGTACTCACGAACAAAGGCGGTACCTCTAACCCAAAGCGGAACCTGTTGCTTACCCATGACATTCCTCCCAGAGATGGATTGGACCATTGGTTTGACGACCCTGTAGCGGTCGGGCTAAAACAGCGGAGTTTCTCACGTTGCGATACCGGCCAATTTCAGTCTCCACTTTCACTCATACTCCTCAGACATTTGAATAGAGGCTCATAGTATTCGGGGGCGGACGAGGATGGAAAATTTAACGCCCTCGTTTTGTTGGCCTTTTTCGTTCATCGCTTTCGGGGTGGGTGTTATCGTTCACGAAACCCATAATGAGGATGTTTTCATGACCAAAATAGCATTAGGCCTGCTGGTGGCATTAGCTTACGCGACGTCTGCTCAAGCCAGTTATACCGTGCTTAATGAGTCAGACAGAGATGCACGAGAAGCCGCTAACTATGATGGCGGGTTGTACGGCACAGGTAACAATGCCCTTGCACCGACCCTCCCCGTAGAGCCCAAAGTGGAACTGCCTCCAATCAGCAGTGTTGATGTAGCGGCGTTCAATGTGGCAGGTATTTCCCTGGGCATGGAACTTGACGCCGCATTGGAAGCGGCGAACAAGCAAGCCCAACGACGCGATATCGCGGCTGTACGAACCCAATCACGCAATGGGAAAGTTGCGTCACTGACCTGGGGGAACGTGAACGAAGAGACGATCGTCAACTTGATTGAAGGGACGGGTGACACGCCGGAGATTAGCCGGGTGAAGTCAATTCGTTATTCCTTCAATAACCCGGAAGCGCTGGTGGCTGGGGCTCTGGAGAAGTACGGTGAACCGAGCGTTCGGGATCTCAACAAAGGGAAGCTCACCTGGTGTTCAGCGGAGCGCGACATTAAAAGTCAGTGCGACATGAAGAAACCGTGGATGACTATCGACACGTATACCGTTTCCACCATTGGGATCCTGGACATAACCGATCCTACGTTGGTGAAGGCACCTGTTACAGTGGGTGTGGCGAAGCCTATTAAGGAAGTCACTGCGGAAGACGAAGGCTACACAGGCCCGCTGCCAGGCCTATGAGTCAGGTAGAAACCAGTTAAAGCTGGTTTCTACCACTCTACCCCTAAATGCATGAACCACCGGAAGTATCAATAACCTGCCCTGTTATCCATCGGCTACGGTCGGACGCTAAAAACGAAACTACGTCAGCGATATCTTCGGTTTTGCCAACTCGTGAAAAAACAGAGAAACCAGACGCTATTTTTTGAGCCTCTTCAGCATGAAGCCAGCCACTGTTCATGTCGGTATCGACTACACCAGGTGCAATGGCATTGACGGTGATATTTCTTTTTTCGAACTCAGTTGCCAACGAAAGTGTCAATGTGTTGATAGCGCCTTTTGAAGCGGCGTAAATTGCTCGCTGCGGATCGGAGACTCGGGTTAAAACAGTTGAAACGTTGATAACGCGGCCCCCCGTATTGATATGAGGTGCGGCGGCCTTCAACAGAAAGAATGGAGCTTCAACATTAACAGACATGACTGCCTGGTAGTCATTCAATGTTGTCTCAATGAGTGACGTAGATGGTGCGATCCCAGCGCAGTTAATCAGAATATCAACACCGTTATAGCCTTTGTCCTTCAGCCGGTTATAGAATGCTTCCCATAGCCCGAGTGCCGCTTGTTCCGCGTTGTTCCCGAAATCTGCGGTGAAAATGTCGGCCTCAACATTAAGCGCGCGCAGTTCGGTTACGACATGACGTGCAGCCTCCTGATTTTTACCACAGTGGATCCCTATATAACCGACCCCATCCCTCGCCAGCGACAAGACAATTTCTCTGCCAATACCTCTTGAACCCCCCGTTACCAAGGCAACTTTTTCTGATGCTGTTTTGGTTAAATTGACCATTCTGTTTTCTCTCCGTTACTTAGGACTTGTTCAATGAGTTGACCCGCGCAAGGGGTTGTTTGGTATTACTAAATCGCATTGTTTGCATGGCTAGAACGATTAATACGACCACGACTAATGCCGCACCTGTCCAGGTCGCAATCACGGGATCTTGTCCGAAAATATTCATTGAGAACGCACTAAACATGGTACCGAGTGTGACGCCCATCGTGATAACAGCGGTATGCACTGTAGTGACTAAGTACCCAGTTCCGCCTGCCTCAGTGACTCGCGTGATTAAGGCAGGATTCATGGAGATACCGATCAAGCCAACCACCAGCACCATAACCAGCGTCAATTCTTTAACGTCGCTGAATAATGACAAGACAACCAAGGCAATCAATAAAGCGCTATGCCCAATTCGTAAGACACCAACGGGGTGTGCATCTGCGAATCGGCCAACAATGAGGTTGCCGATTACTGTACAGAGTCCATAACCAAGCAAGATTAAGGTTGTCGCATCAGAACTGAAACCGGCATTCTGTTGAAGTAAAGGTGTAAAGAAGGAAAAAGAGCCGTATGCTGCACCGATCGTCAGAAAACTAACCAAGTATCGTGACCATAATTTAGGTGACTTAAGGTTTTGAATGTCAGCGACTGATTCGTCTTCCGTCGCTTTAGCCAGATCGGGGAGCCATTTTAGGACGATATAACTTACTAATAATGCGGCAACACCAAGCAGGTAGAAACAGGATTGCCAGTCCCACTGCGTTGCGATGAAATGGCTTAACGGCAAGCCGATGACAGTGCCGACCATAAGGCCACTTAGTACGATGGAAACAGATCGTCCAATTTGGTCAGGCGAAGGGGCAAGACGGGCAGCAAACGTCAGTGCAAGGCCAAAAGTCGCTCCTGAGAGACAGCCGGTAAGTAAGCGCGCCAACGCAAGCCACCAATATTCATGAACTACTGGCGCTAGAATTTCTATCACCGCATAAACTGCAATAATAGAAGTCAGTACCAATCGCGGTGATTTGCGTCGGAGCATATATGCAATGATTGGGCCACCGACCGCCATGCCGAGAGCATACACCGAGACAAGTAAACCAACTTGTCCGGTTGATGCCTGAAGGTCTGCTGCGATATTTGGAAGCATACCCGCTGTCTGGAGTTCGCTCATGGTTACCACTAAAATGGTTGCCATCAGAATGTATAAATTACGTTTCAAATTTCCACCTCTTGATAAGATCCGTACTGCGCCCCGATTAAGCGAGCGAGTTCCTGATTGGTACTGAAGACGTCCGGAATGGGCCTCCCTGCTGTAGCCGTAAGGCCAACTTCTAAAAAGAACCTTTCGAATCCCCCAGGCGTAAAAATGAGTAATTGCTTGGCGAAATCTTTAGTGTTGTTCCGAAAACCATGCATCATGCCTCTAGGGACAAAAACGAGGCTCCCTGCCGTTGCGATGAATGAATCATCACCGGCAGAAATATCCAGCTGACCGTGCGTCACATAGAAAATTTCATCTTCATTAAGATGGTTGTGTCTTGGCGGGCCACCCCTGGTGGAATGGACGCTTCTAAAATTGAAATTTGCCCTTGCGCTACGCATGGACTCACTAATACCGAGTAGAGGTCACCGTTCATCCAGACAGAATTACCGTTCCCTGTCGCGATATGGAAAGCCTTAACATCTGTACTCATGGGGTATTACTCCATTGTTTATCGATTAGTACAAAATAGATCACCATTATTTTGGAAACAAAAAGACAGCATTGTTTACCATTTAGTAAACTATTAAGCGCGTCAAATCACCGGGTGGGGATCCTAAATTTTTGAAATAATTCCGTAGGCTGCTTCGTTCAAAAAATCACGGTCAGTCAAGGTAACGCCCATGATCCGTAGACCATAGTACCCAGATAGGAAGGCCTTGCTGCTGGTGGAGATATTCGTGCTATCAGGGAATTCAGCCTGTTTGACACCTTCGGTAATGACAGCTTTCACCAATAATTCCAGGCGCAGTAGATATTGTTGATTGATGGACTGTATTTGCGGGTCTTTATGGCTGCGTTCGAGAACCGAATGTAGAGCAAGACACCCTCGCGGATTTTCAGGATCTTGGTCAATCTCGATCCCCCAGTTAAGCAAATTCAGTAGTTTCTGCTTGGGACTTTCTTGGCTAGAAAGAATGTCTTTCTGTCGGTTTATCCCCATTTCTTGGTAATACTGTAGCGCTTTTTGATACAGGCCTTGTTTGTTACCAAAAGCATGGTAAAGACTGCCCCGACCCATTCCCGTTTCTTCACAAAGAGCTTGGGTACCACTGGCTTCGTAACCATGATCCCAGAAAACATTCATCGCAGCTTCAATGACTTTCTGGTCGTCATATTCTTTTGGTCTTCCGCTCATGGTTATTCCTCTCATTGTATTTTACGCAAGTAAACCAGTTGTTGACTGGTCAGTCAATAACTATTTTTTACAGATCAGTACACAATAGATAAGGGTCGTCGCAGAGAATGGAAAGAGCCGGTATTGACCGGCTTTGTGGAGGTTACGCGTCGGCTCAACTGATGAGGGATATCTGACCAACGCCAAAAATTCGTTTCCTGCCTACTCCGAATACAAAGGCTTGCTCGAATTCCTCTACTGACGCGACATTACCTGTGGCAATGAATTCTGTCGTCGGCACGACGATCCGGTGACCTTTCTGATGGCGGTGGTCAGGCTTCTGAATAATATTCTTTTTCGTTTCGTATACCCCGACATGGTGGGGAGTAAACCCTGCCCGCTCAAGGCGGTAATGGATGAATTCGTTCAGTTCGTGGTGTGGAGGGGTAACTTCTCGCTTCCGACCGTTGACAGTTTCACGACGCACGACGGCCATAGATCCACAGAGGGTGATTTTTTGGCCTTCAGTAAAGGTCGCGCTCAGGTGCTTTTCACCAGGAACACCGATAGGCTGTGCTGTACGTAAGAGGATACGAGAATCGTTGCCCGTGCCCGGTTGTACGAGGAATGAATACGGTAACTTGGCTTTACTTTGCTCTTGAATGAAAAAATCCAGATGCTGATGTATTCCATACAAATCGGTTGAGGGGATCCTCAAGCGCAGCGTACTTTCATAATATTTCATTGTTATCTCACCAGAGGCCTCAGGTCGTATTACCTAAGGTTTCCTTATAGTAATACGTCGCTTTCAGGTGACGAAATTCAAGGTTCTGACAAGAGAAAAGATGTTTTTGGGCCAGCTATGGACGCTCCGGCCAGCGACCACAAAAGTCGTACACCCCGAACTCAATGAGTTTCAAGGTGGTTGCTGAAGGTGAGAAATACACAGGTTTTTGAACGTCACTCTGTTCAATATTGATGATAGCAGGCTCCGGCCAGAAGCCTGCATGTTCTTCATCGGTAAAGCCTGACTGATCTTGTCTTAGCCAGGCATCGACATCCTTATTGTATATTTTATAGTAATTCATATGCGGTATGAATTATCTCCCTAATAGCATTTCAATAGTCTCGCCGTGGAAAGTCCCGATCACCTCGGTTGCGAGTCGGTCTTTACTTCGCTGAATATCGCGCGGTGAATAGTTCTGAAGTGGTTTCACTTCTAACCGCTGATTCTGGATGATGATGTATGGCATTAATGCAGTTACAGTTTTCAGCGTTGGCGGTTCACCTTCGATATCTGCGCGAAACTGAATGTTTGCCACCGGCTGTATTTTGGCCGGACGACGCAGACGTAATTTGTCTTGCGGGGTATTAGCTATCCGCTGAGCCAAATTACCGACCGGTACAGTCACTTCACTATTATCTATGACATCGGCCTGCATGCTGGCGAGTAGTTTGGCCTTATCCGGGATCCGCAATAAAGACTTCTTCTGCCACGAGAAACGAATGGACTGAATATCGGCCTTATGCCAGGCTCTAATTTGCCGGTATAGATGCAGCGTCATTACGCCCGGACAGGCATTATGCAGTGCGGAGAAGCGCGCATTCTGCGAACTGAATCCAGTAATAATGTGCTCTTGAATCGACAGCTTTATTGCGTTAATGCTCGTTATTAGCGCCATGACTTCTGCCGCGAACTCAGGCGTTTCATCATCATACCAAAGCACGCCAGCGGTACGACGTGTCGATTTTTGGGATAACCCGTCTTTGATATGCAGATCGGTAAAGGCTTTCTGAGTTTGTTCAATAGCCTGGGCACCGTACAGTAATTCTGGTTCGATGCGGTTAACGGGTAAAGTCTCATCGCCGTCAGCAACTGGCGGAATTACACAAACACGAGCATAAAGAGGCGACTTTTGTGCCAGCACGCGCTTGAGCAACGCCAGAGAGTCTTCCAGGCGATGGAAGGTTTCTGCGATGTTCATCGTAATCAATCCCCGAAAAAGGGTAACTTGCAAATCCCCCCGCCGAAATAGGGGCTGTATATTTATCCATACTTTAAACAATTTTCAGGGGCAAAGGCAAGATATGGTTATTCGTAAGGGAATTAACCAAGAAAGGTGTTAGGGGCATGGGCTTTAGTGCGAAGCCATTCATGTGCGCCTTTGAGCGTATTAGGGCATTCAGCGCTGCGTAATAATTCACAAAATTCAGCATGTAAACCGAAGCTTTTTGCGAGATCCATTAATCCATCAATCTGGCTGGTTGTCAGAGGCTTGTCCATTATCATTGAATGTGCTTTTGCTTGCGTAGCCCTACGAAGAGAATGAAACATGACCGCTAGGGAAAACGGTAGAGCGATGTAAGGATACCCTTCCCTAAAAGTATTTACAGGATTAAATAGAAGCACAATAGCGACGCCTCCAAACAAGAGGCATCCGATGCTTAACCATTTAAAGAAAGGTGCTGCATATCTGATCACAAGTAACTTGAGGAATTGGGTATCACTAATTTCGGTTTCTTGCGGGATGGAATAAGTGGATTGAAGGATATTACCCAGGGCGCGATCAAACTCACCAATAGTCATTTGCGGTTTCTCTCGTTCGTACCAGGCATCAAATTCTTGCCTTACTCCGCAGTTATCGACCATGCTGGTGTAGAACGGGTCGCCCGGCCACTCAATTTTTTGTGCAAGGTAAGCCTCTGGACCACCAGCCGAATCTAACATACGTATCTTTATTGCATGACGGGAAACAGCCATGAAAATAATAGCCACCATTTGAATGGCCGCAGCGATTATAGCGGTATCGAGGAACGCATCGACAAAGAAGCTTCGAGCCAGTACAACCATACTAATATGGGTCAGTTTGGATATCGAAAATTATTGTACGTTAGGCTCATTTTTTGACCATCAATGATGAGCCAATATCTGGCGAAATTTAACAGAACCGCCTATGCCCCAAATCCCGTATCGGTAGATATCATTTTTGTAGTAACTTTCCTTCCGACAGTATCACAGCCAAAAATAATATAAATATATGATTTATATCGTAAATAAAGGTAGTTATGTTTATTCTTAGTTATACTGTAGTGGAGTATGCATTGACAATAATTATATACTCCACTATAGTATATAAAATCAAAAATGGTGAGGTAAATAATGCCCAGTACTCCTGAAGAGAAAAAAAAGGTCCTTACCCGTGTTCGCCGTATTCGGGGTCAGATTGATGCTCTGGAAAGAGCGCTGGAAAATGGTACTGAATGCCGTTCCATTCTTCAGCAGATAGCTGCCGTTCGCGGAGCAGCTAACGGTCTTATGGCAGAGGTGCTCGAGAGCCACATACGGGAAACCTTTGACCAGAATGACAGCTACAGCCATGAAATCAGTAAATCCGTTGACGATACGATTGAACTGGTTCGCGCCTATCTTAAATAGCTAAGCCATCACATTGAGGATAATTTACATATGAAATCACGTGCTGCCGTTGCATTTGCACCAGGGAAGCCCCTGGAGATTGTTGAAATTGATGTTGCACCACCTAAAAAAGGCGAGGTGCTGATTAAAAATACCCACACCGGTGTCTGCCACACCGATGCCTTTACCCTCTCCGGGAACGATCCTGAGGGCGTTTTCCCGGTGGTTCTCGGCCACGAAGGGGCCGGTGTCGTCGTGGAGGTCGGTGAAGGCGTGACCAGCGTGAAGCCGGGAGACCATGTGATTCCGCTTTACACCGCCGAATGCGGGGAGTGTGAATTCTGTCAGTCCGGGAAAACGAACCTCTGTGTATCGGTTCGCGAAACTCAGGGAAAAGGACTGATGCCTGACGGAACCACCCGCTTTTCTTACAATGGCCAGCCTCTTTACCACTACATGGGATGCTCCACATTCAGTGAGTATACGGTAGTGGCCGAGGTTTCTCTGGCAAAAATTAACCCGGAGGCAAACCATGAACACGTCTGCCTGCTGGGCTGTGGCGTGACTACCGGGATTGGCGCTGTTCACAACACAGCGAAAGTACAGCCTGGAGATTCTGTCGCTATTTTTGGTCTTGGCGCAATCGGTCTGGCTGCCGTTCAGGGGGCTCGCCAGGCAAAAGCAGGACGCATTATCGCTATCGACACCAACCCGGCCAAATTCGAACTTGCCCGTCAGTTCGGTGCAACCGACTGCATCAACCCGAACGACCATGACAAACCGATTAAAGATGTGCTGCTTGAAATCAACAAATGGGGCATTGACCACACTTTTGAATGTATCGGTAACGTCAACGTTATGCGTGCGGCGCTGGAAAGTGCTCACCGTGGCTGGGGCCAGTCCATTGTCATCGGCGTGGCCGGCGCCGGGCAGGAGATATCCACCCGTCCATTCCAGCTCGTTACCGGGCGCGTATGGAAAGGTTCTGCTTTCGGCGGAGTGAAAGGCCGTACGCAACTTCCGGCCATGGTAGAAGATGCCATGAAGGGTAAAATTGAACTGGAGCCATTTGTTACCCACACGATGACGCTGGATGAAATCAATGAGGCCTTCGATCTTATGCATGAAGGTAAATCAATCCGTACGGTAATCCGTTACTGATAGCGTTTTAACTGAGTCAAACCAACTGAAGGAAATGGATCATGGCAACACCTGTAATTTCTGGTAATGACGTTTTTTCCCACGTCTTCATCGGTGCATCCGATGTTGAAAAATCCGCTGATTTTTACGATGCTGTCCTCGGTACGCTTGGCATCAATAACCTCGGCCCGTTTGGCAATGGCTGGGTACTTTATGGTCGTGAAAAGCCAGCCTTTATTATTGCACGTCCGGGCAACGGTGAAGCGCCATTGGCCAACGGCGTTACTGTCGGCTTTGCAGCTGCAAGTCCGGAAGAAGTTGATGCTTTCCACGCCGCGGGCCTTGCCGCCGGAGGGAAAGATGAAGGTCAGCCTGGCCCGCGCAGCCATCTCCCTGGAGCCTATGCAGCCTACCTGCGAGACCCTGCGGGTAACAAAATCACGGCTTATACGTTCATCTGACGTCCGGCTATAAAGAGACTTCCCCTGACTCCCTGTCAGGGGAAATAACCATGAGACAGAGGCTAATGGAACTCATCGAGCAGCATGCCAGCGCTGGCGGCTGGCAAAACGTATACCGCCATAATTCACAAACACTTAATTGTGAGATGAATTTCGGGGTTTATCTTCCCCCCAAAGCAGCAACAGAAAAACTGCCGGTCCTGTACTGGCTCTCGGGTCTGACCTGTACGGAGCAGAATTTCATCACCAAATCGGGTATGCAGCATTATGCCGCCAGGAACAACATCATCGTCGTTGTTCCTGATACCAGTCCCCGTGGAGAGCATGTCGCAGATGCTGACAGCTACGATCTGGGCCAGGGTGCCGGATTTTATCTGAACGCGACGGAACATCCGTGGAACACGCATTACAGGATGTATGACTATATTCTCCATGAGCTTCCGGATGTTGTCATGGAGCATTTACCTGTAACATCAAGGAAATCAATATCCGGTCACTCCATGGGGGGGATGGGAGCGCTGGTTCTGTCGCTGCGAAATCCTGATGAATATGTGAGTGTATCGGCATTTTCACCGATAGTGTCACCTTCTCAGGTGCCATGGGGACAAAAGGCATTCACCGCGTACCTGGGTGAAAATAAAAAAACGTGGGAGCACTACGATCCCGTCAGTCTCATTTTACAGGGTGCGAAATTACCAGAAATTTTTATTGACCAGGGATTAAGTGACGCCTTTTATGAAGATCAGTTACGCACTAAAAGTCTTGAAAGAGTGTGCAACGAGATGAACATCAACACATCATTCCGATATCATACTGGTTACGACCACAGCTATTATTTCATTTCCAGCTTTATTGGTGATCACATTGCTTACCATGCCAACAGGCTCAGGCTGTCAGCATGAGTTGATTTCCAGCCTTAGAAAATGTGCTTAATTTTCAGGCCTGAACAGGGCCTGAATCCTGCAGACCTGAGATGTGCTGTAACCGGTGGCTTCAGCAGTTTCTCTTATGCTCAGTTTCTTGACCTGTCGGTAATACAGAACTTTCTTATGTCGTTCCTGATCGGCCTGTTTGCCCCGGTATTTTCCCAGCGTATGTGCCCGTTCAATTCCCTGCTTCTGCCGATGGCGGCGGCTCAGCCAGTCCTTATGCGACATCGCGGCCATCAGGTCGATAAGCATATTATTGATGGCGGTTATCACGGCGCGGGTGATTGGGTCAGCCTGCGAAGGATCTTTATCTGACAGCGCCTGCCATGAGGTGGGTACATCGAGGCTGACAATCCGCAGCTCGTGTTGCTCGATTTGCTTTTTCAGCGTCATCCAGTCGCTGTTGCTCAGACGGGTCAGACGGTCTATCTGCTCGACCAGTAAAATATCATTGCGGTGACTGTCCATCAGTAAGCGCCCCAGTTCCGGGCGGTCAAGTTTTGTACCGCTGATGTTCTCCCGGTAGTAACTGGCTATTTTATGTCCCCGCTCCTGAACAAACTGCTCCAGCATCTCTTTTGCCCGATCGGCGAACTGATCTTCCGTCGATGCCCTTAAATAAGCTCTGATGAACATTTTTCCACCACGTTATCGCATTTAAGTTATTGCATTTAATCTATCGCATATAGGTTATGTCATTCATCGTGTGCCGTCACGTTTTGAATATGGCGTCAGGGTGTACCCTTATGCGATAAGCATTTCTGTTAAAAATACCGCATCGGATAATTTACGAGGGAAACTATATGGCAAGGAGGCAGATTCTTTCTCTGTCGGAAAGAGAATCATTACTGGCATTACCGGACGAAGAGTTAACGCTGACCCGGATGGCGTATTTCAGTGAACATGATCTGGCACTTATCAGTGCCCACCGTAAACCTGCCAGCCGTTTTGGTTTTGCCGTCCTTCTTTGCTATCTGAAAAATGTCGGCTTTACCCCGGATAAAAAAATCCCTCCCTCTGATGCGCTGCTGAAGCATATCGCCAGCAGGCTAAAACTTACCGGGGATCTCTGGCCAGCTTACCTTTCCGGCAGGGAAACCACGCGACGCGAACATTTAACCGAACTGTACCGCTATCTTGGCTTAAAAGGAGAGCATAAAAATGTGTGGGGTATCCCTTTAATCAATTAATATGATCGTTCTCGTATTGATTGTGACTAAGAGGAAAAATCATGTCTGTCTATAAGGTCAAAGTGGCTATTCGAGATATTAGCCCGATGATTTGGCGACGTTTTCGTGTTCACAGTGACATGTCACTTGGCGCTTTCCATTTTCTCCTGCAATTTGCATTTGGTTGGGATAATGGTCACCTTCATTCCTTTCATATTCATGGCAAAGACTACGGTATTAGCTATGAAGGTGGATTGAGCTTTTATGATAATCCTTGGGCAATTTCGCTTGCCTCATTTCAGTTTGAAAATCGCGATAAATTTACTTATGAATATAATTTTTACCGACATTGGTTATTAGATATCCGTATTGAAGCAATTGAATCAAAAGGAAATAAAACCACGCCATTTTGTCTTGGTGGCGAAGGAATGCCCGATGCTACCGCATATGATGAAACCGAAGCCACGATTAAACTTTTAGAAGCCATAGCAGAAAGTAATGACTACACGACCTGGGCAGATATTCAGGAGTTTATCGATGAATACAACCGAGTCAAATTTAACCGCCAACGCCTCAATCAGTTATTAAAGCGTTATGATTTTGACACTCCGAACTATTCACAAGGCTTAGATTGGACTCTCTAAAGGTATACTTTTACGTAAATAGAGATCTCTGTCCTTAAATTGTCTCTAAAGGTGGTATAAATTGGGGTTTAGAGAGTATTATGAAAACCTCTATAACCTTTATGGATTATTCTATGATTTATGCTTACATTCGTATCAGTTCTGCTGAGCAGAATTCCGCACGACAAGAAATTGCGATTCAAAATTCAGGTTATAAAGTCAAAACCGTTTTTACTGATATTGCCAGCGGCAAAGATACGCATCGACCCAATTTACAACAATTATTAGCGTTACTCGTATCTGGAGATATGTTAATTGTTCATTCTATTGATCGTTTATGCCGTAATATGATGGATATGTGTTATTTAACGTTAGATCTGAAACAGCGAGGAGTTTCACTAATTTTTCTCAAAGAAAATATTTGCTTTTCAGCGAATGAAAACAATCCATTACAAGAGCTTCAATTGCATATGATGTCCGCATTTAGTCAATTTGAACGAGCGCTAATTAGGGAACGCCAAGCGGAAGGAATTGCGGCTAAAAAACATCGAGGGGAACAAACGGGGCGCCCTCCTGCAGATAAGCGTAAGGTTGTCATGGTTGATGAATTAAAAGCGAAAGGCATTCGTCTTAAATTAGCCTGCGATAACGTTGGAATAGGTGTTTCAACTTACTATAAGTTAAGGAAAAAATAATCCATTAACTTTGGAGGTCGTATGATGAAGATCGTAGTGACAGTAAAGGTTATACACGATGATGGTTCCGCCTATCAAGAAACCTTATTGACGTTACAGAAAACCGCCGAACAAGGTGAACCTTTGGGGTTATCCCTTAACGAATCAAAGATATTACTCAATAGTACTCAATTAGCCATTATACAGGCCCAAAGCCAATCCTACATGCAAGCGCATCGAGAATGCCCACTCTGTCATCAACGTCGTCAAATAAAAGATCATCAGACCCGCCATTATCATACTTTATTTGGCGTCATTCCGATTAAAGGGCTTCGGCTTTACCGCTGTCGCTGTGAGACAAATAATACAAAATCAGTGAGTTTGCTCAGTGAATGGCTACCCGAAAATACCCATCCCGAACTAAAATATATTGAAGCTAAATGGGCGTCATTGATGTCTTATGATCTTACCGTCGATAGATTAAAAGATATTTTACCGATCAATAACGCGCTAAATGCTTCCACAGTACGTAATCACTTAATCAGCGTCGCTAAACGGCAAGAAGCTGAGTTAGCCGAGCAACCCGATTTTCTCGATAAATTCGCTTATGACAATAAGCAGTTGCCTCGTCCAGGAAAACCGATGGTGATTGGGTTTGATGGTGGTTACGTCCGAGATTGCCATAACCGAAAAAACAATTTTGAAATCATTACAGGAAAAGCTTACGCTGAAAACCTTCAAGCAAAACGGTTTGGCTATGTTCACACATTTGAAAACAACCCAAGAAAACGCTTGCTTTCTGTACTTAATGCTCAAGGAATGCAAACGAACCAACAGATATCATTTTTGTCGGATGGGGCTGATAATTTGAGAATGATGCAAATCGGTATTTATCCCGAGGCCGAGCATATTTTAGATTGGTTTCATATTAGTATGCGCCTAACAGTGCTTAACCAGTGTGCTAAAGGTCTTGGCTCACAATCCTCAGGGATTGGTATAGAATTAAGAGATTTACTTGAAAAAACAAAATGGTACTTATGGCATGGTAATGTCGATGAGGCGTTAGATAAGCTAGATAGTTGTTTATATATTTGTGATGAAGAAGAAGATAGCCAAGTTTATAAAAACAGTAAAAAAATGGTACGGTATTTAGGGGAAGTGATAACTTATATTGATAATAACCAAGCTATGATCCCAAATTATGGGGAACGGTATCGCTATGGTGAACCCATTTCAACGGCATTTGTGGAATCAACAGTAAATGAAGTTATTGCAAAACGAATGGCAAAAAAACAGCAAATGCAGTGGAGCCAAGAAGGCGCACATTATCTTTTACAAACCCGAGTGGCCGTTTTAAATGATGAATTAGAGGGCATCTTTTACCGTTGGTATCCTAAACTAAGTAGCACTAAGTTAGATACAATGGCTGCGTAAATACCCCACACATTTTTATGCTCTCCGAGGTCAATTCTACAATTTAAATTTTTTATGTGGATAGGATTAATCCCATAGGATTTTATGCTGGAAAGTAAAAATATTAGTGTTTTTAAACTTTGTATTGATTTTCATACGCGTAAATCGAGTTTTTATCGTTATTAAATAAAGATAACTTAAGTATTTATGATTAGTTATCACTATATAAAAATTTTTATTTACTCTCTTTTTGTTTTTTTTTATTTTGTAAGGTAATTTTTAGAAATATAAGTTCAATAACTTGGTCTTTTTTGGACTTACCTTGGTGTTTTATTTGTTTTGTGATGGATTTAGAATTAACAGATAAACTTTATTATTGGGAGTATCTAAAAATGATTAGTGAGTATTGATCTAAATTAATATATGGCTATTACTACAAATAATTCTTAATTAAATAGAGCTAAAACTAATAGAAATTCTATTTTTATTTTTAGTTGGATAATAATTTCACAATGTAAATAAAAAGTAAATTAATAATGAAATATTTGTTTTTTTTTACTCAGGGTGAATATGATTGAAAATAACTATCATAAAATAACTATGTAACTATGTAACTAAACGACTCCCTTACCTGCTTTATCGTTCAACGCCGATGTTTATGATTGCAGCCAGTAAGCCTTGGGTAAAAGAGGCTTATTAATTGCGATAAAAATAAAGTCCTATCAACGTTATTAAGAGCGGACAGGACTTTTATGATCTTTATAATTTCTAGTATTAAGGGGTTGAAATAACAGCTTTAGGTGTGGTTTTTCTTTGGTGAAAATAAGCGGTAATAAGCAACATAGCATAAAGTATTGCCCCCATCAGCCATAACAGACCATCCCAATAAGCGACGCTATAACTATAAATAAAGGCAAATAAAAGGGGACCAATGATCCCGGTAATATTGGTTAGGCTCACCAGAGTACCTTGTAATTTCCCTTGCGCATTATCATCGACAGATTTTGATAAATAACCTTGTAATGCGGGTTGCCCCATACCTCCTGCCGCTAAGCAAATTAATGCTGGTAAGATGACCCAAACGTGGCCTATCCACGCTAATAATAAACAGCCCATCATATCAATAGACATACTGATCATAATGGTGGTTTTTTCGCCCCATTTTTGTGCCAATTTCCCAGCGACAATCGCCTGAAAGAAAATATGTAATACACCCAGAACCGCCAAAGACATACCGATAGAAGTTGTGTTCCAATCAAAACGATATTGTGTAAACAGCACCCAGATGGTGGCAGGAATTTGCCCGATAAGCTGGATAATAAAATAGGTTGCTAACCAAAAGTAGAGGCTTTTCTTAAAAAAAACAGTGACTGTATTTGAGGCAGTTTGGTTTTCAGGTGTCCTATTGGCAACAAGCGCTTCTCTTTTTTGTGTTTCTCGGAAAAAGAGCAAAGAGAGTATTAATAATATCGAGTGTGAAATAGCGGCAAAAATAAATGGCATATGAGCACTGATATCACCTAATAATCCCCCTAGCATTGGGCCGATAATAAGGCCAACACCAAAAGCACCACCTAAGAAACCAAAATAGCGAGTTCGATTTTTAGCGGGAGTCACATCACTCATCGCTGATGCACATACGGCACCTGTTGCGCCTGTGATCCCCGCAATGATGCGCCCAATATAGAGCATCCAAAGTGTGGTTGAGAATGCCATTAAAAGATAGTCGAGTGCCGCGCCTAAAAGGGAAAACAGCAAGATGGGTTTTCTGCCGTATTTATCAGACAGTCGTCCTAGAATAGGAGCAAAAATAACCTGCATGGTAGCATAGAGCGCTAATAGCACACCGTAATGGGTTGCCAGTGAATTTTCACTGACAAATTCATTTAATAGAGTAGGGAGTACTGGCATGATAAGCCCGATACCAATGGCATCTAATACGGTGATCAGCAGTATAATAATAATTGATTTATTCATTGAGATCCTAAAAATCTATCAGTGATAGAGTGGGTGTAAAATATCTCTATCAGTGATAGATTGTCAAGGCTATTTTATTTTGAGGTAGGTAATGGCAAAGCTAGATAAAGAACAAGTTATTGATAATGCGTTGATTTTACTTAATGAAGTTGGTATTGAAGGATTAACAACGCGTAAGCTGGCGCAAAAAATAGGTGTGGAACAACCCACATTGTATTGGCATGTAAAAAATAAACGCGCTTTGTTAGATGCATTAGCAGAAACTATTTTGCAAAAGCACCATCATCATGTTTTGCCATTGCCGAATGAAACATGGCAGGACTTTTTGCGAAATAACGCGAAAAGCTTCCGCCAAGCCTTATTAATGTATCGTGATGGTGGCAAAATTCATGCGGGAACACGCCCCTCTGAAAGTCAATTTGAGACATCAGAACAGCAACTACAGTTTTTGTGTGATGCTGGGTTTAGTCTATCTCAAGCCGTGTATGCATTAAGCTCTATTGCGCATTTTACATTAGGCTCCGTACTGGAAACTCAAGAGCATCAAGAAAGCCAAAAAGAGCGTGAAAAAGTAGAGACGGATACTGTTGCCTATCCGCCATTATTAACCCAAGCCGTTGCAATTATGGATAGTGATAATGGTGATGCTGCATTTTTGTTTGTCCTTGATGTGATGATCTCTGGACTTGAAACAGTATTAAAGAGCGCTAAATAAATCTAAATTCGCTGACGCCCTTTTTGGCTAATTAGTTGCCCTTGTATGTCAGCGATACCAATGTGAGCAATACAACCTGCATTAAATTGTAAATAGTCATCTTCGATGCCATCAGAGAAAATTACGCCATTCTCTGGCATCAAAGATCCTAATTGCAGTGGTGAGTCAGGCTCAATAGTGCCAAAAGTCAGTGCAACACCTGTTGTTCTACTTGGAAATGGCTCTCTTACACTAAATTGTAGCTTTCGATCACTCCAGCTAAAGCCTTGTAATAGAGGGTGCGAAGCTTCTCCTGTAATTGCCATCGCACCAGCAAGAATAGATTGAAACCACCCCGTTGATCCCAATCCTGTTGATACAATAATGCCTGATGAAGATTGCACTTCTTCAGCGCCATTCCATTGCGGGGTGTTTTGACTTAAAGAACGGTTTGTCTGATTGCGTCTTAAAATTCTTTTAAAAACATAGCATTACAACGATTTATTGAGATTAAAAGCTTAACATTTAATACAGTAACTAACTGAATATTAAGCTTATTTTTAGTTTCTTTATTTCATAAATTCAATACTATTAATTTCATCCTCTGTTAAAGGTAGAAATTCCTCCATGCTGTCGGCTACATTGTGCGCATAAGCACTAATATCTTCTTCATCGACTTCACCTAAGCTATTCCGCATGCTCTCTGCAAATTCTTCGATATTATTGATAATATTCGCATGCAAGCTCGGATCACTTTGACTTAACGCATTCATGACAATGGTTAAAATATTTGATAACGCCTCAAGACGAACGGTTAACTCGTTAATATCCTCAACAGTGACTTCTTCATCCATCATCATACTTTTTCCTTATGATTTATTTACTTAATGGTTAATATCATTATTTTTCGGTATTAATCCAACTTTTAATTGACGTTTATTGATATAGGTATTTAAAGATATATGGCTTTTATAACTTAATAGATTCGCTATTTTTCTGACAGAAAGACCCAAGCTCAATAATTCCACAATTCTATCGCGGTCTGCATCAAACTGACTTTTTTGAATGGTTCCCTTAGGTTTACCCAGCGTATGGCCTTTGGCTTTTTTTGACGCAAGGGCTTCTTTTGTTCTTAAGCTAATGAAATCACGCTCAAGTTTTCCAAACAAGGAAAATAATGTCACTATCACTTTAGAGTTTAAATCATGACGATTAAAATCAAGATGTTGTTTAATAATGATAATTCTAATTTGTCGTGAAATTAATCGATTCACTAAATCGACAACCTCAGAAGTGCTTCTTCCTAATCGACTTAATTCTGTGACTATTAATATATCTTGAGGTGAGAGCTTACTGGTGAGTTCATCTATTCGACGCTGCTTACTGTTCTTCGTTGCTGACACGGTCACTTCGATATATTCATCAACAGTCAAAGCATGTTTGCGAGCATATTCTAAAATTTCATATTTTTGATGAGTGACATCTTGTTTATCCGTTGAAGCACGCAAATAAGCTAAAATTTTACACATGTTATCTCTTAACCTAAAATGTGCTGTAAAATTTAACATTATGTATATGTTCTATAGCCTATACATAATGTTAATCATTTAACGAACGTTAATAGAGATACAATTATGGCACGGCTTTCCATATTATCCAATGATGAGCTAAAAGCATTATACAATTTACCCAGCCTGAATGATGAAGAAAAAACTTACGTATTTGAATTGGATAATGAGGATCGGGCATATATAGAGACACTCAATGATACCGCCCAAAAAATTAACTATATTCTTCAACTCGGCTATTACCGTACAGTAAGCTATTTCTTTCGTTTTACTTTCCAACAAGTTAAAAATGATGTGCAATTTATACTACATCACTACTTTCCAACAGATAGCTTTCCTAAAAAGAATATTTCAAAGCATATTCATTATAAAAATCGATTTCAAATTTGCCAACGATTCGCAATAAAAGAGCCCACAAAAACGTTTTTATTGCAGCTAGAAAAAGAAGCCAAAAGATTAACAACTCTTCATATGCTACCCAAATTTGTATTAACGGGATTACTCACCTTTTGTCAACAAAAGTGTTTTATTAAACCTGCTTATTCGACACTTCAAGACGTCATTTCTCAGGCTCTAAAAGCTGAAAAAAATCGACTAAGTAACAAACTCTACACCTCTATCAAAAAAGGATTCCGTGATCAATTGGATAACTTATTGAATAAAGAAGATTTTATTTACTCACTGACGTTATTGAAAAAGGAGCAGCTTAATTTTACTACAACGGAAATAAAGCAAACTATTGATAAGCAAAAATCGATTTCTGATGTCTATATTGAATCTCAACAACTGGTGAAAATATTGGGTATTTCAGAGCAAAACATTATCTATTATTCAGAGCTTGCCCAGTTTTATACCATCCAGAAATTGAAAAATTTCAAGGTAAAAAATCAAGCACGTCTTTATTTGCTTTGTTATATCAGTCATCGCTTTCGTCAAATTAACGATCAACTGGTAGCCAGTTTTCTCCAAAAGATGTTGATGTATCAGAAACTTGGTGATGATTATCAACAAAAGCAAATTGAAGCCGTTGAGTCTGCCGATAAAAAACTGCGAAATCAGGCACATAAAATTATGTTAATTAATGTGAATGAAAAAATACCGGATTCTCAAGTGAGAGCAAAAGCGTTTGAGATTGTGCCTAAATTTAAATATCGGCGTTTTTTGTCTGATTTTAAAAAACCGAATTTTGCCAGAGACTTTTATCGTTGGGAATATTATGGCCAATTGGCACAAAAAATGAAACGTAATCTTCGTCCTTTATTTCGAGCTCTTCAGTTTTCATGTGAAATTGAGGGATTAGATAAGGCCCTTAAATTTCTGCAAAAATACATTGATGGAAAAAAGTCATTTAATGACTACTCTATTGATGAGATCCCATTCGATTTTTTTCCTAAAACCTTAAAACGTTTTATTATGACAAAATCCCCCATTGATCGTAAAAGAATAGTCGATGTCGATCGCTATGAATTTATGGTTTATTGGCAGCTCCAAAAGGGGATAAGTGATATCTCAGTGTACATTAAGGACAGTTATTCCCATCGAGCACTTGAAGATGAATTAATTGATATAGAATATTGGGAAACTCATAAAAATCAGTTCATTAAAGAGCTTAATATGCCTGTTTTTTCGCGTAACATTGTCGATATTCTGACACAGCTAGAAGACAGCATAGAAACAAAATACCGAGAAGTAAATCGTCGAATTATCGCTGGCGAAAATACCTGCATCAAACTAAAACAGAGCTCTCGTCGCCATACCACATCTTGGACTCTTCCGTATACACCGTTAGATGATGGTACAGATAATCCTTTTTTTAAAAAATTACCCACCTTAAACATCAGTGACATCGCTGAATTTGTTCATGATACAACTGGATATGGTAAAGCCTTTACACATATACAACCGAACTATGCAAAAGAAGCGCCTGAAATGGAGCTAATCAATGCTTGTGTAATCGCAAATGCAACAGGTACTGAGATGGCAAAAATGATGGAGATCAGTGATGTCGATGGTCAATCATTAAAAAATACTCAGCAAAATTTCATTCGCCCACAAACACTTAGTGAAGCCAGTGATATTATAATTAATCATACGGAAAAATTACCTATATTTGAAAAGTATAACCTCGCAGATTATGGTGTTCATGCGAGTGTGGATGGGCAAAAATTTACGACACGGTTTAATACGATAAAATCAAGGTATGCCAAAAAATATTTTGGTTTAAAGAAAGGTGTCGTGGTGATGACATTAAACGCAAACATGTTGCCCATTTGCTTAAAGGTGATCGGCGCAAATGAACACGAAAGTCACTATTTATTGGATTTAGTCGAAAGTAATCGCTCTGATGTGAATGTTACAGCGGTTTCCGGTGATATGCACAGCATCAATAGAGTAAATTTTGCCTTAATGCATATGTTTGGGTATCGATTCATGCCTCGATTTACCCAATTAGCCAATACCACATCTCAACAACTCGTATGTTTTGGCTCTTTATCGGATTATGATGAATATATTATCCGCCCCAGCAAGAAAGCACCGAAGCACCAAATAATCAGTGAATGGGATAAAATATTACGCATTCTGGTTTCTTTAGCGCTAAAAAAGACTACGCAAGCGACAATTGTCCGTAAATTGTCCACAACTAAATCATCAAACTCAACATTAAAAGCGTTAATCGCATTCGATGAAATCATTATGACGGATTATTTATTGGGCTATATCGACGATCAAGATCAACGTATTGCCGTCCAACGAAGTTTAAATCGTGGCGAGTCCTATCATCAGCTGACTGCGAGTATTGCCAAAGTGAATGGGGGAAAACAGCTAAGTGGAAAAAAAGAACGTAACTTAATTATCAACGCTGAGTGTATTCGATTAATCGCCAACATGATTATTTATCACAATGCGAAAATTTTATCTGCCCTCTACGAATATTATACGGCAAAAGATCCAGAAAAAAGTCTCGAAATTATCCATTGGTCACCCGTCGCATGGCGGTTTGTGAACTTAATTGGAAATTATGAATTTTATCGAAAGGATAGAAGCATTAATATTCATGAAGTTATAGATAAACTTATTGCTAGTTTTGAAATCGATTTTTTGAGCGAAAGCCTTGAGTGACAAGGGATTGCAGAGAGGTGTCGGACAAACCGTTCTTTAAGTCAAAACACCCCTATATGGAAAGAGCTGTCGATGCTCTGAAGCGTAAGGGAGTGAAGATCAACGAGCAACTACTGTCGCATTTGTCCCCGCTAGGCTGGGAACACATCAATCTGACAGGCGATTATATATGGAAAAGCAACCGGATACCGTCAGCCGGTAAGTTTCGTCGGCTGAGGCCAGCTAAATTAGGCAGGTCAAAAAATAACCTTAACGTACAATAATTTTCGATATCCAAACTGACCCCTAATAATCTGAAATGATACGGCTCCAAAGATGAAGAACCAAGCGTGGCTTCCAATAAAAGATAAGCATTTATCTATATTCAACTTCATCCAATAGACTCCAAATATGCCACAATAATTAATGGCGATAATACCTTAATCATTTTGGCATGCACGAATAAAAGTCTACAAAGCGGCCCCCTTTTACCTTTAACCGAGGATTAGAATTTGATGAAATGTTAAAGGTGATAGCAGATTTGGAATTAATAAAGTCAACATACACCACAAATCTAGACCAACATACAGTAATGCATATTTAAAACACCGCTGCCACCCTAGAGACCTTTTTGACTCTTTTATTGTTGAAATCTCATCGCCCCCACTCTCTTATTTTTTCTCTTTTTCTCTCTCTTTATCTCTTCTTTTCTCGAGTGGGTCATCCAGGAACAACGTACCAGTTTCAAATAATTACGCGGAACTCAGGCGGGCTTTCACATTATCACCGGCTGGTGGGGATAGAGTTCGGACTGGGTTTTGCCCCAAGCGGAGCGCCGGGGCGTAGGGTTATACCCCTTATTGTATGTTGGTCTAGATGTTTTGTTTTGGAGGGAATATATTTACACATTCAAACATGCTTAAATAAGCAAAAATTTTTAGGAATTAGAGATGAGAAATAAAATAGAGTTTAACAGAAAAGAAGAGATGCTATTTGCTAAAGCAATGATGAATATGAATTCCGGCCAGGTTGAAGAGCTTCTTGTTAACTGTGACAGAGAAGACTTATTGGAGAATGGCCGTATTTTAAATGATTTCATTTGGCAAAATGATAATCTCCAGTCAACCTGTAATATTATTATTGGTGAAATCCTATCCGCTGGCAACCTCCGCGCTATTTGGGACGCTGGAAGCATACAATACAACATTAGAAATCAAAGTACTTCTCTGCATAACAAAGTAGAAAGTTTCTTAGATGAAGAAGATGAAGAAGATGAAACGGTTGATGAGATTCCAATCCCTGAATTACAGAAATCTACTGTAAAAGTTTTAGCAGCATTACGTGATGCAGAACGCGCCATTCAGGATGGCCACCCAGAAAATTCTGTTGACCGCTTTCATACCGCTTTTCACGGTCACTTGAAGGAGATGTGCGATGAGCAAAGTCTGCAATATGATAAAGATCCAAGAGTTGATGAGCTGTTCAAATTATTGTTAGATGCCTACAAGCAGAAAAATAATCTCTCCAATACTGATGATGCATACAAATTAATGAGGTCTTTTTCACCATTTTTTGCGCAACTGAATACAATTCGAAATCATTCAACTTTATCCCACGCTACTGGCAAGTTATTAGATTCCGCCACCGCGTTACTATTCGTTAATTTTTCTAAAACGGCATTGACGTTTATCATAGAAAAGTTTAAATAAAACAAAAATGCCGCAGGATTAGTGCGGCATTCTCAGCTGGTGGGTAGGCTTGTATTTTGACCCCGCTCTGGGGGAACCCCGCGTGCGGCGCGTCCCCTCAGACACGCTCGCGACTCCAGTTGCAATCAGAATATCATACCGATCAGCGATTGCATCTTTTGTTTATACCTTTCCTGATTTTTGCGGTCTAGTTACACGTCCGTTAACGTTCGAAGTTCGACAGCCTTGCACTCTGAATGAGAATGCCCGCCCTTCGCAACGCCTTCTTGTTTCACTGTCGGTACCGCAATCAGGACCATGAGAAAAGCAAATGAAACTACCCCACCGAGGATACTGGCCGTGTACAGTTTTTGGTTCCAATCACGTAGCAAGCACATGGCGAACACCACCAAACTGAAAACGAAAATACAGATCGCCACAAGGCTCACCAACATCACATCTTCCGCATAGAACATCGCTATTCCCCTTAGAATTTACGTAGCGCGATCAAAATCATCGCTGTAGCATCCGTTTTACTCTTCTTCGTCAGGAATGACCGCCAAAGGTTGGTCGCTGTGAGCCACTTCCCAGCATTTAGAAAACTTCAGCCGCAACACCTGTTCCTGGCACACCAACACAGTGTTGTCACTATCTCGCAACGCGACCAACTTCTTACCTGCTACCATCGGGGTCAACGCACCCGACTTGCCAGACAAAACATGTTTGCTGCCACCGAGATAAAGCACCGTATTGTTCCCGTCGAACGACCTGATCAGCGAATAACGATATGCCCCTTCGAAATAGACCGGTTGCTTCAATTCCTGCTTATCACCATTACCCAGATAACTCACGTAGAACTGCTTGTATTTCATCCGCAGTTTTTTCACCCCTGTAGGGTCCTGATCTGACACCGAACGTGGAACATGGAAATTTACTTTTTCCGTCTCGTTGGAGATGGCTGGCGAACAGACTGTCAGCGCTAATACAGCCAGAGCAAAATTCATTGCAGTGTTCATTTTGATTACCTCGTTTGTAAAACCCTTACGGGTGGCGGTCGCAACGCAGGTTGTCCCAAAGGTTGATAAATAACCTAGTTTACCCGGTACCATTCACTCTTTGGCCTTCTGGGTTCCCTCCCTGTCAGCCCGTGGAAACGCCCACCTGATCATCGCCTGTACAATCCGCGTTAATCAGGCTCATGATTTAACAGTGGCGTTTCATCGCTTTTCAACACAAACAACAAGCAGGAGCCTTGACCTGATTGCGCCACCTTTGGTGGGCAAGCGTATGTTTCCGTTGCTGACGCAAATACAGTGAACGCCCATCCACCAGAAGGCATGTTCGCTTCCCCTGACCTGAGCCAATCGACTTCCCCTTTCAGCTCGTACCGATTGCCATCGTATATAACGACCGAATGCAATGACTGGTCAGCGCCTGTGACTTCCTCAATCAAGAAAAGCTCAACCGGACCATCATGTACATGGTGTTTGATTTCAGAATACGGACGCGCATCAGATGGTGTCGGACCGATCTGTCTTGTGCGAGTTTCCTGTTGCAGGTTCGATGTATCGACCGAGGCGTAGAGCTCTGCCGAGCACATGAGCAATCCGGCCAGAAGAAGAAATGGCTTTTTCAAGACTTACCCCCTTTTTATCGCTCCCCCACGGAGCTCAAACAGTGACTTCGCCCCTCAGCAAACTCACTGCTTTTTAATACTCACGGACTGGCGCATGATTGCCAGTACATCACTCGCTGACATCTTCCAGGCCTCGGCCTGCCGACGTAATACGAATGCACCCAGCTCGATACGCCTAGCATGATCGAGCATGAAGGTCATCGTCGTTCCCGCTTCCGATATCGTCAGGCCGCAACCCAGCGCCCCGTTATTGTTCGCGACAAACCCTTTGTTTTTGTTCTCGCCGTGAAACTTAGCACGCATTTCTTTTTCCAGCGCGAATAAAGCGCCGCAAAATGCGGTCAATTCATACCGGGACAACTGGATAGTTATTTTTTGTTCCCAATTCACGTCACGCCCTTCTGGAAACATTGGAGCTATTGAGATATTCAAGGTCAGAAACCCCTCTTTCCCTTCTGACTTTGCGTATTGTACATCTAATGCCGTTCGCTTCTTCTCATCCTGTTGCCGATCAGAGTACAGCTTTAGTTGCTCGCCAAATTGACCCATAAAATCCTCCTACCCAAATGATATCCCAAGCCCAACCATTACCGAAATTAAGTCAACAAATCGCACAGCTCCATCAATAAAGTGAGTTTGAACGGGAAGACCTCATTTTCCATCCAATTTTGCGGTGGATATCTGATTGCGTTTCGGTGGGTTTCAATGGGAAATATATACTATTGAAAAGTGAGTCTGAACGGGAAATATACGTTTACTTATCAACATGACCACACAAAAGTGTGTTTCAATGGGTACTATCCATTTTCACCCTCATAACTGGGGTTTGAAATACCACTCTTTGGCTATAAATCATCCAAAACACTCGCATCTCTGCCTTCACAAAATACCAGGCACCCATTCAGACTCACTTTTAAAACTTCGCTACCCATCAGAACGCACCATTAAACGATCCTTCCCCCAGCCTCGGCTCACTTTAGTCCATTTAATGACCCAATTTATCGCCCGCTCAAACCCACTTTACTGTTCGTTTCGTTTACAGGCAAAAAAAACCCGCCATCACAGCGGGTTTCCCGACCAAACTCACTTTTATTCCAGCGTCGCATTCCTGTTGTGAATGTGAACGACGGACTCGCGTCCGGCTTTCATCACTTCGTACTTCAGGTATCCAATACTCTCCAGGTCATTGAGCGCATCGTTGATTTTTCGGTTCTGGTCTGCGACCCGACCGTTCATCATCAACCGCTCACGTAACCGAGACATATGGATCGGCGCAGGTTGTCGCGGTAATGCCTCGAAATATGTGTACAGCGCCTGAGCTGTTTCATTTCGTGGCAATGCCAACAGCGGTTTACGTCTTAACAAACTCAAATGGTCATTGCTGTAGAGCTCCCAAAGGCGCTCATCAGCTTCCAGTACGATCTGGTCGTCAACAACATTGAACTCCGCCTTCATCAACAGACCGGTTACCATAAACTTTTTGGTACCAGGTGTCGTGAAAGTGATCGTCTTCGCCCTGATACGCGTCAATGAGTCGGCTATCTCCTTACGCAATTTCGAATCAAGCCGCTTTGACGGATACCCGCAAAAGTTTGAGAACTCGCTGAATTTCACCTTAATTTTGTTACCGTTCAAGGCATCAGGTGATGCGCTAAACGCATGGATAATGCCAAGCCAGCAACGAAAATCAATGAAGTAGTTTAGCTGAGGTCCGGTGATCACCACGTTGGTGTAGCCTTCACTTCTGGCATACTCCAGGCGGCTGAGCGACTCGCTCGCGTCCAACGGTTTCCCAGCCTTACCTTTCGACCGAATGTTCGGTGTGAACACACCGAGCCTTAACAGTGAAACGGGCTGAACACTTGAACTGGTTGAGACTGTGAGTTTCCTGTGCGAAGAATTTTCCGCAACAGGGATCGCATCCTTGAATAACAGGATGTTATTACTGCAATTTTGTAACATCAAACCATAACCCCTCATGGTTGTGAATAGAATCTCGGCTTTCCCCTTTCAGACTCACCGAGATTCCCACTGTAACACACCGAAATCCCACCCAAACTCACTTTTTTCCCATTCAGACTCACTTTTTTCCCTTTCAAACTCACCGCAATCCTCTGTAGGCCACGCCACCAGCGGTCTGCGAGCGACGGGGATCTTTTAGGATCTGTTAGGAACTAATTAGGTTAATTATTAGGATCAGGGCTGTGGAAAAGTGGATAAGACCAAAACCAGCGCCAATGTATGGGTCTGGTTCTGATTTTTTGATGTCAATTTGCCCAATGCGCTTTCAGCTGTTCATTGGCCTCTTTCAGCGCGTCACTGGCTGAAGACATGATGCGGTTATTACAGCACCACGGCGCGTCTTTCCAGTTGCCTTGTTGGTGGATATATCCCATCTCTATAGCTTCCAGAAAGGTCATATCCTTCGGAATTTCGGGTTTCAATACCGCCCCCTTGACGCGGTTTACTCGCGTCTTCAGGTAAGCCAGTACGCGCTCTGCCTGTGCTTCCTTGAGGCCTTTCAAATCCCAGATACTGCGTCTCAGCACCTTGATGGCTTGTTCACTGGTCACTGGTTCATCTCCGACGAATTCAGCACACTGATAATTGGCAGGTCACACTGGAACTGCGTATCATCCGCACGGTCTATCCAAGTCAAACACGCACCAGAGCGCCACACTTCCAGAACAGGATCGCTCATGCAATTTTCAGCACTCTCATCCGCGTCATCAAAATCCTCAAATGTCGCTTCACTGTAGATAACGATATGGAGGAATTGCGGGTTTCTTTCCAACACAGCAAAAGCGTCAATCAGCGCCGATTTATCGAACTTAAGCGTCACATTCAGGAGTCGAAGATCCTCCTGGAGTTTTAATTCCGTCAGCATAGGTCACACCTCTTTTTAAGGCTGAGGCTCTCTCAAAGCGATCCTCAGCAGTTTTATCGTTATTTTAAGGTTAGGATTCGATTTACATCTCATCGCATTACTACACGCGTTTTACTAACGATTTATGACAGGCTCTTTTCAACCCAGCGATATTCTTTGGTTTGGAAATTGTCCTGCAAACAAATCGTGCATTTCCCATTACGGCATTCGGCGTAAACACTCCAATGGTAAATCGGTGTATCACAGCCTTCAGTCACTGACTTGATGAAACCACTCAACTGATGAAATTTTGAGATGGAGAGCGTTGAACTTGCCAGTGCAGAGCGTAGCTCGAATGCCTCAAATTCAACAGTGATAGACCCTGCTGGGATCGTCACTTCATTACAGACGGAGTACAGTTCACGAGGAACAGTGAAGCAGGTGTTGGCCTGTGCATATTGCTCAGCAGTGAGGCTTCCTGATGATTCAACAGCACAGAGCAACGTATCCCAGTTAATGCCGATATTGGCATCATGTGTGCGATCCACCAGCTGAAGCGCTTTGTGCGCCTCATATTCAGAAATTGGCTTCAGTTCATTGTCAGATAAGACTTCATGAATATCTTGCGTGTCCCACAGCTTGGAGAGCACAACAGCGTGTTGATTTTTAGTGGATAAGTGAGCGATTAATTCTTTGACTGTGCAGTACATAGGGAGCCTCTTTTTATTGGTATTGTTTGTTTTGTTTACCTTTCTATTGAAGCATGACCTCAACCGCTGACGAAGGTTATATAGCAATATAATTATTTTATTTGTTGCCTAGTTGGCAACAGCAGATCTTGATGCTACAATGTTGCCAAATAGGAAGCATGAGAGATACCATGCACGTAATTTCAAGAGATCCTTTTAACCAGGCATCCAAGCGATTTCCTAACAGTGCTCAGGCGTTATCTGACGTATATCGAACACTTAAGCGCGATAGTTATCAGACACCCGATGAGCTTAAGAAGGTTTTCCCCAGCCTTGACCGAATGAAGTACAGAGAGAAATGGTGGGTTATCGATATCAGTGGAAATGCGTTAAGAATGATGTTTTTCGCCGACTTTGACCGGGGAAAAATATTCGTGAAACACATAACGACCCACGCAGAGTACGATAAGTTGACAGATCACTACCGGAGAACAAAAGCATGATGTTTCAAGACGCCGTAAAAGCGGCACAAAACCTGGTAAATCTAGTCCCGTTACTGGGAGACAGCCATTCACGCCCGGATTATGAAAAGGCCGTTCAGTTGGTGGAGCATCTTGTCGAGAACGACCCTGACAATCCGCTCATCGATATGATTTGCGCAAAAATAGATGCGTATGAAAATGCCGCACCTGAATTTGCAGAGTTTAACCAACGTTTAGCAGAAAGTAATGATGGTGTGGCAGCGTTAAGAACGCTGATGGATCAATACAACCTCAATACGACAGACTTTGGAAATGAGCTCGGTTCTCGTTCATACGTCAGCCGTATCCTCAATGGGGAACGTGGATTAACCTTGGAGCACATCAAAAATCTGTCCAAACGCTTTGGTATTCCAGCCTCAATATTTATTCGATGATCGTCATTTAACCCATAAAAAACCCGCTTTCAGTAGCGGGTTTTTACGTTTAAGCCATTTACCTTAATTGCCGGTTTCTCTCGAAGGTACAGACTGCACCAAGACCCGCATGCAGCCCGAAGGCTATCAACACAAACAACCCAGCGACTGGGATCAGAAACGAGCCCTGGAACGCCGCTGATACCGTCAGTATCAAACCAAATAGGCCTACATACTTAACAGCCAGTGACAAACACACCACCACCGGACTGCGAAGCCCTGGCAGTTTGTTCGTTTCATGATACTGGTACTTTGCATACAGGCCACAGAGTAGTAGTAAAGATAACGTCATCACCGTCACGACACCGATCAGTATAGCCAACATGATAACCCCCTACCTTCCCGTTATGTCAGCCAATATGGCAGACGCTTTTCCACAATTTGCGCGCATCACCACTCACATCGAAAGAGTAGCTTTCACCCAATGCCTTATTGTCGAATTTACATACCAGCCCATGTGGCGTGATGAGCATATGAGCCCCCGACACACTAACCCCAAACAACCGGATACAGATATGAACTGGAACAGACACCACTCCTTTACCACCCTGGCGATATCGTTCCAGCGCCGAACTGAACATGCCACGATTAATCAACACTTCCAGCAGCTGTTCCTTAACCCAACTACCCTGATCACCAAAGACGGTTGAATTCGGTTTCGCGATGATGATGTTTTGTGGCTTCATCTTTACCCCTGCGCTATTTTCAGCACCCTATTTTGGATGGCGTATTCCCCCGAATTTTGGGGTTTTCTTAGTATCACCCCGCTGACGTCACTGACAAAAAAAACCGCCCGTAGGCGGCTTGATTCTGGCTATCAGAGGTCGATTTCCAGCAGCACAGTTTTCACCAACGTGCCGGATTCCTTGAAGGCTTTGTCTTCCAGCTCGGTGAAATTACCCCCAAGCAACTTCACGCGTTTACGAAAAGCTGTAGTCAGGGCATCTTCGCGGAAAAGCACACCCGCAGACAGAATGCCACGCAGGCGACCACCAGCATGATGAACGCCACCCGATGCCAACATATCCAGCGCATGATTGGTGTGCTTGATATCGGCCTTGTTTTTAAACGGCGGGTTCATGATGATGACGTCAAATTTCTCATCCGGTTTATAGGCGAGAAAATCACTATTAATCAGCTCTGCACTGGTAGCAACAAAGTTGGGATCCGCTTTCAATGCAGCAACATGATTGTCATCCAGCTCGACGGCCACAATGTTGAGATTGTTGGCAGCTTTAGCCACCGCTTTAACGATGCGCCCATCACCGCAGGACGGCTCCAAAACACGATCCCCATCCTGAATATCGGCACTGGCGACCATAGCATTGATGATTTTTTCCGGGGTTGGGAAAAAGTTAAAGTCGTCCTTCGGTACAACAATCGACCCACTCAGAATAATGTCGTCGATACGCCCTTCCGCACTGCCGTCAAAAATATGGGCTTTTTCCTTGCGGTTCCACTTACCACCAGCCGCTTCCAGCACCTTGTTGGTGCGAGTATACAGACTGCGATCCAGCTGACCTTCCAAGAACAGCTTATGCCCATCAACACGCGCTTGTGACAGGACTGCGAGGACATCGTTCGATACTTGCATTTCTTACCCCAATATATTGAATTGATTAAAGCCACCAGCCCCACGCTGACGGCCTGAAGATACTTAAGCGACCAAAGTCACGGATTGGTAAATTTCACTTGCCAGCGCGCCATCTTCTCCGTTGTCGAACTCAATTTCTAAATGCCCCGGCATCCAGCCCAACGTGCGAGCAACCCAGAAACTGCGGTGTTGTCCCGCACTATCGACCACAGAGACACGCTCGCCTTCATAACCCACCAGCTGAGCATTGAGATTACCGGTACATTTCAACCCTGTGCGCTTGGCATGCAACTGCCCTTTATCCATCATTGCCATGCACTCGGTATAGTGCTCAGGGGTGCCTTCTTCGCTCTTCGGTTCGGCAATACCCATCCACTGCGCTACCGCTTTTGCACGCTTTGCTAACAGGTCAATTCCGACCGGGAAAACGCCAAGGCCTTTGGTCAAAACGTACAGCCCTTTCTGCTTGTCAATTTTCAGCTGGTTCATAACGGGTTTCCTCGTTGTGATAAAAGTTCGGCCTGCAATCAGACCGAACGGCTAATTACTAATACATAAATTGAACGTTCTTCTCGTCGTAGATCTGCTCAATCACCATCTCACCGCTCAATTCCATCGGCTCAATCCCGTCAGGAAGGCTTACTGCGGCAGAGACTTCTGTATGAAAGAATCCGTTCTCACGGTAAAACACGCTGTTCATGACAATTGAAACCGCACCGTCTTCCACAAGCTCAGCCAGAAGCTCTTCAGGCGTCCACTCCATCGCGTTGATTTCGTCACGCAATGCGGTCAGTTCCTGCTCATTCGGTGCCTCAGATGCCAACAGCGCATCTAATTGCTGTATATAGGGATGTTGTGGCTTGAACTTACGGAGGAACTTACCTGCTTCACTTACGCCATCAGTACGATTCAGGCCAAAGGTAATGCTGCGTTCTAAAGAGCTAAAGGTCTTTTTTTTACGTTCTTCACTGATGACCCAAGGGATCTGCGCATCACGCTTGTAGGAAACGAAATAACACTGTATGCATTCTGGAGAAGCTGACATGAGGAACCTCTTTTTTATTGGTATCGTTGTTTTGTTTACCTAACCAGTAAAACACGACCTAAGCCACTGACGAATAACAAAAAGGAGATTATTTTGAAAAACAAAGTACCGAGTTTAAAATGTTATTTCCTGAAGGACTCTACCGCCATTTTGCCGTGGTAGTAATGCAGCGCGCGGATGCTTTCTTTGTGAAGGTTGCTGCGATTAGCACCCATTGACAAACCCTCATTTAAACCAGTATTGGTTCGATATAATGATCATCCCATAAGTGCAGCACTGACAAAGCGTTTAAGGGGTAAAAACTTAATCCACTTTCGAGGCGGTTTCGACCTGTAGCTACTGGCTCAACAGGTGACTGATTATCAAATCGCTACCCTTGCTTGTGTAGTGAATCCCATCACTGGTCCGTACCTGCACGTTGTTCACGATCAGCGCAAACTCACGTCCAATAACGACCTCAGGGTCGAATGAGGCGACCTGCGTTTCATCTACCGCTTGCCGGATCGCTTTTCGGGTATTCACCAGTGCGGCCTCAGTGGCCGGGTTCTTCATCACGGGAGGTAATATCCAGATAATCGACGCGCTGGGGTTGTCCTGCTGGATCTGACGGATAAACTGGGTCGCTTTGTCCTGATAGTTCGTAACTTGGCTCGCACCAATGCCGTCATTAGCCCCCAGCGAAATCACCACAGTCTCATAGTCATGAAAGCTCATCGTTTGAACGTAATTGTTCCACTTCACCGAACTGCGATCGGTCAGTCCCGTACTCTCCTTGTAAAGGCCGTCTACAGGAATGTGTTTCATAGCGCTGGTGGCTAGGGTATAGGTCAAGCTATCACCGATAAACAGCGGCTTGGCAAAGGCAAAGACGGGCAAAAACAGCGAAAGGATTAAGGCAGTTTTCATGTTGATTTTCCAGGAGGGTACACTGGCGATGATTTTAAAAAAGATACTTTTTAAATCCACATTAAAGGACGACACTTTGCAGATGAAAAAAAGGCCTGTACCTTTCAGCACAGACCTTGGGTGATCAACTCTATTCTGTCAGGCCGCAATAGTCTCCGCCAAGGCCAGTGCCTGCTCTTGTGTTTTTGCCACACCGAACCACAAGATCCGAGCGGGAGGAAAGTCGCTACGAAGCACACTCAGCGCGCGTTGCTCGCTCTCTGCAATCTCTGGCTTGTACGCGGCCACACAGCGTTGATAGTCCGCACCCCGCCGTAACTGAGGAATAGCAAAAATAATGAAGCAGCGGTCTTCTGGCTCAGCGCATTGCGTGCCGCACTGCATCACCGCATAATCATACGCAAACTTATTTACGTCGTAGAAACTGCCATTTTCGTCATGAGACATCGTGCATTCGATTTTGGTGCCTGCTTGCGCACGCTTCTTCATGTGCTCGGTTTGCTGGCTGTTATCCCAACGGTGCATCTGCATGCGGCTGGCTTCTTTACCCTTCAGAACAGCCTTGGCATTAGGCTTGTATCCTTGCGCGATCAGCGCGTCAATCCATTCACGGACAGTCATGACGTTGCCGTTATAGCGAATGGCTGATGCGAGGTGGTTGTCGGCACGTTTCTCGTTTGCGTTGATCAGGTTCATGTTCAATCCTATTGGGTTATTCGTTTTGTTGACATCTCTATTCAACCATGATGTTGACCACTGACGAAGGGTTTAATTGATGATATTTCTCATAAAAAATGCCCATCGAGGGTGATGGGCATTGAGGGGTATTCGTGGGTTTGGGGTGCCCACGGCATGGATCAGACGCTAAGCATGTGTGGCAGCGTCGAACTCGGGTGAAAACTCGGGGTTTATGCGGATAACAGCGGCCATTTCGACTTTCAGATTTACCTCCACATATTCCCCGCGCTTTACAAACTGTACTTTCTGGTCGATACGACGCATGCCAATGCCGCTGGATTGAGCCTGAATCCACCAATCGAAGTCGGACGGAATTGTCAGTGTTAATCCCTGCCACTGGGTCATGAACACGTTACCCATCGGCTTATACGTTTTCTGAGGCTTGCACCAGAACGGGAAAAGATGCTGAACCAACACACCATCGCGTGGGTCTATAAACTCCAGGAAAACACCAAAAGGTGACTCGTTTAAGACTTTTTTAAAGTCCATCCACTCTGCGTGACAGAAGGCGTTATCTTTCAACATTTTTACTGTTTTCACGTTGTTCATTTCATACAACCTTGTTGGTTTCTATGCAATTAGTTAACCATGACCTCAACCGCCGACGAATAGTGAAAACTATATTATTTTGAATTATTTCTTTCGTGATTGGTTTTGCTTCAGGCAAAAAAAAATGCCCACCGAAGTGAGCGTCTGAAAATAGAGGGCTTAGCCTTTACCATTGATGATCCGAATCAGCCTTTCGTTCTGCTCTTGCACCAGTGCTTCCGCCCTTTCCTGTGCGTCCATCATCCGCTTGGTTGGCATCGGCTCGTTGAACAACGAAGCCGTTGCAATAGCCTCAAGGTACTCAGACCTCAGTTCGCCAGACTCGCCGTCTGCGATGGGGAAAGCAGGTAACGGCACCCGCTTAACGATGGAGGTTACTACTGACTGCTGTGTCTTCATTGCTGCACTCGCCACAATGAATGACAGGAAATACCCCGCTAGGAAACACAACCCTATTGTAGAGACTTTTGACTTTACTCCTTTGGCGGTCATCGTGATTATCGCGGTGTAGACTATCGCCAGACAGATTAAAAACAGTAGCCACCCTGGGGTAGACGTTACAGCCGAAAATAACGTGATCATGTTTCCTCGCTTAGGTTTAATGATTGACCGGGTTATTGTCCCCCACTGGCAACCGGTGACGAATATTTGGAATATCCTGTAACGGGCACTCGTTGTGCTATAGCGGGAAAAACATCATTTTTGCTTTATCAGTCCGTGCGCGGAGAGACCTCAATGCCAGTATTACTCAACCATTCCCATACCAGCACATTTTTGCTGGGCAGATCCCTGATAACAAAAAACCGCCGAAGCGGTTTTATGGGAGTCGATAAATTCAGGTTTAGTTAGTGAAGAACAGTGGCATATTGAGTACACCATTGATGAAGCCTTGCTGTTCACCCAGGTCACGGTAGTGCGGAGAGTATTCTTCTGCCAACGCCAGAAGGGTACCTTGCTTGGGGCTGAATTCCGTTACTTTTTGCGAAATCTCACCCAAGATCTTACGCACGGTTTCCAAGTGTTCACTCGGCAAGCCGTCTTCTTCCAGCAGCTGAACAAATTCATCAAATGCCACGTTACGAACGTGTACGTTTTTTTCGTCTGACATTTCTCTTCCTCGGTTATGGCCCACCAGCTGGACCGACTTAGATTTCCAATAATTCATACCCAGTATTAATTACGCGTTGTCCAACGTGTCACACCATCAGGTACCGGCACTTCCACTTCCGTGAAGAAACCGCTCTGATACTTTCTCGCATCGGCATCACGCGCAAAGATGTAATGCAGCGCCAGTTCTTTGTTGGCAAAAGTCATTCTGGCAAAGGTTTTCACCGGCGCAATAATGCCCTCCAGACATTGATTTTCGTTGTACCCGACAGGGCAGATATCGAACCAATGAGCGTGATTGAAAGGTGCTTTTGTCTTCGCAATCTTCGCCTTATTGGCGTCGTCATAACGAAGAGGTAACGTCACTTCAATCACATCGACAGGCTCGTCAAGGTGGAGGTGAGGACTGCCCAACAGTGTATCTATCATGACCCGGCCACTTTCATCGCGCAGGCTATCAGCCAGCCACAATATGCTTTTTGAGCGATGCGGGTGCGACACATAGGCTTCTGCATAGTGCCAGCGGACATCAAAGCTGTGAATTTCGGATACGGAGTTGGTATTCATCGCATAGTCCAGCCCGCTGTATTTGAGATCCTTGTTCGTGCTGAACATGTTCACGTCCGGCATTTCCTTGGAGGCAAACATCCACAGGTCAGCAGACTTCGATCTCAGCTCGTGGATACGCCCTTCCGGGTTTTTGTAGAACGACGCATACATCTCTGCCAGGCTGTTATTGGTGCTTTCACTTTCCAGCAACTGATAGATGCAGTGTGCTGATCGGCTGATAGAGCCCACGTACACATAGTTCCACTCGCTACCTTCAATGCGGATACCGATCGGGATCAGCAACGCAGGAACCTGGACTTGCCCGCCCGTATCACGGACGTAGTTCATCTCGTAGTAAGCCTCTTTCCAGAGGTGAGACAATTCCGCCAGGCGTCTCTGGTTGGTTGGGTTCAGACGTTGCAGGTCACCCGCCCCACTTTCCACAAAGCTAAATGCTTCCTGTTTTTCTTCAAAATTACCAAAGGCAGCATTCAGATTTTTCCACGCATCCGCCTCCGGCCATTCATAGATCGTGGTTTCAGCCACGTTGGAGGCGATCAGCGTTACCCAGCTACGAGAGGCTTCTTTGATGCCCGTTTTCGTCAGGTTAAAGTTAATGCGTTGCACCCAGATATGCGGCTCTAATCGGTCGTCCCGCTCATCATCCCTTGGGGCGACGTACAGCGACAATTTACCGTTCGTGTTCACAATCAGACGCAAAGGAGCGGTCTTGTTTTCGCATGCGAAATCTTCGATCTGAGGCAGCATATTCATGCCCCGACAGGCGATCATATCCATCATGCCCAGCAGATTTTCCCACTGTGCATTGTCGGCCAGCGCCTCCGCCAAAGGAGCCCCACGGTTCACGGCACGCCATGCCATTACTGTTTTGTCGATAACGGCATCGTGATCTGCTTCATTCCCCACGCGACCCACCACCAGCGCAGCTTTCAGCAGGTCACGAGACTTCTGCTCCATCTGACGCTCTTCACGCAGGTACTTTGCCAACGATTTGAACAGCGCGATGTAATAGGAGTGATTCGAGCGCACAGCTCGCGAATAGATGTAGTGCTCCAGGTGCTCAGCGGTGACCGCGTCCAGGCACAGGTAAGGCAAGCGCGAGTCGTCTTCCTTCCAATGTTTATTGTACTTTTCGATGCAGACGTTGACGTTATAGTCGCGTGTCACACTTCCTCTTTTGTTGCTATAGCTGGTCTTGCTGACCGGCGCTTTGACATTCAACAGGCCGTCTTTGATAAAGGCTGCGGTCACGTTACGGTCGTCTTTAAAGTCCACGATGAAGCTGAAGGAGCCATAGGAACGATCGTCATTCTCTTTGGCCGCGCCTGGTGCTGTTTCTGGGTTCGCCAGTGAATGCCATTGGCACATCACGCATGAGCCGCTACGCAGGTGACTGTTTGCCCATTCGATAAAGCCAGCCAAGGATGGATACTTTTTATTTTCTGGGTTACTCAGCATGCCAGTGCCGTCAGCATCATGAATAAACCGGCAATGCAGCTCTTGGAATTTCATGGAAACAAAATTCAGCCCCTGACTCCGGTCGTAGAAATCCCCGAACAGTTGTTCTCGATGGTCAAGACCACAGCACATGATCAGGAAACGCTTGTAGTGCAGCGCCATGCGCTCGTGCGCCTTCAGGCGATCGGAATAAGCCACGTCTTGGAATTTGATTTGTTCCCCGTCCATCCCTCGGAACAGGCGCTCTTGTTCGTCCTGAGACGGGAACAACATATTTGCACCCAGGTGGGATTCCACTGGGGACACGATGCGATACAGGTTTTCACCATCGCGCACCATCAGAAACACTTTGGCATTTTCGTTGTTATTGAGGACGTTTTCCCATCGATCTTGGTAGTCGATGTAACGGCGAGTGGTTGCCATGACCAGTACGCAACGGGGTGACGGGAAGATCTGTTCCACCAGCGCAGGGGTATTACACAGGGCATTGTAGAACTTGTCCAGGTCGCCAAAATCGAACCAGTCACTCAGGTCGTGGTAGATGGCCAACTCTTCATCGACCATTAATTTTTGTTGTACAAAGGTCAAGGGCTCGTCGCTGGGGGCGGATTGCCCTTTGCGGATCACCTTCACATTGACGTCTTTACCAATATAGAGATCTAAAGACTGGATACCGTCCATCAGCTTATCTACCTGAGAACGAGCGTCTTCCGTTGCAGCCAGCTGCGCCGCTGCCATTTCTGAAAAATAGGGCACTACCGCCTGCACCGCCGCAGTAATTTCGGTATTGCGCTCCTGGATCCACTCGGATTGGATTGTCGCAATTTGGTGATTTTGTTCAGCCGCATCACGCATGCTCTTGATGTCGGCTTCAGTAACGCCTGCTGCGATTGCATTACCCACTGAGCCCGTAGCCAGGCGAATAGCGTTATTGCTGATTACAGGCAACGTATTCGGGCTTTGGCCTTTGGCCGCAGCTTTCTGCTCAATACGTTCGGCCACAATGGCTTTCATGGCTTCAGGGTTGGCGAGAGACTTCGACAGTGACTGAGTAAGGTCGGTGACACGTTGCTGGCACAGTGCCACTTCAGCGTCACGGATCTGTCGCGCATCATCAGCGTATTCAAAACGCTCAATGAAGTCGTTAAACAGGAAGCGGTGCTGGGTCAGGGTGCGTTTTACTTTATGTTCCACCCCTGCCTTATCGGTCGTTACGAAGGTAGCGTACTGGTCATAGTGTTTCGGATGCGCCCGAAGAATGACGGTGTGGAGTTGGTTTTCGACCCAACGCAGGGATTCAATGAGAAGCACCTCATCGCCCAAGATAGCCTCTTCCGGCATATCTTGTTTTGCTCGCCAGTACTGACCGCTTTGTAGGGAGTTGAAGCGCTGAATGCGCTCTACTTTGTCCTCGCGAACTACGATACCTGTCATGGCTCTACCCTCAGTTATGATTCATTTTCTTGAACCATAGTGACATGACCACTACCGGTGACGAAGTCTTCGCGCGTTTTTAATGCGGAGTTTTCAGCCTTAATTTGTTACCTTATAACATTTTATTTGGGCGCATTATTATCATCCACATTGAGAATTGCTGACGCTGGACTATAAACTTGCAAACCCTGTCACTTTTCTCAAACCCGCAAAAATAGTTGACGCTGGTCGATATTCATATTGTTGACGCTGGATTATTTATGTAACAAATGGATTTGTTGACGCTAATCGATTTAAAATTATTTTTGTTGATGTTGGTCGATTTTTTCGTTTCAGAGGCATTATTGGAGAATTCAAATAACCAGGAAAGTATAATGGGGCCAAGCGTTGCAAGAGATGCTTATGAAGCTGGAATTCTGGTTGTTTAATTACACGGCTAGCTCAATGTTTAAGCCTAATTCGTTAGCCCAACAAGCTGTTCCTTCCAGTTTCAACACCAGAGAATCGTCTTACTTCAACGAATATCGTCCAGCATCAACACTAAAAATCGTCTTACTTCAACGAATATCGTCCAGCATCAACACCAAAAATCGTCTTACTTCAACGAATATCGTCCAGCATCAACACCAAAAATCGTCTTGCTTCAACGAATATCGTCCAGCATCAACACCAAAAATCGTCTTGCTTCAACGAATATCGTCCAGCATCAACACCAAAATAGTCTTGCTTCAACAAACATCATATTGCATCAATACTTAACTTCTAACTTTTTGTTAATTATAACAATACAATTCTTATGGATTTCTTTTGTGTATTTTGAATTCGATTTTGTGCCCTGTTTTCTTCTCTGTATATTCAAGATATCCAATCTCTTCGAGTTGCTTCATAGCTTTACGTATAACAGAGTTCTGAACATTGCTTGCAGATTTTAGAGCTAGACGGTCCTTTAAGCGCTGCATACTGATCGGATAAGGATTTTCTGGGAGGGCCTCTAAGAAAAGATACAAAGCTTTAGCCGTTTCTTTTCTTCCGAGTTTTTCAAGGGTTCTTACTTTAAGAATTTTTTTATAATCAACGGAGTAAAGCTCCGCTAATTCAGGTGTAGGCTTGATATGAACCATGTCATCTTCATGGCTGAACTTCCCTGCCTCTATAAGATGAAGTATATGAGAGTTGATTCTATCGTTATCTGTGGCGCGACTAAATTTCATGGTTGTTGATGCTAGTCGATATATAGAATCTTCAATCAGCTTTCTAAAACGCTTTGATAGGCGACTTTTCGGGTAGCCACATCTTTCTATGAATTCATCAAAAGGAATAACTGCGTATCCCTTGGAATTAGGCTTGTAATCAAATAAACAAGAAACGATACCCATCCAAACTTTGAAATCAGTTTCTACATCCAATCGCCTACCAGTAATCTGTATATCGGAGTAACCTTCCTTCTCTGCAAAATGCAAAGTCAGATCATCCGAAGCATCCATTCCTGTAGCTTCCCTGGAACCCGTTCTTGCAGTAGGGACGAATAAACCAAGCCTTAATAATGCTATCGGCTGAACTGTACTTGATCCATTTGGTTTAAGGTAATGGACTTCCCCGTTTTCTTTTTCTATCTCAGAGACAGATAAGTAACCGGTTTTAGTTGGTTTACTCATGATTTCCTTATTGGATTACGTTTTATTGTTATCGCCCAGCATCAACACAACTTAATTGCTGAGTGGCTGTGAATTAAAAAAGGCAACTTAAAAAAGGATCATAACTTAGCACTATACATCATAACGTTAATGCAAGGATCCTAATGTGCGTAAGTTTAGACTAATCTAGCCCAGCGTCAACAAAATATCATCCAGCATCAACAATTAATAGACTAGCGTCATCAAAATATCATCTAGCATCAATAATAAATCGTCTAGCATCAACATGAATATGAAATTAACACTTTAGATTTAGTAAGTTGCAAGATCGAGGATCTCTTTATGACCTTAAATGATCTCATTTGAATTTATTATTGGAACTATCCTGTTGATATGTGGATAACTTTTTCAAGAGAAAAGGATCATTTAATCTTTAAATTTGTGGATAAAAAAAATAGATTTTTAAAGTGATGGATTATTTTGCTGTTAAAACAATGCGTTGTTATGATTGGAAAGGATGTGAATAACTAATACAATAAATCGACTAGCAACATCAAAATATCGTCTTGCATCTTCAATAATTCGTCTAGCGTTAACAATTTATAGTCCAGCGTCGATAATAAATCGTCTAGCGTCAACACGATCATCATTCAAAGCGTTGCAGCAAAAGAGATCCAGCGATCAAGGATCTCTTTTGACCTTCTCAATCTTATTTGAACTGTATTGAAACTATCCTGTGGATATGTGGATATTACCATTATTCAGGAGTTCAACCCGCACATAAAGTTTCTTTAGCTTCATAGGTAATATCCTTGAGACCAACGCAGCACAATCGTATTTACAAAACCCTCGATCTGTTTTGAGATCATTTCTTCGGTCTGAAATACTTCGATATAAAGCTCTTTAGAGCCCGATGTTAGTTCAACTCGGCACAACGGAAACGTACCCATGATATCCCGCTTAAGCTTCGCCAAGAGTTCACTAAGCGATTTTTCTGAGATCTTTGGGGCTAATTGGGCAGGAACAGAAATTTGCACACAAATAGCTTCTGGCGCATTACAAGCGCTATCGCACATTTCAGACATTGAAGCATATCCGATCAGCGAACGGTGATAGAACACAGCTTGTCGGGATGCAGACTCGTGATCTGAGATCAGTGTGTAGCCCGTTTTCTCTAATTCGAGATACTCACTCTCAGCAATACGGCGTGAATAATCTTCTCCCCAGGAAGCATTGTTGCGGCCCTCAAAGCGCGCAGACAAATAGTGAGACTTCAGGAAGGCGTAATGTGCCTCACGGGTAGGCATAGGTAAATGCGAGTAATTCATTGATGTTTATCCTTTGCATATCAGGCTTCCAATATCAAGCCACCCTAACCGCTGACAAAGTGGTAAAAGGAACCGAAATGAAAAACAATGTAGGGATGTGGAAATGGGTGGGCGATCCCACCCGAAGGAATTACTGACCGACTTTGGTTAACACTTCACGAATTCGATCGATGGTGCTTTGGGCTTTTTCATCCCCCACGCCTTGTCCACGATTGTGAATTTCTGCTGCAATGAGGCAGACTTGGTCGATCACTGCTTCTGGAATGGCCTTTTCAACACTTTCCGAGCGGATCAACTCCAGGTTTAATTCACTGACAGTCACACCTGCTCGTCGTGCCATAGTCTCACGCTCGCCCGCAGCAACACGCAGGTCATCAATCGACTGCAACATTGCTTCATTATCCGGCTTACACCCCAGTTCGTCAGCCACTTCTTTGATAAATTGCGGCAGGACCTCCGCATTGAAGTTCCCCAGGCGAAAATCAATCAGCGCCAGTTGCTCATTCAATGAAAGGCTGGCACCGGGCACTTCGGATTCAATATCGCACTTCCGGGAACGCAGATATTCTGATTATCCAACACGTCAATTTCTGGGTTACTGTAGCTCATCGTTAACCTCTATGTTGTTCAGCCAACCTGACACTTAACCAAGATTTGCTGATAAGTCAGTTCAGATACCTCAAGCGCTTTCTGAGGAATTTCTAACCCTAGTCTATTTAAGTGGCCCTTCAGTTCGTCCCGCTCTTTCATCACCTCGATCAGAAGACGAGACACCTGAGCCGCCCACTCGGGCCGCATATGCACTGGCGACTCAGGATAATTGTTCCAGTGTGCCATCATGGTTAAAGCTACGCGCAAAGTATCGCGTTCAAAAACAGTGAGTGCCTTAACGCAGATCCCCGGTGGAAACTTTTCCACTCTAATTAATTTCAGGTAGTTAATCAGTTGTTTGCCGTTGGCATTACTCATCCACCCCTCCTAAAAAAGCAGGTTTTTTCACGATGACTTCCGCGTCCATACAACGGTTGTCTTGGCACATCTGCGCTTGGCTATTCTCGTAGAACATCAACGCGACGCGTTCGCCGGGCAGAGGCAAATCTTTTTCATCCGGCACCTCACCCACCACGTCTACGCGGACGTTTTTTTTGTTGCTATACAGACTGAGTCCGTCACGGCTTTCAATATCCACCCAATATTCAGCTATGACCGAATCGGCGTTCTCCTGGCGATGCGCTTGACCGGGTGATACCACGAACCCTGCGACCAGAGTACTGCCTAAAATCATCATCAGCGCGCCATTTAGCAGCACGTTTGTCACATTCGTTTTCATAATTCATATCCTGCATGAATAGCCTGTCTCAATATTGACTCAATCGGAACCGCTGGCGAAATGAACTGCCTCATGCAGTCCCCTGAACGAAGCGGTCCATCGTCCTGACCATAAGGCGAAGATGCCTACCCAACGCAACCGCGTCCTGTTCAGCCATTTTAGTGATAGGATTGGAGTCATGTTCCAGAGTTAAACCATCATCCAGTCGCCAAAGCATGCGGAGGTATTCCAGCTTCAGCTGATTGATGATCATGTCTCGAAAGTTAGGTGAGAGCCCCTGGCAGCTTTTAAATGCGTTGCGACGCGTGTGCTGGTGGTATCGCCTAAACCCTCGCTCTGTGGATGTCCCAGGCGCACTCAGCTTCAATGAACACCAGGCGCTGGTATGACCGATCACGAAAACCGAAACATTGTTCTTGGCTCTGTTTTTCTCTTGCAGTACAGACTGCTCATCCTCACAAGCTAAAACAGCGCGGATCCACTGACCTGTAGAGGTTCGATTAGCCAGGTGATACTGTATCGTAAAGGCCAAGTTTGCCCACCAGCGCAAGCGAATGACACTGGCCTTAACCCTGTTGGCAATCAACGACTGATAGTGGTCAGTTGTCAGTACGCGGAGGTCTTTACGAGACGCTATCCCATCCATTGTTTGGTGGCCGTTCAAGCCCAGCACACGATAAGTTTGCCCGCGTTGCATCATGCGGTTGTACAGTGCTGACTTACCTTTGCACAACGAAACAGCGCCAAAGCGAAGGTAGAATTGCGCGGCACTGCCGGATGTGTACTGCCCGGCCAGCACGGCATTACGCAAGCGAAGATATTCCTCCCAGATGATGAATTCAGCGGCATCCGAGTCGATGGTCACTTCACTGTCTTCACTGAAGCTAACAACCCGGCGCTTTCCGTTCGGCGTATTAATAACGCGGCTGGCTCGCTCATCGTCACCAACGTCAAAGTAGGCCATTTCAGCGATGGGATCGGCAAGACCATCGATGCCAGAGTCATCACCAAATTGCCCGACCTTGACCCATAACGCTTTGGGCATGGGTGCTTTCGGTGCGACAGGCATACCCGGCTCATCGTCCAGCAGATCCAGCTCACCTTTTACCCAGACACGGCGATAGATTTCCAGAGCATGAAACGGCTTATCGTTAAATTGATGGAACGACCACATAAAGTCGATGTGGATCAGCGCCGTTTCACTGACAATGCGGAATTGAGGTGAAGCCATGCGCCGGTTATGTGCCGTGTTTTCCAGTTCACCCGATCGTAGCTTCTCGGCCATCTCATCGGCGCGCAGTTGCTCGACGTAATCCATGCTGCAACAGATATGCAGCAAACGCTCCAGGAAACGCGGTGAATAGACATCGGGTTGAACCTTGATGAATCCCCCTGCATACAGGGTGCGGCCTACAGGGTGCCTGTCCTCCCACGCATTGCGACGTTTGGACAGAAACCGTTGAATACGGTTGAGGCCAGCCATGTAGCCGTGGCGATCGTCATCCGAACGCAGCAGGTTCTCCATTGATTTGTCGAGCCCGACAGCCTGGCATGCCCAACAACCAAACCGGCTTCCACATGCCTCGCTGGATTTTTTCTCAGATCCAGACCAGACACATTCCCCTGTTGCGGCTTTGTAGAGCTCAGCGGTGTCGTTATTGTTCTCCAGATAGCTGGGTAGCAGGTATTTTGGGGCGCTACCTGCGCTCAGCAGAAATTCCCACACGTCGCCCTGTAACCAGTGCCTTATTGGGTACAGTTCACCCCCTTCTTTTGTGACTTTCACCCGGCTTGCACTACCACCTTTCAATGCGATGTTTTTGGCACGGATAGCACCTTCTGCGTCCCGGCTTCCCAGCAGCAAACAAACCCGTTCACGCACGGATTTGGGTAGGTTTTTTACGTATGCCGTTTTGGCTCGTTTGGCCGCAAAAATTTTTAAATCATTAGAGCACTGGCGTACCGAACTGTTGGTGAACGTCGGTAAGCCTCGCCCCGTCAGTATCCTGCCCGTCCAGCTGGAGGTGAGCCCCGGCTTAGCGAGAACGATAGACAGCGGCAGGTCTTCTTGCTCTATGAATTTTTCCAGAGCGGCCAGCTTTTGATCGGCGAGCCAGCGAATTTCTGGGTTTTCAATACCCGTATCGGTATGCCAAAGGTAATGGTGTTGACTGATTGGAATGCCAGCGCGAACTGCGCGCACCAACGCCATGAGGAATAAGTGTAGGACAACCTCGGAGTCCTTACCGCTACTCTAGGCGAGAGAGATCGTCCAATTATCAGTAAGGGCTTGGTAGATAGAAGCGGTGCCATCATTGATGAGGTCAGACAGGCTAACCCCGCGACTGGCATCACGATAATTCAGGTCGGCATCCTCCTTCAGCGTATGCCAGACAGCCTGCCACTTGTCTGCTTTTAAGACAGATATGGAAGGTGGTACCGGATTGTCAAAGTTGAAGGAATGCTGCATAAGTCACCTGTTATTTGTTTTGTTTACAGGTGATTTTCTCATGAGGGTGACAGCTGACGAAATTAAGGATAAATTATTTAATTGTTAATATTGTTGACACTGGAGATCTTAATGGCTTTCCCCCCCAAAATATCACAACAACTTGCATTGAATTCTGCCTATATATGCAACAACCCAGACTGCTATTGTCTGACTATTGGCCCATCATTAGTAGAGGAAATAAAAAAAATAAAGACTGGTGAAGGTGCTCATATTGCAGGTGAAAAGGAAGGATCAGCTCGCCATATAGATGGAAACAAAAACAGCAATGAAATAGAAAACGGTATTTGGCTTTGTGCAAACTGCCACACAGCAATTGATAAAAATAATGGCATTGATTTTCCGCCTGAGTTACTAGCTGAATGGAAATTAAAATTTAGAGAGCGGCTTTTTGGGATGATACTAAGCCACGAATCATCTATGCCATTAGTTTTAAGGTATACGAAAAATTATAAATTACTTTCAGATCTAATTGATTTCATGGAAGATAAAGGAGTTTATTATCTGCCGGAAGCTTTCGAATTTCCTCCTCACTGCATTGAATCAATGAAAGAAACCAGAAACTTTATAACCGATTTAAAAAAGAAAGTTATTTTCGATAGTTCAATCAAGAAAATATTAAGTGATATATCCGGAGCTATAGGCCGAGCAATGAATATGACGTCGAAAACTGGAGCTAACGCAATTATATTTGGGGATTGTCTAAAAGCAATGAGACATGAATTGACATTTTATTTTAATGAAATAGAAAAATTAGGTATTAATGTGCCAAGTAAGTTGAAGGTATTTTAATGATAATTTTTTATTATTTCGCATTTTACGAATAAGCCAGGCATGGCCCGGCTTAGCTTAGTGAAGATCAATATTCTTCGTATTGAGGTCCACTGTAGTTATCAAACCGCGACCACTGCCCGTTGAAGGCCAGACGCACCGATCCGATAGGCCCGTTACGCTGTTTACCCAGGATGATTTCGGCCACGCCTTTGTGCTCGCTATTCTCGTTGTAGACCTCGTCACGGTAGATGAACATGATAAGGTCCGCATCCTGCTCAATCGAACCCGATTCACGAAGATCCGAGTTCACCGGTCGCTTATCTGCGCGCTGCTCCAGTGAGCGGTTCAGCTGAGACAACGCAACGACAGGCACCTGAAGCTCTTTTGCCAGCGCTTTCAGAGAGCGGGATATCTCTGCAATCTCTAGTGTTCGGTTGTCCTGCAACGCGGGAACACGCATCAACTGAAGGTAGTCCACCATGATCATACTCAGTCCACCATTTTCACGGTACACTCGCCGTGCTCGCGAGCGTAGTTCAGTCGGTGTTAGGCCGCTGCTGTCGTCGATAAAGATGTTCCGCTTATCCAGCAAAATACCCATCGTGCTGGAAATACGCGCCCAATCCTCATCATCCAGTTGGCCGGTACGAATTTTTGTCTGGTCAACGCGGGACATGGAGGCCAGCATACGCATCATGATTTGGTCACCAGGCATCTCCAGACTAAAAATCATGACGGGCTTATCCTGTGTCATGGCTGCGTTTTCGCACATGTTCATCGCAAACGTCGTCTTACCCATTGAAGGGCGCGCGGCAACGATAATGAGGTCAGACTTTTGAAGCCCTGCCGTTTTCTTATTCAGATCGGTGTAGCCGGTATCGACGCCCGTAACCCCGTCGTGTGGTGTCTGGTACAGTTGCTCAATACGAGTCACTGTTTTCTCCAGAATGGTATCAATGCTCATCGGTCCGCTGTCTTTGCTGGTGCGAGCCTCTGCAATCTGAAACACACGGCTTTCGGCCAGGTCGAGTAAATCCGCGCTTGTGCGACCTTGAGGGTCGTATCCCGCATCTGCAATATCATTGGCCGCAGCTATCATTTCACGCACAACAGCTCGCTCACGCACAATGTCTGCGTAGGCGGAGATGTTCGCCGCGCTAGGGGTGTTCTTTGACAGTTCAGCCAGATAGGCAAAACCGCCTACTTGTTCAAGCTGGCTATGTTGTTCCAGCGCTTCTGCTAATGTGATCAAATCAATCGGACGGCTTGATTCCATCAGTCGCTGCATCATGGTGAAAATATTTTTGTGAGCACGGGTAAAGAAGTCGCTTTCCACCACTCGTTCACAGACCAGATCCCACCGCTCGTTATCCAGCATCAACCCACCAAGGACAGACTGCTCCGCTTCAAGTGAGTGAGGTGGCATTCGAAGTCCAGCCATGCGCATATCCTGCTCATTTGATTGGCTATCAAAGCGTTTTTTCAAGTCTTTCATGGCAGGCCTCACAGCGCGGAACGTTGGGCGATTTGACGTTCACATTCACTCGCCAGCTGTGGATAGTGCTGCGCGATTGCCAGGTACAATTGCTGATTCATGCAGTGAGCCTCGTGCTCACGACCGTCAGCGCGGCACGCGTTTTCTTTGTCGTGATCGTAGTTGCTCAACACCTGACGGACGTAGTTCACTTTAATGCGAGCCAGAAACGTGTCCGCGTTTTTACCTTTACGGCGAATAGCGTGAGTTTTGCCTAATGCGCGAGGCTTGCAACCCCGGCATTCATAATGGTCAACGGCCAGCTTTTCCAGAGAAGCGTCGTCAATAATGCGGATAGTGATTTTTTGCAGCATAGGCAGAGTCTGGTTCATGGTTACCCCCAAAGTCGCTTGCGGTGTCATCCCTCAATGAGCACGGCAAGGCGATAGAACGTGAAGCGAGATAAAAAAGGCCGGTCTCCCGGCCTTGTTCGCAATGGTGATTACTGTTGCTCGGTGGCTTCAGTGTCACCATCTTCTTCACTTTCACCAGCCTCAGTGGCTTCTTCGGTAGCTTCCGCATCAGCGGCTTCCTGAGCCGCTTTCTCTGCTTCTTCTTCCAGCTTGGCCGCTTCCACATCGGACAGTGCAGCCATCAGCTGGCGGGCTACTTCTGGGCTCAGACGCAGTATCACTTCTTCCGGTACGGTCTCAGCGATTTCAATCTGGTTTTCGTGTTCAGCTGTTGGCGCTGGTGGGATCTGAGAGCGCAGTTGATCCAGTGTTGGCAGCAAGCTTTCGAAAGTTTGGCGTACAACCTTTGGTTTTACTTTGGTTTTCTTCGGCGAAGACACGTAACGTGCTGTCACCTTGGTTTTACCGGCTTGCTCAGCCTTTGCCAAAGAGGCAATCAGGATATCGTAGGCATCACGGTCGGTACCTTGGCAATCGGTGAGAACGTCGATCGCTACATCACCAGATACCTTGTCTTCACGCACCAGCTTCTTAACGCGCTCTTCGGCTTTAGCCAGTATCAGGCTACGACGAATGGTGACGCTAGACAGGCCCAGACGACGAGCGATGACGTCGATTTCATGGCCCCACTCAACCAGACGACGGAAGCCTTCAGCACGCTCAATCATTTTCAGGTGCTTGGTGTTGGCGCTTTCGATCATGTTGAAGACTTCTTCGTCTTTTCCGCCTTCGAACTCTTCTATGATCAGTTTTTCAAATACTGCGCCTTCAGCGATTGCGGCCATCAGGCCGGTGTAGCGGTGGTGGCCATCGATGATTTTCAGGCGAGTCACACCGTCCACAACAACCACTTTAACGCGGATAGCAGGCACACTGCTTGGATGGTTCAGGTAGGCGTTCTTGAACATCTCAGCGCGCTCTACATCAACCTCGCGTAGGTTCAGACCCTCTTCAACGTACAACCAAGACACGCTGACGGCGTACACGTTGTTACGGCCAACATTCAGCTCTTCAAACAGGGCGCTGTTCGTTGCTGACTTGCGCTCTTTGGAAACGAAGTCACTCAGACCGCGCAGGGTAGATGGAGCTTTGTCCATCTGGCGCATAATAGCACCCAGATCACCCATCAGTTGGCTGTTGCGAGAAGCTTGGAAGATTTGTTGTACGTTGATAGTCATGATAGTTACTCCGCATTTGTTATTGGTTGTTTACGTGTTTATGCTTACTTCTGAATCCAGTTAAACACGGGGTGAACCGGTGACGAATAGCAAAAGCGGAAAAAAATAATCTTTTTTAGATTACTTTTTATGGGCAGGGGAAAAGTATAAAAAAGGCCAGCAATGCTGGCCTATAGAGAAAGTTACTGTGAGTTGGCTTTCGCCTCAGTCATGATTTTGTTCATTGCTGCGGCAAGCTGTTCACTTTTCCCTTCCGAGTAGTTCGGCCAAGGAACGAAAGGTCGATTCGTTTTGTTCAGCAAAGAGAAACCTGTCGGGCAGCGCCATTGCATTGGGGTGGCTTGACCTTCTGTGAAGTTAACCAACATCAGGTCTTGCTCACAAGTGACATCTTTCACACCTCCGATCTCTATCAGGCGGGTGCTCATTATCCCAAAGTGTTCATCTGCAAACTTCAAGTGGTCATAGGCCGCAAATATGCTGTAAAGGCCGACCCACAGAAGGATCTGGATATTAAGGATAGTACCTATCTGTCCGAGTGTTTTTTCTTTCACGGCGTTGCGTAATAAAAGTGCGGCACCAAACAGCAAGTACAGGCCACCAGCCAGGTAAAGCCAAACAGGTAAATTGGAGCTAGATTGATCCATCTGTTCGGAACCTGCATCCATGAATGATTTGATGAATGGAGCAAGGAGCAGAAAGAAAGCCGGAACATAAAATAGCCAAGTAAATTTTACTTGTCTGATAGCCGCCATACGTTTTTCCTTGTCATGGCTCGCCTCTTCTAGCACAACTTTCATTGTTTTTGCGAAGGAAAATATTGCTGCGATCATAAATAGAATCGTCATTATTAAATACATTTTTTCTCCAAAAATCAGGAATTCATACTTTGATGCAATGGTATAATGTTAGAGATTAAAACTGTAATTAATTCAACCGCAAATTGAGGGGCTTTTTCAGATAGCGATACAAAAATTGCCACCCTTCCCCGTGTGGTGTTCTGTAATCCAGGCGAGGAAGATGTTGCGTGGCTGCTTGTGTGAAGTTTCGAGAGTGTGTATTGGATTGCAGAAAATGAGCCAGTTCATGCGCCACAAGCGCCTTAAGGTGGTCAAGCCGGTTGCTGGAGTAGAACGATCCAATCTCTTTATCCATGCAAACATGCGCGTATTCATGAAAGTGGCATGCAAACATGTGCAGGCCGTATATTTCGACCAAATCAGGCTCATAAAGGTAACCAGGGCTGATCGTAATATTCCGATGGCCGCCCCAGGAGTGCTTAGCAGCCCAGTTTACACGCACTAAAGGACTTCCCCCTACATAGCCAAAATCGCGACGATACATGTTTGTAAGGTAATCCGTATACAGTTGCGTGATCTGCTCAGCTGTTGAAATCACTTTTTCTCCGAAAGCCTCGACTCGCTCGCGGCGTGCAATGACTTTGGCCGGAACGGTGGCCTTTCTTATCGGAACGGGTTGGCTCAGTATGGAAGTATCAATGCACCATTCGTCTTCAAAATCCCCTTCTGGGGTGTCCAGATAAACGGTCAGTTCGGATGGAGCTCCAATCTTTTCAAGCCAAGCATCCAGAGAACCATCCACCTCGTCGGTACTGACGAGATCGTCCATCCCTGAAGCATAGAGCCAGAGTATTGAACCTGGCGGAATCGTGCGATTCTGACGCACATATGCTGCAATCGTCTGGCGTGGCGTCATGGTTCAATACCCCATACGTAATTCATGAGCTGCCTGACGACGATACTCGGCATCTTCACGAGCTTCCCTTCGCTGTGCCACCAAAACACGCTTTTCAGCAAAAGTCATGCGACTGACATCAGGCACTTTTACCTTCCCTGAACCCTTGCAGTTGCGGCACTGCACGTCGTAGGTACCCTTGCGGTACTCTTCGCGAAACTCATCGTCGAGCTCGTTCCATTCACTGCCAGTGAACCCTTCTGAGAACGCTGGGTTATCCACTTTCCCGTGCCCTTCGCAACAGCCACAGATTTCCCATAGGAATTTTTCAGATTGCATGTATCACCTCTGTTTTTGATTTAGCCGGGCGAGATTAACGGGACACAACGACTTGGCGTTTATCCGCATCCAGCTGAATATCAGTCCAACCTTGGGATGTTAAATTGCTCAGAAATTCGATAGACAGTAACGGGCTGTCGTAGTGGATAACGAAAAGTTCGGATTCACGTTTCATGGTGCCACCTCGGGAGAGTCGCACCCCGAAGGGTGCGAATTGGCTTATTCAGCCGGTTGCCATTCGAAATTGACAATGGACTCCGAGCTGTCCACCAGCGCCAGTGCGCTGCGCAGGCGGGCAATGACCGCAGATTTATCAGTGTGACCAGCAGAACCTGCCTCAACACTATCAATGTAGGCAATGGCGTCTGTCAGCGTAGAAACGAGGTCGGTACCTTGATTTTCGTTTTCAGGGTAGGCGAATGGAGACTCGGCACGAATTTTCACCTCTTCCGCCTGATTACTTTCCCAGCCGTTTTCATTGACGATGCGACGCGGATCCGGACCGGCAATGACCGCCGCACCGAGCTCAAAGCTCATATCGGCGTATGGCAGTTGGTTGGCGAGCATATCCAGAGCGGTTTGGTTGTTCATGCAGAACCCGTCAGCGACCCACAACGGGGCGACGTCAAGACGAATGAGCCAGGAGAAAGGTTTAATCTGAGACATTGGCAGTCCTCTGTTATTAAAAATACCCGCACCCGAAGGTGTAGGCTCATCAACACAGAGATAGTGTTACACAGCCCAAACGGGCGACGAAATTAGGCGAAGTCAGACTGGGACTGCGTTACAGTTACAAAGGTATGCCCATATTTTCGGCTGGCTTCCATCAGATCGGAAAATACAGCAATAGGCTGTCCAGCGCCTTTTTCAGTTACTGAAAAGGACTCCAGAAACTTCGACACATTCCAGCGCCAGAGCATCAACTGCTGGATGGATTTGTCGCGGGTAACGTAATCTTGAATTTTTTTAGCCAGTGCTTCAGCTGGCGTATTTTCGGAGAGCAGATACACTGCGATCTTCCCAGCGTCACGAACAGCCGGACCGTCATCATCGACACCCAGTGCGGTACCCGTCGCATAGAACAGAAAATCGGTATCGCGGATAGGCTCTTCCCCGGAAACCTGGTTACAGACCATCTGGAATTCGTCGTACAGGAAATAGAGCGCGGCATCACTAATACCAGACAGTTCAGGGTAATACTCCTGCAAGGCAGCGATAACTTGTTTGTCATCCTCTTCAGGCACCCAGGTCGTTGCGTAATCGGCGTTGAGCCGTTCAAGCGGCAGGAATGAGATGCTGGAGATGGCTTCATCGTCGTGTTCAGCAGCACAGTTCATCCAGTCAAGTTTACCTTGCCATTTACCTGAAACTTCCCCGATCCCCGTAAACACGATTTCTGTCAGTAGAGGGTGACCGGGAATGTATTGCTCAACGCTCAACATTTCGACACTGTCCGTCGTCATGTCATCCCATTCAGCCAGCGGGTCGGAAGGGATATCAGCCAGGCTGACGATGCTTTTGTAAATCTGCCTTTCAAAATAAAACAGATTCGGCTCCATCAACTCTGAGGCGTCTGGTGTGATAGAGCGGCCCAAAAGCAATTCTGTCATTGCTTCTTGTACCTGGCCGATGGTGTCGAATTTTTTCGGGATCACTGCATCGAATTTGGTGTGGTGCAACACCCAGTAATTGCCATTACCGATCGCCTCAAAGGGATACGGTACGATTTTCCAGTCGGTAACCGCCTGCATCGGAGTGATGTAGGCCTGAGCGAGAAGTTCTAACGCTTTTTGCGGTTCAGTCGATTTTTCGCTGACCATCAGTGAAACCAGCTTTTCAAACACAAACACCTTACCGTCTTTCACAAGGTATTGAACGCTGGGAATACCGTCAATGGCACGGAGAATTTTGCGTAAGTTATCTTTGATGCCTAGATCATTGAACATCAAATGTAGTTCGTCGGTCACGATTTGGCTCATAGTTTATTCCTTCACCAGTTACATGGCCTCTGCCAGCCGAGACGGAGGTTATTTTAGCGTTGCAGCGAATTTACGACGGCTTTTAAGCCTGTCAAAATATTATCCGCTTCTTCCGGCCCAAGCGGCTCGTCGCTGAAGTTATTAAATGCATGATGGAACACCTGAACATGGTCTAAATTCATCTCAGGCAGAACAGCAGACTGGCGCAGTACAGCGTTGAGGTCGTCGGCTTGCAACAACATTTGAGCCCCATTCATAGGCAATTCAGGCTTACTCAGTCCTGCATCAACAAAAACAACGCGAAGCAGCTGTGTTAAGGCTTCCAGCTCTTCACGCAGTTCCTGGCTGGCTTGTTCGAAAACTTGGCCGATAGCGTTCTTTACAACGTCTTTCGTCGTCCAGCCGTGGTGAATCATCATGCTGGCGTAGACTGCGAGGTCTCTCGGGTCACCCTTATCGACATGCCGGAGAAAATCGTTGATGCAAGCCGATCCCCAATCGGGTTTTGTCCATTCATTCGAGAGCCCGCGCTTCAGTTCGGTAGCTCGCATTTTTTCAGCCACAACTTCAGCCGTTTTCAAAACCAGAGCCTGGCTGTCCTTATGCAGGTCTGTAGGTAGATTGATAACGAAACTCGTTTTCAGTTCTGTGTTGTTATGCATGAAAACTACCTTTTTCGTAAAAGCACTAATTATTCACTAATGCTTCACACCCACGAAGTTTTTAATGTTAGCAGGCTAATAAATATTGCACATTTAAGTAGTACCCGTTACCATAGTAACCAGTACCATTTAAGGAGATAATGTGGCGTTCTATAAAATCTCATCTTTTGTCCGAAGCACCAAAAAAATACCTATAACAGACAAACAGTTACTTGATGCTGCTCATGAAGTTCAACAAGGACAATTTGAAGCTGATTTAGGCGGTGGAGTGATAAAAAAACGCCTTGCAATGAAAGGGCAAGGCAAAAGTGGAAGTGTTAGGGTTATTATCTTTTTTAAGATAAACAATCATCTTTTTTTTGCAGATGGATGGACCAAAAACACGGTCAATGCCAAAGGTACAAAAGAGATTGAAGATGATGAGTTGGAAACCTATAAAAAATTAGCCGCTGAGTTTCTGAACTTTGATGGAGAAATCATTAACAATTTAATTTCTAAAGGAATTCTGGAGGAAATTACTGATGAACAATAAACTTAATAACATGCTTGAATTGGCTAAAGAGTTAAATGCAGCTGGTGCATCACCTGAAAGCCTGGTTAAAGATATTGAAAGCACCATCCGTGCTCGTGAAATTAACGATAAAATAAAAGAAGTTTCAGCGATGAGCGGCTCTGAGATCAAGATGTTGCGGACTAAATATTGTATGTCTCAATCTGTGCTCGCTCGTGCATTGGGAATGTCGAAAGAGAGCATATCCAAATGGGAGCGAGGAGAAAAGAAACCAAGCGGCCCTGCATTGAGGATGCTACGTATTCTTGAAAGCAAAGGCCCAGAAGTTTTAGTGGTCTAAGGTTCAAATAAAGCCCCTAAATCAGGGGCTTTTATCTTTCATCGGGCATTACTTTTTAACGAGTCCAACGCTGCTTTTTGCCATCGCATGGCATGTTCCAGCAGGATTGCAGCCTCTTCCTTACCCAGGAAGGCGTCACCAGTAAACACCTGTGCATCGAATTGATCACAAATTTCAGCGGCCCTGATCTGCTCAGGGCTTTGTTCATCACGCTGCATCATCTTGTTGCCTTTCGTTTTTAGAGCGGATTTGTACCCCCCGGAACATCGCACAACGGCGGAACATCTCAATGTCTGGGATAGCCCCATCACCGTGTTTGGCTCGACACATACGCAATGTCAGGCGCAGCAGCATCTTGATATCGCGTGGAGGCATAGTTGGGAATCTGTCCACCAGCTGATTTAGCAGATCAGCGCTCAGTTCGACACCAAAGTTGTCTGCCATCACTTGCCAAATCTTCTTGGCGTCATCAATCGTAGGCACGTCATAGCGAATAATCGCCGCGCAACGAGGGATGATGGCTTCATCCAGGTCGTTTTCACGGTTCGATGTCATGAACATCAGGCCGTCGAAATACTCCATCGTGCGCAGGAATTCGGCCACAACGGCGTTATGTACCATATCCAGACCACGAGCCATCACGAACACGTCGGCTTCGTCCAGAAGCAGAACACAATCCCAACGGCGCGCGCGCATTAGTATGGTTTTTAGGTGCTTATCGATCTCTTCAGCGTTAATGCCCAAAGTGCCAGCATGAATGGAGTACAGTGCCCTTTCAGTGAGCTCTGAATAGACTTCAGCGGTCAGTGTTTTTCCAAGCCCCGGCTTGCCAACGCACATGATGATATTCCCCGCACTTTTTCCTTCGATAATGTCGCTGGTAAAAGCGGTAATATCGGTGGTCAGGACATCCAGCAAATCGCTATGCGACTCTGGCAGAATCATCTTGTTACGCAGATTTTTGTCGTACAGATATGGCTCGACATTATTCGAATGCACCCAGACATATTGATGGAGTGACAGGTCGAAGAAGCGAACTGCGGTAGCTTCGGGCAACACACCAAAACCATCAACCTCATCAGTACCCAAGAGGTCGGTTTCAACCACCTCACTTATAGGCCCGCACTCGCTGGTGGGCAGATCGTGGATCAGTTTGTGACCCGCTATATTTAAATTACGGTCGTAACTACCATACCCATCCATTTTGTTTGCCGCACCGATAGCACGGAACTGGTGTGGGAACTGGCCTTGAACCAGCTCGTGATAGCGTTCTAATTGCTCATCGTATTCTGCGCGCAGCTCCGGTGTTTCTTTGAAAAGACTTTGCTCGGCCAGGATTTTTGAAACATGACGGCGAGCCACTTCTTGGGCATAAAACTTAATGCTGCCAGTATGGACGGCATAAGGCTTATCACGATTCGAATTATCGCCGAAGCCATACCATGAAATATTGATATCGACAGACGGTGGCTGGTTACGATAGCTGCCACTGGTATTGTGTTTAACGGATGTCACTAGCGCGGCATACAGATTACCATCACTGCCACGACGGTAGATCCAACCGTCTTTTGCATCACGCCGTAGGTATTCAATCAAGACGCTATCAAAAGCTTGAAAACTCGCAACAGGCTTAGAAAAATCCCCCTTCTTTGCTGCGACGATCGAGTCAATGACGCGAACAATTTTCTTTTGCCCCATTTGGTCGCAGGTTTGTCGAAGGTCGCTGACAGCTTCTTCACTCAGTTTGTCTACGTCGATATCAACTTCCTGAGCGTTGCTTGCGTTCGAGTAGGCCTTGTTGAGTAACTCTTCGTGTGTGGCGTTACGCAGAATGCCATAGGTGATAGTAATAGCCATGAAAGCTCCTGAGGATGGTTGTCTAGGTATTATCTGGGGCAAAGGTCAGCTAACGAAGAAAGCCCGCCGAAGCGGGCTGTGAAGGCTTTATTCGCCGCTCATGGTTTTCTTATACAACTCCCATGCTTTGGCTTCAGTCAATTCAGCCAGAATGACGATGTCTTTACCGTTGTGATCGCGACAAGACTTGAACAGCACGGCCTTATCTTTGGTTTTGCTTAAATCAAAACCTTTCACGGAATATAAGGCGTCACCTTGTACATACAGCAACTTTTTTGGGAACTCACGTTTGAAGCGAGTGCGCAGCTTTTTCTCAGCCTGCATATCAGAAACGATGCAATCCACCAGCATTTCCAGATCAACGCTCAACAGCATGTTGGTACCTGTTTGCGGGTCGTTAAAGTCGGACACCAGATCAGGTAAGGATTTAGCGAAGGTTTCAGCCTCTTCTAACAACTTATCTTGACCATCCATTGCGAGGATGAAGGTACAACCACCCGTGCCGCTGTTATGGGCATTAGCGATAACTTTTCCATCAAGACAAACTTTAGCTTCAAAGCACCAAGTTTCTTCACTTGCGAACGCGGCAACTTTCAAAGAAGTCAGAGTGATGCGGGACTGGCTGATTTGCTGGGACATGGTGGATCTCCGTTTGTGTTATTCGTTTTGTTTACCGCTTGTGAATCCAGTATCACCCCACTCCAACCGCTGACAAATAGGCAAACGCAAAAAAAAGTATCTTTTTATGACTATTTTTATCTAGGGATAGAAACTATTTCGCATGCGAAATATTGATACCCTCACAAGGAAAAACCCGCACGGGGCAGGCTTTAGGGGCATGCATTCGTTATTTTCTAATTGCGTATTGCAAGATAAATGTGCCACCGACAAGCATGACGACAAATATGATGGAGAGAAAAACGGTGCTTTGTAAGTCCCCAGCACTGGGAGCGTACCCGCGCGCCTGGTTATACCTGTCGAACCACCGATACAGCGGCCCTAACGCGACATAGGCGGCTTTTCCCGCATCGACCGAGATAGCATAACAATCGCTTAAGCAAGCGTATGGGTTAATGTTGCCCACGATGGACAGCGCCTCCTTTGGGTCTCCGGCATGCAGGTAATATCGTGCCAACGCAATACGCTTATTTACGCTTGAGATATCGGTTTGAAGTAGCGAACGTAGGTACCGAGCATCGTGCTCCGTCATTTTGACATCGCTACCCGGCACCGCAAAATTCCGAGACTTGTGGTCGAAGTAAACGTCAGCTATGCGCATATTTTCAAAGTTCTGTTGATACAGTCGCTCAATGTCGGGCTTATTGACGGCGGACTCAAAAATCTCTGCTTGATATACGTCCTCAATTGTCGCCCCCTGAAGCAGCGTGTAATAGGTCCTGTCTGGACTTTTCACGTACAGGAGGTCTCGCAGATCAGCAAACTTCCCTAAGTTATCATTGGTCGTGGTTTCCCAATATTGGTACTCGCCGAAGCTGTCTTTCCAGGCAAAGAAGGCATGGCCGGGCGAGAATACGACGGAGGCAGATATGGGGAGGTGATTTGTAGCGTCGATCATCAGATAGGTGCTGGTTTCACTTCCTGAACGATGCCGCGCATAATTGCTGGCAGTTTCTGCACCGGAAAAATAATAAAAATGCTGGCCGATCAGGTTCCCAGCACAGGCCACATACTCGGCGTTTCCCTCATCGCTTCCGTTGGTAACACATGTCTCCTTAACAGCAGACAGGTAGGCATTCACGTTGACTATCGCCTGCCCTGCCGTGCGTTCATCGGTGGCCGTAAACTCTCGGTCTAAACCAATCAGCCGATGAGAAAGCAATTTAATATCAAATTTCGCGCTCTGGTTTTTTATCCAGACGGTCCCCGTGCAGGGACTTAAATTCGCGTTCATTGCCCTCTAATTTCAGCACCTGCTTGAACGCGTAATTATATATAAAAACAGAATTTATTATTGTTAACAGCAAAACAAACAAGCCAAGGATTACCTTGTTGGTTCTGTTGAGTGAAATTTTGTGGCGCATATACTTCCCCTCAATTCATACCCGGTATGATTAGGAACAAAAAAGGCCGTGAATCCGGCCTTTGCTTTAGAGATGATGGTTGCTTATTTCGCTGCTTTTAGTGCAGATGTGCGCGGCCAGTAATGTTTTGGTTTGGCCTTACCCGTTTTCCCTTGAGGGACGCGGACAACATAACTCACTTCGTCGCGGGGATAACCCACGCCAGAGCTCTTGAACAGATCAGGGAAGCTTTCCTGATGTTTGTTGGTGAAACGCGCATGAGGTTTGAGTACGGCAACAACCGTTCCAGTCTTTTCACGCTCATAGCCTTGCGCCTGGCTTGTCCAGATAACTTCATCACCAACAGCAAATTCTTTCTGGCTCATATTGCCCTCATCGTTATTGAAATGTGATGTGCGGTGCCGGGTGCCTCCCGGTGAATCGGTGTATCAAGCCGACTCGCCTTCACCGAACCCCAGTGCTTTTCATGCTGAAAAGGGACAACCGAGTTGTCGTTAATCACTGTTTGATACAAGACCCCTGCGCATAGCGGGATTCACCGCACAGATCTAGTTTGTCCCATGAGCAACAGTTGACGAAATTTCAGTCAATAAAAAGGCCAGCAACGAATGCTGGCCTAAAGTAGGCTTACGAAAAACGCTGTTAATTAACCAGGACTTTATTCTCCAGCTTTGATGAATGAGACCGTCCCGGATTTGAGCGGCTTTTAATGGCACCATTGCTTTTGCTATTCTCTTTCAACCAAGACCTGATTGACATGTATCTACTCCACAGAGTTAACGTAAAAAGGCCTCTCAGCCTTTGTTGAGCACGATATTGCGCTTAGAGAATTATAAAAAATCAGGGGGATGCAATTACAGTAAAAACCCCCGCAAAACGGGCTCGTTTCCGGTAACAAATTTAAGGCAAAAAAAAGCCAGCAATCGCTGACTTGAGTCTCTTTGGTGAGTGACGAGCTTGAGGGGGATACCAGTTTGGCGTAAGCATATCCACTCATTCATGGCTCAACTAAAAGGAAAAAGGCAAGCAAACAGAAGGCCTTTTCTGCCCGTATAGATGGCATGTTTGGTGGCGGTCGCGGCTCCGTTATCCCGAATCCCCCCAAAAATACCGAGGGGGTGATTTTCGAACGCACATAGGGATGGGGTGTTAAAACCCCTTCCCTCTGTTATTCAGAGCCCATTTCTTGGGCGTTATTGGTCGCCTGATAATAGTCCCTATTTTATCCGGCGAACGCGTGGGTTTCGCGGTGCGCTCTCCCCTGGGTGCTGTGGCATCCCTATAGGCTGGTTTCTGTAACCAGCTGAGATCGCGCCGGAGGCGCTCATCAATGGCTGGGGAGCATATTCGAAAAGGCGGCTTGGCAGGAAAAGGATTCAAAGGAAAACAAAAAGGAGAGCCTGAGCTCCCCTCTGATTTATTTCACAATCGGTTATTACATGGAGCCGTAACCGAAAACGCCACCAGCTGACAACTGACCACCTACCGTGTGGTCATAGACCATTTGGAACATAGTGTCATTCATCTTCTGGACTTCGCTGCTGCAACCATAGCGGCGCACTGGAGCGGTCTCGAAGTCGTCTTCTTCTTCATCGTAGTAGTAGTTTGTAACGGCTAGATGAGCAATGGCGCTGATGTCTTCTTCCTCTGTGAAACGAATACCCAGGCGCTCGTATTCCATTTCTTCCAGCTCTTCCTGAGTGAAGAACTCCGGTTGTTCCTCTTCAAAATCGACCTGGATATCGGACACAAAACTAGTTGAATGTGCCTTTGCCTTGCGATTACGACCGAATAGGTTTTTGATGCTGATTGCCATTTTGTGCCCTCCAAATCTGTGATTGAGTGTGTTTTTTAACTAAGTTAATTATCTCACACCCGCAGATCTGACGAAGCAAAATGAACAGAAAAACATCTTTTTTGACTAATAAAAAGAGCTCCAATCGAGTTAGAGCTCTTAGTTCTATTGAATGGTATTGAGGGTTATTTGTGGGTGCGCTTTGTTGCCATTGGGTTAGCTTTTACTGTCAATGGCTCCCCTTCCCCAACTCCCAGAGCCGATCGTACCAACCCTGCATTAACCTGATGCATAACGTCGGTTTGGCTAGCGTTTCTGTAGGTGACGCGATGATGACAATTCGCCTGAATTGTGGCGCATGGGTCGGGAGAGCTACGAACGTGATCTTTGAATTCTTCGCTGTGCATAATGACCTCCTGTAGATAGAGAACTCATTATCCCCCGGAGTTTCTGCTTAACGAAGTACGATCACCATTCCTTGCGAGGTGGTGTGTTATCTCGGAGTTCATTGGAAAGGCGGCAGCTAACGCTTCCATCAAACCTGACGGTGAGCGTGGCTGTGTCGGGTTTCCCTTTGGCGTTTCGCACGGCAACATTCACGCGGCCATATCCAGGAAGGATGAGGAATATCCGGTTAGTACTCTCGCTCAATATGAGTCCCTTTTCTTCTAGGGCTGCGAGGGCTTTTTTAAACGTGGTATCTGTCATCGCGCCAGTCATTCGAAAAGGATAGTTAGCGAATGAAATCACATGTACGATTTTTGCGCAAGCCTGACCCTAACCCTGAGGGTGGAATTAAACGCAAAAAAAAAGCCCCCTGAGTGGGAGCTAAACACCGCCAGTGCTCTATGCTGGCGGTAATGGTCGGGTGATTATCAGCGACCCCTTGGGATTTGGATTACTTCAGTGGCTGGATACCGAACAGCACGCCACAATACACGAGACCGAACACCATCAGGGCGAAGAGAACAGCGCTGGTGGCCTCATGCATAATTACTGCATTGATGACGCTTGCTGCGCGGGCTTTAATGGCATCAAATGAACGGTTACGAATAGCTTGAGCTTTCATGATGACTCCTAATTGCGTGTTAGTTTTCATAACTTGTACAACTAGTTTCCATCGCTCCTAACGGCTGACGAAGGCTCAGCGGCTGGGTATTTTCAAAAACAATGTAGGGCTCCGAAAGCGCCTCATTTCCCAACGCAAATCGTCACGTATGCCCCGCACGAACCGCAGCAGTAGTCATTGACGTAGCGACCGTCGTCAGTCCAGTTATTGGCACCGCATGTACACCGGAGCACTCTTATCTTCCCGGCGGGGATCGTCACGCTGGGGAAATCCTGAACGTATGCGCCACCGTCAAAGTTGAATGCGGCCACTTTGACTGTATGACGACGTCCGGTATAGGCGGTATAGCGAAAGTACAGGTCCCTGGTCGTTATGGTTCCGGCACCTTGCTTGATAGCTTCATGCATAGTAGTTCCTTATAGACAGGTCCAGATGATGAACAAGATGGCGAACATCCACATGCAAATAAAGCCTGATACGCCATTTATGAAAAGGGAAAAAGCATATTGATGCCATTTTGACAGGAATGAATACCTTGATTGTAGAGGCTCTATCGGCGGTGACGAAATATGGATAAGCGGTACTCACAAGCAAGTTAAATGGGCAGAGGTAATATGCTCCGAGTTAATTTTGAAGATGACTGAAGAGGAAGCACGCCTGTGCTGCCGTCCAAATAACATATTGCGGTTAGCTAAGATATGGATACAAAACCGGAAAAAGACACCCGCTGAATTTGTTCTGTTTATGCGAGAGACAGACCGGTTGCGAGAGGAACACGCGCAGGCGAACGAACAAAAAGATGCAAAATTAGTTAAATCCACCGCTGAAGCTTACAACGCGCTAACTCGTAAGTGGGGAATCATCTAACTGACGGATCCTTGAATTGACGAAATGGAAGATAAAAGCCCCGGATTTCGGGGCTGCATGAAAACTTCTATTATTTTTTCTTTGACAAAAACACCTTGAAGACGAGCGCACAAGGCAGCACACCAAACAAACAGCAACCCGCGAAGATGCCAATCTGCTCCAGTATGGCAACGTCATCATTGAAGTTGAACATCACTAATAAGTAAGCACTTGTCGATGCCGATCCCAAGAATACGCGCTTCCAGCTCCAGATATTGTCTCGGATGCCACTGATGAAGCCCTCACGCTCCAGGCCGATACCCAGCAAAGCCCAAAATAGCGTATAGACTACCCACATGATTTAAGCCCTTTTCTTGCGCTGCATTGTAAGCAATGTGTATCGCAAACCACACGGCTCACAATTAGCTTTCATTGAGCCGGAACGAACCTGTTTCAGTGGTCCCCCGCATTTTTGGCATGGTACATCCCTGATTCGTTCCTGCATTCGCTGGTTAATAGCCTCTGCTCGCTGCTCACGCGCAGGGGCAGGTTGTCGCTTCACCGCTGGCATGTTGTACCCTAGCGCTTTGGCTACGCGGCGATACTCCTTACTGATCCACTTACCGTCAGGCTCATGATGGAGACCATCCCCCATCATGTCACCCAGACGGACTAGCTGCCGGTGCAGTTCGGCCTTATCACTGGCTTCACTCATCGGTTTCCCCCTGTAGAGCTACCAGCTTAACGGACAGTTCGCCAGCACGCTGAAGAGCATCACAATACCGGCCATGCAGTTTGGTGTATTTGCGACAGACCATACTCAGCATTTCCAGCACCTGCTCTTTATCCATGTCATTGACACGGTCCCAAAGCAACACGACGCTTTCCGGCGAAGTTTCTCTGTCGTCCTTGCGGCGAGCCAGCACCTCTTCGGCAATGATACGCAGCGGAGAGTTTTCCGGTTCGTATTTACAGATGTCGATCAGCTGTTCTTCACCCATCACTTCATGATTCATCGGGTTTACCTTCTGGTTCCGCCCCCAGGGCAGCTTCGTAGATGCATAACGCGATCCCACCGCAGCAACGCGCTTCCTTCGCGATAGCTTCGCCGATATCGTCTGTCATTTCGCGGGGCATGGCTTTGTATTGTGGCGCAGGCAAAGCCGCTTTTAATACCACCAGCTTATCCAGGCCAGAGGTATCTTCCGGCAGCATATTCGGGCTGTCTTTGAAGATGAGCATACGTCGGTCATTCGTGACATAGCCAACGTGTTCACATTCCACGTTAATACGAGGAGCCTGCGCCATCATCGCCGCGTAATCGTCAGGATGGACGCCTGCCATCACGGCAAACCCAATCTCTTCAGTCAGTTGCTTAGGGGCAAGCAAGAAACCTTCCGGCACTGCGAACGCCGGGATCGCAGGATGCAAAACAGGTGAAGATGGTCTGATTTTCGATAGTGCGGCTCGCGCCTGCCATACGTGCCATATACCAGCAATGTAGGCCTTCTCTTCTTCATCAGAGATAGCTCCACTTTGGTCTGCGGAATAGTCAACAGCCAGCCAATCTTCGAAAGCTTTACGTTCGTCAGTTGGGCCAGGCGCATACACAGTGGCATTCTGCAATTGAGACGTCAGGTCGTGTAAGGCCGAGGTGATTTGTTCCACCAGCGTATGGTGCATGATGGTCTCACCGCTACTGGTAACAGCAGCACAGCCTTTGATTTGATTGAGGTGGATAGCCAGGCGGGCAATCTCATCCATGCGTTCTACTGAAAGCATCACTCTTCCCCTTGATCAAACATGATGCGTGAATATTTGGCTGTGGTTGAAACCTCCAGCCAGCCGTTGCAACGCTGCTCAGAGATGATGGATAAGCGTGCAGTATGTTGGTACTGGCTCCCTCTCACCTCTTCGATGGTGTCCTCAGAAAAAAACATAGACCGGTCACAATGAGGGCACTTACAGCCCCATTGCCCATCAGCGCGACCAATGCGTGTAACCTCTCGGATTTCTTCGCTTGCCACTGTTACCCCCTATGGATGGATTGAGTCTTCATTATCTGGCAGGTCATTTCCGTGACGAAAAAAAAGCCCGACAATGTCGAGCCTTTAACGGTTTTTTTCGCTGAGATTATCAGCGCCAGGTGTAGATGATGGTCTTACCGACGACCTGCGTTTTATCCACCTTGGAGTAGGTGGTCTCTTCTTCAACACTTTGCAGTCGTTCGGCCACGTTTTCGACAGGTTTGCCCTTTGCCGTTACCAGGTGAGCCGGTTCAACGATTTCGCCCACGAAACGGATCACGCCGTCATACGCAGTTGCCGAAGTTGCAGCGAGCATGAAGATAGAGCCAACGAGCATTTTTTTTAGCATATACAGATCCTCAGTGGTTATTGTCTTTGGAGAAGGTGTTACTCAGGACTTTCAGTATCACCCTACCCTTTCGACTGACGAAGAATTTGGGCGAAAAAAAAGGGGCATTTCAGCCCCAGAGTTTGCTGGTGGTTTTAGCGAGGTGCGAACCCGGCCAGATAGACAGGGAAGCCGTGTTGATTGAGCCAGCCCGACAATAGCGATCGGGCTGGTGGGCTGGTTAGTTCGATTCAGGATTGAGAATCGACTTGCCGGTACTGACATAGAGCGACGATATGCCACACATGACAAACCCGGCGATGAAGATGATCAGCGGGAAGTAAGAACGGTTGGAGTAAGATACTGGCTCCCCTACATAGGAATAGATAAAAACGATAGGTAAGCTCGCGAGAACCGTGGTAAGCAAAACGATGCCTTGATATTGCCTGACCACGGCGAATTTCATCAGTCTTTTATAGGTTGAAAAACAGAGGACGCCAGCGGGCACACCGCATAGGACATACTCCAGAACCGATCTGTCGTGAAGCACCGCACTGACCGTCTCCAGCACAGTGAAAACTGCACAGATCACCATAACGCCGAACCAGATATGCTTTTCTTTTTTAAGCTCGTTCGATGACATGCTCTTTTGTCCCCTATTGAAGTTCACTGGCAGGCTGGTCCGCAGCCAGACGATAACCACCGCGCTTACCGCTGAAGCGTTCGGCGCTTGCCCAAACAACCCTACCGCTTGGGCTCCGGATGCGAATGCCTTTCGGCCCAGTTACAGACACGACTTCCAGCACCTCGATCTGGCGCAACGGCGTATAACGAGGGTCAACCTCTTCCCAGATTTGCCCCGGCTTAATTTCCTGCATTTTCACCACCTTGTTTGGCGAGTCGATTTTGAAGGTCGCGGATCGTGTTTTCATGGGTTTTCCGTTCGTTTCGGATGAGCTCCCGCTCGTGATAGAGGGACTTCTCCTGGAGCTCAACGGCTTTTTCCCGGCGCTCCAGCTCTTTGGCGCGTTCTGCCAGCGTGTTTTCCTTTTCACTTTCATGCTGAAGTAACTGGCTTACCTGCGCCTGGGAGCTCTCGTAATTCCGTTTCCAGTTGCCACTACTGGTCAGCGCTTCTTGCAATTGCTTATGCAGAGCGCCAAATACAGCCTCAGAGCTATCACAGATAGCGAAAAGCGGAGTGACGGCGTAATCGTCCATCGTTTCGTCAACGCCTTCAGACCAGCGTTTAAGCTCACGCTCACACTCTTCAGCTGTAAAGGCCTGAGTGTTCCCGCCGATCTCTTCGACTTTGCCGTTGCAGGTAATACTAAACATGGACGGTTCAGCGCAAAGGATATCCAGTAACTGGGTAGCCATCTGATGCGCTACGTGGCTTTTGCCATATTCGGCAATCACCTGGTTTAACATGGGTATGCTGACATTCATCTTGCCCTCTTCTGTTGTCAGTAATCGGAATATAAATTATCAAGCGGTTGAGACAGGGGACGAATTTACTCTGGCTGGCCGAGGAATAATGGCAACGTTTCCTGGTGTTCTTCAGCGGCTAACTGTGGCTCAGGGTAGATTGTCACTCCTATACCAGCCCCAAGAAGTTTGAGTCCGCTTTCGGAAATGAATGCAGTTGGTTCGGCTTGGCGGAGGAACAACTTCACAGGCGTGACGTGATCAGCGTCATCGGCCATGCTGTTGTAGGTTGTTGCCACTTCCTGCACCACAGCTTCTTCACCGACACAGCATTCGTCATAGAACGGCAGGCCCTCAGCGGTCATCAATCCCCACATAAACGGCGTGGCAGCTCCTGCATCCATAACCGCAGCCCGAGATTCTGCGCCTCTGAGTGATTCCAGCGCCTCAGTCAACATGGCGTTGTAACGTTCCGCCTTTGCTTCCAATTCTGCTAAGGCTTCAGCTACCTGCATAGGGGTGGCAGTGCTCGCCCAGGCTCGCGTAGTCCCACCAGCGCGATAAATCGGGAGTGCCAGCTCGATAGCTTCTTTCAATTTCGAAACCGCGTTCTCTTTTTGCATGATTTTTGCCTTAAAAAATGGGTAAAGAAATTTCAGTTCACGCAGCGCGTCATGAGCGGCGCATGTTCAGGGTCGCTGATTAACTCAGGTTTCTGCGGACCCAGATAGATGTGGCTGTAGCCGCTACGACCAGATTTTTTGACCATGCGGATATACCCAATACTTTGCAGCTCATTCAATGATCGCCAAATGTCTTTTTGGAGCACCAGCTTAAGCATACTGTTCTTGGTAACGTAGCCCAGCGTCGTTGTCTTTAGCTCTGCGCAAATCGCTTCGTACAGCATCAGGGTGCGTGGAAGAATATCCGGTTGCCCGGACAACTGGTCCATACCGAACCCTGGCGATACGCGGATACCCCGCCGAGAAACATCGGACTGATATAGGCTTGTATCAGTCTGGTAGATAATCCCCTTATCGAGCAGGATACCGAATGCCCATTCCCCAGAAGACTTGTACATTTCGCGTTGTGATGGGCTGTGGCCGTACTTCGTGATGTAGTTGTAGACGTACTGGAGTAGCTCTGCCTGCTTCTTAGTAAGAGGCTTGTAGTGATTCCGGCTTTTGAACTTCAGTGACGGGAAGCGCAAATGGGCGCAACCGTTATTCTTGGCGATGCACACAAACCGCTGATTATTCTTGGTGAGTACTCGGCGGGAGTACGAAAGCGACAAGATCCCCCGCTGCTCTAACTTCAGGATTTCAGCCGATGGTTGCGTATCGTTGCTTTGACCAGACAGTTCCGAAACGAGCGGATACCGCTGGTGGTTCTCCAGGAAGTTATAGACCTCACATAAAACAGAGGCTTCAGCTTCAGTGATTAGCTGCTCGACACTATTGAGAGTGGTCATTTCCGGCCCTCAGCTTTGCGCACTCGCTGGATGAGACCAATAACGGCTTGCGGGTGTACGGCAGCGATATACTTGCCATTTTTGTTACGCTGAACGCCTTCAACATCACCTTTAATTTCCCCGCTCACCATGCAGGTGATGATTCCGGCATCTTCCGCGTCATAGTCGTCAACCCGATCCGGCTCGCCGAATTCGATTGTGGTTACACGCGGGTCATAGCGCCACGGCCCTTCGGTCGCTTGTCGTGCCAGACCCTCCATTTCAGAGAGGTCATCATTACGAGAAATGGCGGACTCTTCCACCAGCTGGAGAAGCTGAAGAATAACGCTTGGCCCCACCGCACCCAGATATTGGATTAGTGCGCTTCGTTCGTGGCGGTTCAGCACTGTATTTTCAAAGCCGGGATCATCAATCAGGCAGCGGTCATCTTCGTCATCGCCGCTGAATAGCATTTGATAGCTAGTTTCCGGAAACGGCTTATTGCTCCAGGATGCTTGGAATGATTTAACCGGGCAGGCCTCCGCCAGGCGCTTCAGCTTTTCGATAAGTTCTTGGTTCATAATGAGCTCCTTACTCTGGGGCTGAAAATATCAGTGATGATAGGTCTTGCGCTTATTATCCCCCCGCTTGACCGCTGACAAAAAAAAGCCCGGACATCGCCGGGCTTGATTATTGTTTGTGAACCTACTTTTTAAACCACGTTGACAGCAAGCGTGCGCCTGCTTCGTCCAGCTTTTCGGCCAGACCACAGATGGTTTTTGATAGAGCGGTCATTGATTCGAACGCAGCAAAAATAATTCCGGTTATGAGCACCAAAGCCAGATAGCCCAGAACCCCAAATACGAATAATGGGATGAGTGCTGTAGGCTTACTGAAAATCGTTAAACAGCCAGGCTCAGGTATCCATACACAGTCGATTCCGCGATGCTGATATGGAAACATGTTGAACCAGTCGAACATTTCGATGATAAGCCACCCAAATGCGATGGTTAGGAAAATCGTGATGCAGGTGATCAACACCAACACTGCCAGGCCAAACCCCTTGGGAGGCTTAGCGCATAATTTCGAGGTCATTGTAAACTCCCGCTTTGGCAGCAATACACTGCCTATGTTTTATGGCTTAGCGCCTTCTGCTTGGGTTACCTGCAATCCCGCCCGATTAAGCCAGTAGTTCACGGCATTGCTCACAGCGTCCTTGGCAGAAACCATATCCGGATAGTGCCCGAGATTGCCTTTAATGCCCGGCAAACTGCAACGAGTAGCATAGGGATCCTTGCCACGGCCCTGAGTTGCATCGTAGTAAACCGAAGCAACTTTGAATTTCCCGAGGTACAGTTGCTCGCCTTGGTTCCACTTACTGTCGCTGGGCTTCCAAGTGAAGGTAGTCATTGAAGTGTCTCGCAGATAAAAAAGGTGTTTTTATTATGCGGTAGATGTTGTGGGGGACAAAAAAACCCGACATAAGCCGGGCTCTCGATTCAGATCAGCTGGAGTGGCGCGGCCTGCTCATTAGCTGCTTGAGTGTATCCGATGGTGCAGCAGGAGCGTTGATAAGTTCCGTCAGCTGTTCCCAGGCCTTGGGGCCGAGTTGTTTTCCATCTTCTTGCACGGTTTGTTCTGGAGAGGTAGTTATGTTGCACAGGGCGGCTCGCAGACCCACTTTGATTTCTTCCAGCTCGTCGTTGCCAATACTGCCGTCAGTCAGCGCGTGGTGAAAATCGAGTGCCATCCCGTCCGTGACTTGTAGTGGTTTCGGTTCCTGGCTCGCCAAACCCTTCCACCCTTCCCACATCGCCGCAGCCATCATGAACCAAACATTCCCACACCCCTCTTTCTTGTGGTCGAAGAACCAATTCACAAAGTCCATCGACATGCCATTTTCTTGCGCGAACTGTTCACGCTCAGTCATGCTACCGCTTCCTCTTTTGGGCTGGCAGAAGCCAGGTGTTGTTGCAGTGCAGCCCGAACAATATCAAACATGTTGTTCAGACGGATAAAGGCTGGGTTCGGTACGGACGGCCACGGCAGGTACCACGGCTCGGTGCTGAAGTATGGCACCTCACTGATCACTGAAGCATAACCACAGACCGTGCTTTTGATATCGTCAGAACCGTCGATTTCCTCCCAGCACATACGGGCTTGGTCTTTGGATAATTCCCCTTCCCGGCGCAGGCGCAACACTTCGCTGAACATGAAGCGCATGTTCGCTTCATTGTCACTGTCGATTTCACTGCTCACGTTACCGGCCATGTTGCTGATCAGGTAGTCGTTACCACAGTCACAAAAAAACTGCTCCACGGAGCGATCACTCATGGCGTACCAGGCAGAGGTCCACGCCTTGCCCTCGCAGGTAACCGTAATGCGACCTCGCCCCGGCCCGTAGTTTTCAGTCATGACACGGATTGGGTCAAAGTCTCGCAGTTCGCTGATTTCGAGGCTCAGCACCTTGGTTTCAGTTAATTTCATCGTCGGTATTCTCCGCCTGGCTTTCCTGTTCGTACTCGGCATGAATTTCTGCCCAGCGCGCTTCTTTGGTCATGTTCGAAACAATCCCAGCATGGTGCGCCGGATCTAAGACGAAGACATCATCGTCCGGATGAGCATCAACTTCCCGCTCAATCACGACATCTTCCGCCTTGCGTGTGTCGTAGACGATGTTGTCACACACATAGGCATGTTTGCGGGGGGGGCCCAGAATGACGTAATGAAACGGCACTTTAAAGCTATAGAGCACCACAACATCACCGGGTTGCAGATCACGCCATTTCTTGGCGCAGTAGCGAAGCTTTTTCACTTCCGCCCCCCTTCTGGTACAGCACCAGCAACTTCCGGCGCTGCACTTATCGCGGCAGAGTACTGACGGGTGGCGACATCAATTTCCTTCTCCGTTTTCATCGCCGCATTAGGCCCATTATCCGGGTGGCGCAGGCATTCGCGGTAAGTTACAGGCCATTGGACAGCCAAAATAGCCCGCAGCTGTTCATCAGTTGGTTTTTTCGGCACCAGCGTCATCCCTACAGGAATAGCCAGTACTGATGGAGCGGTTGCCCGGTACAGCTTCGCCTCTACAGAGGCCTTTTCACGGCGTGAAGTGTCCAGATCTGCCTGAAGCTGGATAACCCAACGCGCGAGCTCACCTTTTTCGTCCTGAAGACGACGCAGCTCTTCCAGCCGGTATTTGTCAATTCTGCCCATGAGCGGTAAACCCTTTTTCAGTGAAGAAGGCCAGACCTTCGGTATACATCTGCTTCAGTTCGACCGAATCCGGCTCTTCGGCGCACTCAGGCGACCACTTCGCCATGTCGGCCAGACCGACCACCAGCTTTTTAACGATCACGCGCTGGATGTATTCGCGGCGCTCTTTCAACAGCCAGGCTGAGGCCTCAGTCATGTAGAAATGAAGATTTTTGGCGAAACCCTCCAGTTCAGTGGATTCAGCGCGACCCGCCAGATAGTCGCAGCGCGCGATCGCAATGCTCAAACCGTCTTTAGTCAGGGCATAAGCACTATCCCCCACCGAGTGGGTTACACCGGACTTCATCACGCAGTAAGCGTCTTTATCGCGCAACACCCAGAATTTACCGTTTTCATGAACGATGTCTTTTTCCCGCATCGGGTATTACTCCTGTTTTACAGCCGGGTCGAAGTCGGTTGCCCGATACGAACGGCAAGTCTTGAATATCGCCCAGCAATTCGGACAGTTAACTTTTGCGCCACGAGGTGTGGGCTTGGTTTCCATCGCCGTGTCACTCAGGCCGCCATCAAGGCCACACAAGGTTGTGTATCCACCAGCGTCTAATTCACCCGCAGGGAGATAAACATGCTCTTCGTTGGCATCTTCCAGGAGTGTGACGGTCAAAAAGCGACTCATTAGCTCACCGCCTTTGTTTCGGTGTCATCTGTATGACCTTCAGGCACCAATAGATTAAACACCCGATGAACACGAAGACCCGTCTCAAAGAAGCTCAGGCGGCCCCGCAAAGGTACCGGCTTCAGCGGTTTAGCATCCACCAGCGTGAAGCCTTTAGGCCCGAAGAACCACGGTGAAGAACTCTCATCAACGCAGCCTGTGATGGTGGCAGTACCGACAACAGCCCCGTAGGACAAGTGTTTGCGCTCAGGTAGCATGGTGGCGTTACCGTATTTGGCGCGCAGAATAGCCCTTGCCGCTTCCATGTCGTCCTTGCTAGCCAGCTTAGCGCTCGCATGAATGAGAACCGGCCCGCGCTGGTGGGTGTTCCAGCTGCGGTTTTCGATATCCTTGTGACCATTGGTGATTAGCCATGCCCACGGCTGACGGATGGATAAGGCTTTCATACGTTTGCATCTCTGGCTTCAGAAAGCCGTGCCGCTTTCAAAATGGTTTCCACCACGGACGGTGCAATCACCGAGCTACCCAGACCGCCGACATATTTCACGATCTGTTCACGAAATGCTTTAGCGCCGGGAACTGGAGTGGTTTGATTCTTTTCAGCGCGCTGCGCCGAGTCAATCACTTCATCAGCCCAATCGCGGTCGAACCCTGGCATAGCAGGCAAACACGACACAACATCAGACGGCAACGCATCGATGTAGTCGCGCATTGCGATGACAACTTCCAAAAGTTCGTTTTTCATGGCTGATCCTTATCGCGCTGGTGGCGCATAAATTATTGATGGATTGCGTGGCGGTGCTGCGTGCCGTGGAACCAGTATCACCCCACCCTTTCAGCTGACGAAGGCATCTTCAATTTTTTGCTTCATTTGATTCCTGATACACTCATTAAAACTAGGGTTAACTGAATTAGGTAGTCATCATGGGAAGAGCAGTTCAGGTGAAGTTTGGCAGGCAAGAATACCCATCTAAAAAAGCGGCTATACGACACTTCATGGTTCACAGGGAAAGCGTTAAAGAATGGGGAACCATCTCAGAAGGGACACTTTTTGATGATCTCAAGGAGTTATACTTGTCTTATTGCGAAGCTGATGAAAGCTGGGAATATGATGGACGAGAAATTACGGAGTTCAGTGTTGATCATGAACCTCGACAAAACGGCGATACTTGGGCATCACACCTTTGCTACTGGGTACATTTTTCAATAACCGATAAAATTCCTTTTTCTTTTAGGCTAGCTGTAGAAAATATAGTGAAATCATCTTCCAAAGAAGCCGGTTATCTTATGAATTAGAAACGTACATAAACTTAAATATGGTCTAATATTGCATAACTAAAAACAAAGTCTTATTTGATAGACCACAATGAACCAACACAAGATGTACAAGGTGGCAGCTTTTGTCAAAACATGAAGCTTGTGTCTATCTGCATAGTCTCTAGAGTTTAAATTTATTGGAAATAACATGATCACTATTAATGACGGTAAGATATCTTTTGTAGAGAAGCATCTTTTCGAACCTAAAATAGAAACGTTCGAAGGGATTTTAGAACGTTACCGTGACTATCAAGTTGAATTTTTTTTACATGTAGTTAGTGATCCCTCTTGTAGGTATGAGAAGGGCGTTGGTTCAGAACGAGTGTTTAAGGATATTGTTGATTTATCTGCTAAAGAAAGATTCTTAAGCCTACTGAGAGAAAAAGAACTAACTGCAAATCCAAAGGGCTTTTACGCTAACAAATTTAAAAAGGGAAAGGACTTTCCTCATGAGATAAAGTCTGTAAGTTTCGCGCATTGTACCCAAGGGGAAGTGGCTCAACACTTTAAGGCTAGAAGCTCTGAGTATGGAATTGTTTTCTATCATGATTTTCTTCAATCATTGGGAATGAGGCCCGTTAGGTACATCAATGAAGAAGATAAAATTTCTATTCGTCGATTAGTTTTTAACGAGCCCTTTACATTAGAGGCTTACGGGCCTAGTTATGATATGCGTTGGGAAAAAGAATGGCGTATAAACAAAAACGTTAAATTTGATTTTGAAGATATAGCATTCATAATTGTACCTGATAGTGAATATAATGAGTTTGTTGAAATAACGATCCATGAGGACCTTGAATATTATGTCCTTCCAGCATCAACATTCACAGATTCATTTAAATTTTTCCTAATGGCTCATGGAATGGAACATCATTCTTGGAATCAGATTCGAATATATGGCGATTGGAAAGTGGATTTTGATATGTTTCCTGATTTTAATGAATCGGAGAAGGAAGAGTTTTTAAATGGTTGTGGTGAATATATTGAGTGTCTGGCAAAGGCAGAAATACAACAATCATATGAATATAAATATATTGCTAAATTCATTAATTTTTCATCACGATTAGATGATGGTTTTTTAAATGGAACATCATTTAAGGATATTGCCTTGGTAAGTAAAAATGCAGGAGAGCCCTATCAAACACATAGAGATCTGATGATGCATTGTTATACAGAAAGGTTTAAGATCCAACAAGGTCGTATATTCCCTTAACCTAAATAGCTGCGCCAAATACTTCTACAAGTGTTTTTATTTATACGAGTACAATGCAAAAGGGGCTTGCGCCCCTATTGCTTTTCAGGTCACGGCTTTGGACTTTGTTATGACGGAGCACCTTCACCTTTCAGTTCGGTGATCATCTGCTCGGCCAATACCGCCGCAGAACGCGCCTGGTTAATCAGGGCGGTGCTCAGCCCGTCATCCACCAGCTGATTAGCCCGCTGGTACATGCGAGCAACAAAGCTCTCCAGTCCGGTGATTTCAGCCTCAGTCAGCAAAGGTGCAACACCTTCAGCCAATTGGCTCAGCGCATCGTTCATGCCATCCACGAAACCTTCGCAGTAGTCATCGCTTTTACCAGTACGGTCGCGAACGCAGTCCATATCATCGCCGTCAAGAATCCGGCGTAGCTTCGCCTTCAGCTGGGTCATTCCCCACTCCCAACGTGCTCCGCCAGCACCAGAATGCGACGGCCAACCGCTTTGACCAGCTCTTGCTTACTTTCGCTCGTCATCTTCTGCGCGATTTCCCCGGTCAGGTTAGCCGCTGCAACGACAGCATCTTTCTTGATTTTCCGCAGGCCACGCTCAATTGCCGGGCAGTCTGTATTGTGGAGTGCGTCGTTGGCGATCATGGCCGCAGTGCCCGCAGACCCCTTGTTCGTCACGTCTATGTGCTCAAGGATGGCTGCGTGGGCATCTTTCATCATCTTGCCTTCAGCAACCAGTTGTTCCACCTCAGACGTCGGGATATAGCCTTTGGTTGGGCTGTTTTCCAGCGATGGCATCAGAGCGTAGTCACAGATCTGAGAAATGTGACTACCTACGCTGTCCTCTGGACCTACATCGCGCAGTTCGGTTTGACAGGCGCGTTGCACGACGATACCCCATACCACCTGATCAGTTTCATCAGACCAGCCGTCACAGGCCTCTCCCCGGTAGTAGTCGATGTGGTCTTCTGCGGTCTGCCGGGCTTTTTCAGCGCTGTTGTGCTCATCGTAACCGCCGTCGGTGCTGTACGAGAAGAACTCCAAACCGTCGGTCACGCGTTTGAGCTCTTCCACCAGCTGGATGTTCTCAGTGCGCAGTCGCTCACCTTCAGCCAGTCTACGCGCCAGGTAATTGACCAGCGTTTCGTTGACCCGCATATCGCGTGGGATGCATTTGCCGTCCAGCAGGCCTTGGATCTCAATTGCTGTCATCTTTCTTCTCCTGATATACCAGTTTGCCAGTCAAAATGGCGTCGCGGATGGTGTTGAACTCCTTCGCCCAATACTGCGAATCGACGAAGATTTCCAACTTGGTGTAGTCGTGCTTTTTGCGTTGAATGAAGGCGTCCGCCGCTTCGCGAGTGAAGTGCGCGTTGACGTACTCCCACTCCCAGACGTACCCAGTTACCGTGTGGTCAGGTAACTCGCCGAGCACATCCCATTGCTGATCGAGGCGAATAGACAGAAAATCAGCCCGGTACTCGGTCTGGCATTTTTGATTAAGCGCTTCCCGCTCTTCTGAATCCAGGTCATCCCAGTATTCCTGAGGGCTAAACCAGCGAGCATCGTCCACGGCCACCAGCCAGTCTTCGATGTAGTCCATATCCAGACCCGTGATCAGGCGTTTCTTTTGAACGACGAATAACGGGTCGGCGGTGCAGTGCTCATCAACGCCTTTGCCGACACAGTGATATTTCAGGCGGGACACAAAGTCTGCCCAGGTTTCTGCGTTCAGAGGTGCGCCGGTAGCGAGCGACGGTTTCTGCTCAGTAGTCATGGCTTTGTTTTTCCAGTGTATGGTGGATTTCAGTACCCGTAATTTGCTTTGCGGGCATAATACAGCGCCGCGATAGCGACATAGCCATCAGCACGTAATTCACGATAGAACTTCAGGTCATAGCTTTTCATTACTGAAGCAGCCTCCCCGGTCGATAGATACCCCTGGATAACTTGTCACGCACCTGCGCCATGTAGCGGATCATTTCATTGCCCACCCATTCGCCGACGTATGTGCTCACCCCGTTCCCGATTTGCTTATACGCTGAGGTATCGCACACTGGGAACTCAAACCAGTCAGGCACACCCTGCAAACGTGCGTATTCACGCACCGAGTACGGACGCACACCTAACGGGAAGCGTTTATCGACCACGAGCCGTGTTGAGCGGTCGCGGGAGTAATGCGCAACGCAGGTCGGTGCAATATCACCCTTTGCCGGGTCGCTAATGATAGGTGCATCGCGATATCCGCCACGTAGGCGCGTTTCTACCGACTTAGGGATACGAACGGTCGGGTTATCCTCTAAAATCGCACTAAGGGGGATTAGGCGAGCATTTTCGGGCGGTCTGATATCAAAAGGCCGACGCGTTCCGATGATGATCAGGCGATGCCGACGTTGCGGCACCCATAATTCAGATTTCACGGGGCAGAATACCTGAATGAAATAGCCCGCCAGCTTGGTCATCGCTTCCATGACGATCGGGAAAGCTTGCATACCCGGCACGTTTTCAATCACGTAAAACTCAGGTCGAGCGACAGCCAGGTGACGCAGAGCATGCAGAAACAGATCATCACCGGTTCGCGTACCGTGAATATCCCCGATGGTAGAGTATTTCGTACAGGGATACGTGAACGACATACCATGACAGCCATTCTGCTCCAACACTTGCTCCTGCGTGATATCGCAGTGCTTGATATGGTCGCCCAAGTTGTGGCGATAAGTTTTAACCGCGTCTTTGTCCAGTTCGAACGACTGGGCAATCTGAATACCGGCATTCATCAGGCCAATGTCCATCAGCCCGGCACCGCAAAAATAGCTGTTCATCAGTACAGGTGACATGCTCAACCCTCAAACATTACGATACAGGATGCGGGCAACGGTCACCCACATACAGGAAACGGACAGCGTCAGCATGACGCGCACCCAAACGGGAATGATTTTGTCACGCACTATCTGGTAGACAAACCACAGCATTAACACCAGCAACAAACCCAGGATGGTCAGGTTAGCTACAGACAAGGAACCTCCATCCGTCCCGAATACCTGCGATGAAACTAACTTGGAGATACCACTTGGCCCATACAACATGCTTTACCCCAATTTGCTGTTAATGCTTAGCGTTTCGCTCAGCCGCATATAACCGTGACAAAATGCCATCCAGTGCGCCATCCAGCGCCTTGTAAAACGAGTCAGTGCCACCCATGTCTTCACGCATATCCAACAACGCTTCCAGCTCTGCATCGTCGATCGGCTGAGTGTCATTGCTGGTGGCCGACAAAACCTCACCAGCGTCAACTGGGATCCCTGCTTTAAACAAAGCGTCGATTGCATCCTGACGATACATCACCGCGCGGCCAGAAGGCGGAGTCCAGGCGATCGGCTCCAGCGTCACAGCGACATTAATCTCTGCAACCAGCAGGGCTTCAGTCAGCTCCGACAGCAAAACGACATCTGCACCGCTTGGTGGTTGCAGACCTAATGCTGGTGGGATTGCGATAGTTTGATGGCTCACGTTCTACCCCTTCCTACTTCGGTTCACCAGGAGCCGCAAACAGTTCCGGCTCACGCATTTCGATAGAGATACGCATCCGGGCATAACCCGTAATGCCATAGCCTTCTGGCTTACCTTCAACCAACGCCTTGATAAATTCAGGCTGGTACCCAGACCAGGAAACCGCCATACCCGTATCAGGCTCCACCAGCACCACAGGAGCCGATTTGAAACCCATGCTACGAAACAGCTCACGATGCTTTTCGATGCTGCCTTCCACGAATTCAATTCCGTTCGCAGTAAGGCGCTCTTTGGTCATTCGGCAAGGCTGGCAATTCGGCAGACTGAAGACAATGACTTTCATGGTGACCTCTGTTATTGGTTTGTTTGTTTACCTGCAACCAGTATCCCCTGCCCTCAACGGCTGACGAAGCATTTGGCATAAAAAAAGCACCTTTTAAGATGCTTTTTTGAAGGATTTCACGACACCGTTTCGGGTTGACGTTTATTGGTAGTTAGCAATGGGTTGACCAATCATCCCAGTGACTTTCAACAGCTCACCAGCGGTTACCGTTCGCAGCATTTCTGAACGCCCAAACTTAACATAGTCCTCACGAGACATCGTTTTAAAGTCTGGATGCGGGCGGTCATTGCACAGTTGCCAATTCTGATCTGCGCTGTCACGGCGCAACACGAAGACATCAACAGACATATGCAGGCCAGCACCGAACATCGCGGTAGCAACGATTTTTGCCTGAGACCCATCTTTGCGTTGGATCAGCTGTTCTGCTTTGGTGACTAATTCATGAGTTTGCATAGCCTATTCCTGCTCTGTTATTGGGTATTATTTCGCATGCGAAATGTTGGATGATTACGGGCGACTCTCCGCCTCAGCGATCACGTTATCAATGGCCTGAAGCTGGGTAGCGAAGCGTGACTCAATTTCAGAGCGCAGGGCTTGAAGTGCCAGAAGTCGGGATGAAAAAAGAGAGCGTCCACCACTAAGAGGGACATCATTGCCAGCCACTCCGTGTGAGTTAGCTTTTGACCAGGCAGGATAGACGGCGATGTGCTCACCCCGGAAACCACCAATCTTTGACGCATCGAACAGGAAGCCTGTTACTTTGCCTGAAGATGGGATTGCGATATCAGGCTGAACCTGAGCAGTTGCTCGCAGAGCAGAAAGATGATTGTTCATTGTGACCCTTTGTGTTTGTTTTGTTTACTTGCAACCAGTATCACCCCACCCTCTCCACCGACGAATAGCAAAAACGAAAAAAGCACCAAAAAAGGTGCTTTCTAAACATGATGGAGTTTACCTCACATCGACAGTTCGTTAATCCGCCCTTCCGGTCTCTTACCCAGGGAGGTCATTTCACCGAACTCGAAGAGACCGCAAATCTCTTCACCGATCGGAGCCACCAGCACACGCCAACGGCCTGTGCCGTTCTCTCCCCAGCGTGCGACTCCAGCCGCATCCAAATCTTCTTCAGTGGCGAAGAATTTTGCGTCTTCCAGTTTATCGACGGCGATCAGCAATTGGCTATCTACCGTGAAGCAAATCCCGTGCTGGTTCATGAAGAATAAACGGCGCTGAGCATCACGGGTTGAAATGATGGTTTCCCCATTGGGTAATGGAGTCGCGGACGTTGTCTTAACACTCATCAACCGCCCTGCCCTCTCTAACCCGCCGATCAGGATAGCCACAGCATTAGTTAAATCACTGTACGGAGGCAAACCCACCAGCTTCTGGAAGGCCATGCGTTCACTGTGCGTTTTCAATTCCGCAGTTCGGGTGTGAATCTTGCCATCATCGGGATCAGCCGCGCCCTGTTCAGCCAGAATTTTTTGAAGCATCAGGTTGCCAGCCGTACCTGGGTCATTCCATAACTTCTCACCTTTCAGTAAGTTTTCGGCAAACAGGTTGCTGGTGGCGAAGGGTGCAGGGACCTTCCCGACGAACTGAAATACCACCGTGATGACGCTTTCGTATTTTTCCATGACACACCCATGCATTCGTTTTGTTTACCATCATACCATTAACGGATCACACGACGAAACGGCGGAAGTGAATCCAGAATGCTCTGACCGTATCGCGTATTCTTGATACGAGAGTCCAGAATGGTTACCGCACCGGTATCGGACTCAGTTCGGATAAGACGCCCTACTGCCTGGATAAGTTTGATGCATGCCTGCGGCACCGTGATTTCCTCAAAGGTGTTTCGCCCCGCCTTTTCCATCCACTCCGTCATCGTCTGGCTTACCGGGTCACTTGGCACGCTAAAAGGCAGCTTGGCAATAATCACGTTGTCACAATAATCCCCTGGCAAGTCCACACCCTCACTGAAGGACGCCATCCCGAAAATAATGCTCGGCTCACCGCGATCAATACGTAACTTGTGACGTGACACGATTTCTGATTTAGGCATTGTTGTTTGCATCAGGATGCATTCTTTCACATCCTCCGGCATACCGGCACACACTTCGGTCATTTGCTTGCGAGACGAGAAGAGCACCAGGCATCCTTTACGTCGCAGCACTAATTTAGGCAACAACTCGATCAGTTCGTTTGTGTGTGCTTCTGCATTCTTCGGCGTGCTGCGCATCTTCGGTACGAACAGCACACCGTTGTTCTCATAATCAAACGGGCTTTTAGCCAGTAAGGTCGGCGTGTCTTTTTCCAAACCCGCTTCATTCAGGTAGGCATCGAAGTTACCCATCGTCCGTAGCGTCGCTGACGTGATGATCACGCCATGCGCTTCTTGCCACAACTCTCTGTTCAGATGCTCACCGGCATGTACCGGGCTGCTGTGAATGATGACCTCAGATTTGTTATCACGCTTAATGTTTACCCAGCGAGCAACGGGCACGGTGCTATCACCCTTTCTTGTGGGTGCAGAGAATCGTTTCAGGGCATCCAACAAGTTTTCCAGCCGGTTTTTCAAATCACCAATTGCCATCTTGTGCCTGGCATTCTCATCGGCCTGCACTTTATCCCCTGCCTCGTCGATAATGGTCGTCATTTTCTCAACCAAGATCTGCATTTGGTTTGCCAGATAGATGCCGTTTTTGAATAGGCTGCGTACATCAGCAGGGACATCGCCTTCAGGGAAACGATAGACGTCAATGCTACCGTGGTCGTTCCGGAAGCTCAGAGAAGATAAAAGGGTACCCCGAACTGACATCAGCTCAGTGGCCGTATCCGAGGCCAACCCCACCAGCTTGTAAACGTGGTCATTCATCTTCTCGCCATAAGGGGTCTGCATGTCCATGACCATGTCACTGACTTCGCCCAACCAGCGCGCGGTATTATCCAACGAGGCGTTAGCGGCAAAATGTTCAATGGCTTTACTGGTCAGGTGATGCCCTTCGTCAAATATGTAGATGGCTTCTTTCGGTACTGGCAGGATAACACCACCACCCAAAGACAGATCGCTCAGGACGATATCGTGGTTAGCTATCACCACATCCACTTCTTCCAGTCGGCTGCGCGCGGCAAAGAAGGGGCATGATTTGTAATGAGGGCATTTAACCTTAGGGCACTGGCTGGCGACCGCGTTGACTTTGTTCCATGACTTGTCAGTCAGTTCCAGTGGATATGTGTCACGCTCCCCTGTCCATTCACCGCTTTGAAATTCAGCACCCAGACTGTTCATGTCATCGCGGACATCCCCATAGGCATTCAACTCTGCATCTACGTGTGCATCGTAACGCAACCGGCAGAAGTAACGACCTCGACCTTTTGCCATTGCATAAGTGAACTTCAAACCGCCTTGGCTTTGGATTTCCGGCAGGTCTTTGACAACCACCTGCTCCTGGAGCGCTACGGTTGCCGTGGACAGGATGAGGGTCTTGCCCTTTTCTTTCGCCAGCGGGATCAGCGGCAGACAGTAACCCAGCGTTTTACCTGTACCAGTACCTGCTTCGACCACACCGACAACGGGCTTGTCGTTATCCTTCGGGATATCGTTAATCAGGGATGAGCAAAAGTGGATCATCTCTTGCTGACCTGCACGCGGCTTCAGCCCCTTCGAGGTGAGGAAGTTGCTGTACGCGATGGATGTCTGTTGCTCAGCGGTCAGTTTGTTTTTGTTGCTCATGACGATATCCCATAGATTTTTATTTACTGGGTTAATTTTACCGTACCACCAGCAACGACAAAGGGATTATGGGAAATAAACAGATGGCATTTCAGCTGACATTTCGCATGCGAAATCGGAGAGTGGAATTGAAATATTTCGCATGCGAAATCGTGTGTTCACTCTAAGGATAAAGCAAACATTTCGCATGCGAAATCTGGATGACTAACTCAGCCGACAAACCACAGCGAAGCGAGGTATGCGCACCCGGCAATTTTGCGCTCTTGCTTTGGGTCGAAGCTTTTCAGGATCACCATGATATGCGCTAATGCATACTTCAGGTCTACACCTTCCTTTGCCGCTGGTGGACATTCAAGCCCTTGGTAAAACCAACGCTCAACGAAGGCAACCCAGGGATTTTTACTGTGCTTGAATTCGTCCGGGATGAGATCCCACTTCGGTAAAAACTTCTCAATGTCAGGAGGGCCAAATGCCAGCATGACCTGAGTAATGTTTTCGTTCGGCGTCCACGTCTTCATGATTTTCATTTCCTGTTTCAGGCTGTTGTTTTCAATGTATTGGCAATCAAGGTGATCACCGCACGCAGCTGGTTCTCGTCGATAATGATTTTCGGCAGGGCGTTCACACATTCCAGGGACAGATAGACATTTCCCCGGTAGGTTAGGCGAGTGGTGTGTACGTCATAACTACACAACCATTCGCTGTCGTTGTTTTCTTCCCAGATACAAAGTAAGTCGGCACCGTCTATTCGTTCAGTGGTGAGCGCAAGGCCGCGACGCTTGGCAAAGTTGTGAGAAGTCTTCGTGATCTGCATGAGTACCCTATCATTGTTGTTTGAGTGATTTCGCATGCGAAATATCGCCAAATTCACGACATACATTTCGCTCACGCCACCTTGGCTGCATCCATGTATTCATTATCCTCCCACAGCACGTCTGACAAAGCGTTTGGCAACAAAAAACCGCCAATTTAGGCGGCTTTATGAGGGAAGTGAAAGCAGGGTGGTCACCCCTTGGATTTCAGTTCAGCTATCTCGGTCTTGGTAGCCAGTCGTTGACTACCGAACAGTTGTTTGATGAGTACAGGCTTATCTTTCTTCCAGCCCTTAATCGTATTCAGGCCGAACCGTTTTGGCGCATTGTGATTCCAGCTCGCAACAACGCTGGTCTCGTTGACCTCGATGATCTGGACAGGGTGAACGGAAACGGTGGGGATATTTGTGTTACCCAGTTTGTGGCGAGTGATAGACCAAACGGTATCACCGGCGTTCAGCTTGCTAATGACCATTGTTCAGTTCTCAGTGAGTGAAGTAGAGCCGCCCGTAGGCGGCTGGTGGAAGGAGGCTAGGAGTTGACCCAGCTGGTGGTTTGCTCCAGTGCAAACTTAACGATGTCACATTGGTAAACGTGCCCCTCGTTTGCATCGTTAGCGATTTTGGCTCCGATGACTTCAGCTACTTCGTAATACCAGATACCCGGACCTTCTTTGCTGGTGAAGGTTTCGTCGCACTCTTCAACGATGTCGATTGCCAGCTCACGGATCCAATCCGCGCACTCAATTTCACCGCCACCAGCTACGTTGAAGTCGATGCGCTCTTGAGCATCATCGTCCTGCTTAATGAGAGGAACACGGGTTTCGTTGAAACTACTGAAGATGAACATCGCGACGAGAGTTGGATTCAGTGACATAGTATTTCTCCGTTTAAGTTATTCGTTTTGTTTACCTCTTCTGAATCCAGTATCACCCAGCATTAACCGCTGACGAAGCAAAAAGAACAAAGAAATTGCCAAATTTAGAAAGAATTAAAACGGCAACTTCTCAGGCACCTCATCAGTAACGCGTAGAATTTCCACTTTTACGCCCTGCTCTTGCTGGGTCAATTCATAACAGCGCTCAGCTGCCGATTGAGATGAACACCACGAATGCGCATACCAGTCTCGCGACTCGTTTCGCGCAGCCACTGCATGGGTTGGTTTCCACGGAGATTGATGAGATTGCACCTTTCCGTTGGGCAACATGCAGTAATAGGTTTTCAAACCAGTATTCATTGCGTGGCTTCCTTTTGTGGGATGCGTAGAGAAGCGTTCTCATTGCGGACGTGGTTAAAGCCTGCTCCGGTATTCACATCGTAGTTTTCCACTACCGAACACAGAACGTGAACTCGCTCACCTTCAGTTAATAGGCGTTCCAGGGATAGGTCAGTTTCTATCTCTCCTACATTTTCAATGGTCAGCGTGTCGAGCGCGATTAATTGGTCATCTGTGAAGTTTTTCAGCAGGTGGTTTATCAGGAAGGATCGTGAACCGATAATCATGTGCATCTCCGCAAAGGGTATCTGATATCAGTATCAACCAACACAGTCCGCCGACAAATAGCTCAAAGTAAATAATCTTTTCAAGTCACGACATAGCTGGTGGATTTAATTATTTCGCATGCGAAATCTATTCAGAGCGTCACCCCAAAAACTGTTTTCAGCCCAATATTTCGCATGCGAAATATCACCTTCAGAGCATTGTAGATTCTGAGGAGTCAAATATATCTACCGCACTGGTTAATATTTATTACGAGCATGGTATGATTAAGGAAGAAGATGAATAATTTCAAGAATAACGATTATCGGTATAGCGAGCAAATCCCTGCGTGAGGTGGTTTTTTAGCACCAGCCTAAACCTCGACAGAGCTGGGGACGCGTTATTTTTCTATACCGAATTTCGCATGCGAAATTTAAAGGAAAGAAGATGGAAAAAAAAGCTGATAAGCCGTTGGGTAAACTAATCGTTGTATGCAGTCAAAAAGGTGGCGTGGTCAAATCCCAATCGACAAATGAAATTGCCTATGACCTTCAAATGGCAGGCAAGAAAGTGCTAATGATAGACGCAGACTGGACGACCGGCCTGACAGAAAGAACCTTTCCTGATGAGCTTCCTCTTGAGATTGAACGCGAACCGCTGAAGAATGAGTTCACTCCTGGAGAGGCCAATACCTACCAGTTGTTTATCCCTGATTCCACAATACAGCCCATAGAGCTTAAAGACGGCCGTCACTTCCTCGGCTCCACCAGCGAACTGAATGAAATTAACTATCGTCACTCAGATTGTATGTTCGATTTTCGTGATCGTATGTTGCAGTTGAAAGAGTATTACGACTACATCCTTATCGACTCCGCGCCTTCGTATTCAAACGTGATGGTTGCCAGCCACATGGCAGCAGACTACTTGCTGATCCCAACGCTACTGGAGAAACAATCCCGTAACGCTGTGGCGAAGCAGATCACTTACATGCAGAAAATCAAAAAGAACTACAACCCGAAGTTGCATTTTCTCGGCACGTACATTACACAAGCCACAGTCTCCAACTACAGTAAACCGTTATTTGACGGTTACCTAGGCGCAGTAGATACGCATAACCTAAACATGCTGGTGGAGATACTCGAATCGAAGGGCTACAACAAGGACTACATCCTTGCCTATATCTCCTTCGCACAGGCAACCGCGAAAGAGGCTATAGAGCTTGGCCTGACATTCCGCGAATACGACTCGAAATCTAGACCTGCGATCCAGTATCAAGCATTAGCAGAAAAAATAGTTCAATTGGTAGGGTAATTCAGATGGCGAAAAAATCATTCAAAGCACTCATGAAGAATAAGCAGAACTCAGCTGCCGTTGAGGGCGTGAATCAGGTAATTGAGAACAAGTCCCCTGAATTTGATAAACGGGACGGGATGGCTCACCAGATCATGAGTGATATAGCTCGGCCAGAAATTGAGGCTGAAGGTCAAATCGTCCGTGTCCCGATAACCGAAGTCTACGCAGAAACTCAGGTTCGTCCAGATCAGGATTTTGATGATGAAGTGATTGATGGCATGGCCGATTCGTTTGTAACAGTAGGTATCCTCACACCGCCGCGCTGCTTTCCTCGCGACCGAAATGGTTACCGTATCTGGATGGGGGAAACACGCTGGAGAAGCGCTAAGAAGCGAGGTGATTCACACATTGATATCTATGTCGGTACTCCACCCAAAGACGACAAGATGCGCATCATTGGTCAGCTGATAGAAAACCTTCAGCAGTCTGGCCTTAAACCACTGGCGACTGCACTGGCCTTTGACGAGCTGAAACGCCTTCACAATATGTCAGGAGAGGACATCGCTAAGACCGTGGGGAAGCCAACCTCATACGTCAGCAAACACCTGCGCTTGGTTGACGCTCCGGAATCCGTGATCAAGTTATTACGTGACGGGGTCACTTCTGATATTGATCTCGCGTATACGCTAACTCAGATAAGTGAGCTTAGCCCGCAAGTCACCGACAAGCTAACGTCCCAGGCACGCACTTCAGGGCTTACCCGCACAGACGCGAAAGGCGAGTTGGATAGGCTGAAGAGCAAAAAGAACGGTAAAATTTCGCATGCGAAATCCACCAGCAAAAACAAGAAAAAAGCGGCAAACGCAAGTCCAGTTTGGAGTGTGCAAGTTCAGTTCGACGGTCAGGTCGGTACGATAGTGACAGACCGCGCACCAGATGCAGATCACAAGGTATGGGTCAGAACAGTGGAAGGTGATGTATCTGTGGATGCAGCCAGCCTCATTGTTCAAGGCGTCATTAAGGGTTAATTGCGCTTCAGAGACCACGGGTTCCCGTGGCCTCTCTTTTCAGAACTACTCCCCTGTAACCTTGCAGTATTTCCTTCTCAGTTCAAACGCATCAGCGGCCAGAGCAAAAGCCACGTTCGCCACGTCTTCTTGTCGCGGGGCGTTGGGTCTATTTTGATCCCAAATCGAAGTAGATACCCCATTAAGGGCGCTTGCCAGTAGAGCATCGAAGAGCGCTTGTTCCTGCGCGTTATTGAATTGAATATGAGCCATAATCGGAACCTCACTGTAAGTAACGGAATAGGGTAAGCGACCGCCGAAGCGGTCTGAGTTGAAAGTTTACGGTGCAAGGAATGTCACTTCATAAGAACTGAGTTTTTCATGTCGTTGAAGGCCTTCAGTCAGTGCAGTGATTTCTTTCCACAATGACTTAGTTTTCTCAGCAGCACCTACTGCCATACCATCGACCTTCAGGAAGCGCTCAGGGTGAGAGACAGTCAGCTTGCGCTTCCCAGGATCCCAGTCACTGTGATGGCTGATTTGAATACTGATGTCTGCCAACTTTTCTGGTGCAGTGCGCTTAGTGTTAAGGACGGCTTCAAAGGTGAATACGATGCGGTCATTCTGATCTTCAGTGTCATACCAAACCGTGTAACGAGGAAAAGGACGTATGGCGCGACCAGTGCGACCCCAACAGGCGTTATAATCGCGGATGGAAAGCAGAGTCAGTTTATGAGAGGTAACGCCAGCGTAGTGGAGAAGGTCGGATAAAGTATGCATCATATTTCCTCATGTTATTTGTTTTGTTCACTGCCTAAATTCTCCCATGAGGCTCACCGCCAACGAAGCGATTGGGGCACAATTATTGCTGATTTGAATAATTAATTTACTGTCATTTCAGCGCCAGAATAGGGGAACGAAAACCGGCTATTCAGGGAAAAGCGTTCCGGAAAATGAGCAATATTTCGCATGCGAAATCAGAAGGAGTCAGTTCAACATTTCGCATGCGAAATCTGGAGATTAAAACGCAAGCGCCCCACCCGACAGATTGCCGAGCAGGGTATGGAAAGCGTTATTTTGAAACCGATTTTTAGGCGTTGGTTTTGACTAACGTACCGTTATCGCGCGCATAGTTGAGCAACGCAATATGTCGAGCTTGCACATCGGGTAAGTCAGTTGCATCGCCATTGGTGATCAACCAACCGTTATTACCAGGGGTACTGTATTGCACCATGCGCTTTCCACCTGCCTGAGTGTAACGGTGTGCGCGTACTTCGACATCCTGAGGGAACATAAGGCCTCCTAGTTCCTGTTCTCAATGAAACGGGTAACATCGTTGTTGCTACGTAGAACAACGTCTTTGTGCCCCACCCACTTGCAAGCACCGTTACTGCACGCAATCGGATCCTTAACCACCAAAGAGCCGTCAATATTGACCGAGTAATCGTAGCCCGCCTCAGCCAGAGCCAGACGGTAAGATGTAGCCACCAGCACGGGCAGCGCATATTCATCATCACCGCGTGCAAGCACTTTTTGTGCCGCTACAATTCGCGCCGCAGTTCCGGCATTTGGTTCCAGCTGCTGGATACGCCTTGCATCTTCCAGGAGCATGGCGATCAGTTCTTTCCGTTCGTTGTTCATGACGGCCTCTCAAATTGGAAGGCGCTCTGAAGAGCACCAAGGAATTACTCAGGCTTGAAGTCTGAAGGGACGACAACGCGAAAGAAATCGAAGTCCTGCACGGTGGCTTTGTGCATGTCATCCGAAGGTGTGATCAGCTGCGGCTCCATAGACAAGCACGCACCCAATTGCGGTTTGCTTGCCAGAACACCCAAGATGTTTGGTTGCTCTGGGAAGGTATAACCAAAGGTGTGGCCGTTCTTAACCCAATAAGTACCGTTGATAGCGCTCATCGCATTTGTCCTTATGCTGGTGGATCAGTGGGTCAGATAGTGATTGATGGCACGCTCAACGAACGAGACCGACAGACCGCTGCCTTGTGCCAGGCGCAGGGTATTGGTGCGAACCAGATCGCGCTCAAAACCGAAACTACGGCTGTAGTGATACCACAAGGTGCGACCCTTCTTGAACAGGTCTGATTCGTTAGCGATACGCATGAATTGGGCTGGAGTCTGGCTCGGACGTTTTGCTGTTTGGCTGATAGCGTTCATATTCATAGTGGTGACCTCGATAGTATTATTCGTTTTGTTTACTTCCTCTGTAAACAGTATCACCCACGGTTAACCGCTGACGAAGTGAATCAGCATAAAAAAAGATATTTTTTTGAATAGGGGAGGGCGGTACAAAATGGGGGAGCTTCCCCCATAGTTAAGATGGCGTATTACAGTTCGGAAATGCGGGTGGCATTTTGCATGCCGGAAAGTTTCACCCAGGCCATAACCTGATTTTTATCCAATTGACCATTCAGCGTGATGTAGGCCGGGGCGGAAACCACCAGCGGATCACCCACGATGAAATGGACATTCACATCAACGCGGGAAGCCCAGGGTAATGCAAACCAGAACACGGCATCGAACGGGGAATGGATAGTGATGCCATGTATCAGCTTCACTTCCCAGCGAACGCCATATTCATCACGTACACCACGATAGAGATTACCTCGATCGCAGGCCCAGTCATCGCCGTTCTCGTCACGCCAGATTAGCAGCTTATCATCTACGGCCTTAACGCTGGCTCCATAACGAGATAGTAGGTTCAGGACAGCTGCCGGATCGGTAGCGATGATACTTTCGAGAACCACCCGCGATTCACCACTAACTTGCGTTACCGTCACCGTGTCACTTTCACCGAACCAAACTTGATGACCAGTCTCCGCCAGGCGGGCAATTAGATTTAACATTGTTACTCCATTTGTTAATTATTCTTGTGTGAATAGTTAACCATGACCTCAGCAGCTGACGAAGCCAAAAGGGCAACAAAATTTTGGTACGATAGATTGATGCGGATTTTGGGACAGGGTAACGGCAAACCTCATCATGGTTAAGTCTGCCGTTAAGGATGGGCGATGGGGATCAGTTCTTACAGTCGAGTTTTTTCACGAGCCATCGCTCAATCGGTAGGTTGTTTAACTCCATTTCAATGGTACACCGCTGATCAGCGATGATAGCTTCATAAGTCACCGTGTCTTTAGAGACCACACCCTGGGAAATGAAAATCTTAGCGTTAGCCAGATAATCAAATGCAACCTTGCGAGCGATCTGTTCGTTTTCTTCGTTCAGATGAAGTTTAGGAAAGTCACCTTCAGGAGATGGCGTCTCGGTTTGTGCAAGCACAGGTAACGCGAGAAACAGTGATAATACTAAAATTAGCTTCTTCATCTGGTATCAACCTCTTTGAATTATAATCAGCCGAAGCATATCGCATTCATAATATTTCGGCTCTATTTTTTGGAATCAATACTGATACAGCAATTCGAATCGCTGAAGGAATGCAAGCCGGGCTTCCTCCGCAGGGAGAAGGCGCAAACCCATGATGTCAGCTGGTGGATATTTATCGGGGTCTGGCATCGCCTGCGCGCTATGACGGCCAAACATACCCATCTCACTCGCGAGCATTCGTAGGTCGGCAACCTTGACGTCCGGCGTTTCCACCAGCGGTAATCCGTACTTTGCCCGGATAGCGCGATCGACGCGACCTTCGATTTCCCGATAATCTGGTAACCGTGCCTTAAGGGGGCTACTCACGTCACCGCAATATGCTTCACTGGCATCATGCATCAACCCCTCAAACGCAAGATGAGGCTCAACTAAATGACTGACCAGTACACAGTGTTGCGCCACACTGTAATGCTGATCCAGGTGGCCGGTAAACCGACAGATATTAGACAACGCCGTCGCAATGTCTCCAATGTCGATTGCCTCCGGGTCGATGTCCAGGAAGGAAAAGCGTTTACCGCTGTAAGTGAGTATCCAATCAGGTGCGAAGCTTTGCTTTACCGGCAGGTGCATGGAGGACAACAACTGTGCCACCAGCGATCGCTCTAACACGGTCAGATTACCCGACGTATCGGCCTGAAGGACTTTGAGTTGCTCTTTAGTGTATTTGGGCAGTGTCATGAACGCTCCGATTTTGTTTGCGCTTTTCTTGCGCTGATTTTAATGCCAGTTTGTAACTTGCTTTGGCCGCTTTCTGGGTAGGAGACCAATCACCTTCTACGTCCCGACCGAGATACGAGTAGTATTCGCAATACTTTTCGCGGTACATCCGATATTCGTACCGTTCGCCGTTGGTTCGATGCTCAACCAGGGGAGCGCGACGCCCCAGCAGAAACTCACTGAAGGTGTCACCACAATCCGCATTCAGGTACTGAGGATAGTGATTATTGCGTTTCACTTTTTTGGGCTTCGGCAACATCGCTAAGGCGATCGCTATACCGGATTCAGTCACCGTGAACAGGGTACCGCCACCCACCCAAGACGGAGCTGGTTGCCCAGTGGCATAACCAACATCCACCAGCGCCGTCCAAATTTCCACATCACGACCACTGGCGAGAAAGTAGTTACGATTGCTGACTCGGTTATTTTCATGGATGCCTAACGCATGCTGCATGAATTCAGCTTGCTGTCCGGTTATCTGCATCCCCAGAAAAGTCATAGCGTCACCTTTTGAGCAACTAGCCAATCGGCAATTTCTTTGCGGGAAACTGTATCCATTTTTTCCGCGCTTAATGTAATGAGCTCCGCTGGTACGGAAGAAAGATAGACACGGTAATTAGTCCGGCGCTTAACCTGCAATAGGTGAAGGGCGTAAACTAAAACTCCGCTACTGATGAGAGAAAAGGCCAATGCTGGGAAGGACGTTATCGGAAGCTCTTCGCTGCCATCATGGATCCAAACCACCAGCGCCAACTCAATCATCACAATTGCCATCATGATGAAGGGACGCCATGCCCCCTGGATGGTACTGAAGCAGTCATCGCTAAATGCCATCAAGACTTGATGAGGTTGGTAAAGTGCCATATTGGTAGCTCCGTGATTGATTAACTTGAACTCAAACTATCACGGGGCATTTAGCTGACGAATAGCGAACGGGCACAAAAAAGTATCATTTTTCGGGGAAGGGATAACATCTGATTTCGCATGCGAAATGTCAGAAACAAAAACGCCACCGAGGCAGGTGGCGCTTAATCATACCGGGTATGAATTATCGGTTGAAGCAGGGGGCTAACCGACACACCGAGCATAAAGCGAAACCGATCAGATATCCAACTTCACGTCAGTTCGGGGACGACTACAACAAGGCAACACCTCACCCGGATTAACAAAAGCCAGGGGCTGAGTCACGTACTCAACAGTACCGGCCAGCAAAGGTACTCGACACGAACCGCAGTAGCCTTCGCGACATTGGTACTCAACCACAATACCCACCGACTCCAAACGCTCCAGGATAGTGCTCCCATCGCTGGTGGCCTCAATCCGCTTTTCGCTCTGTATGGCATGAATACACCCAGGCATAGCACCATCCAAATTTGAATTCAGATCTAACAGCACTCGCGAGACGCTAAAAACGCCTCAGAGGCTCTCAGACGCATTTTATTGATTCCAGTGCAATCGTATATAGATTTAAATCCATAAATCGCCCTGAGTCGCCCTGAGGGCAAATTAGAGGGGATCTTGATCCTCCTCCGATCCACATTATGCAGCCACCGAACGACCCACCGCGTCCATAAAACGCTTTTCCCCTACACTGAACAAAAACGCATCCAGCGCTTTACGGCCTGCCGACTCGGCCCCTTCCAACGCCGTTGCCAGGAAGTCGATCGGGCAAACCATCCGGCCAGAAACCTTATGCGTCACCACCAGATGATGGTCTGTCATAGACCGGGTGACCAGAAACTCAACTTGCTCACCATGCACCGATCGGCTAAATGTAGCCTCCACCGATGCACTCGCATAACCATTTGCTGTTTTCACCTTACCTACCAACTCCATTCGAATCTCCCTTGTTGAGTTTTTGTCTGGGGTTAATCCTACCACCAGCCATCCTCTGACAAACAAACTTGCCAGCGATTCTCTCGGCCAACCCCTCACAGGATAACAACACGTTCTTTTCCTGTTCTCGGTTCCCAAAATGACAAAACCGCCCAGATGAAGGCGGTTTCTATTCCAGCTTATCGCTCGCATTATTCCACGGTCGGAGGTTTCAGCGAGAAACGCCCAATTCGGGTATAGCGACCCAAATAGAATCCGACGAATGAACTCAACACAACACATAGGGTCCCAGTAAACCCAATCGGCTCATGTAACACATGTTGCTGAATATTCATGATCGCCCACATGCAACCGGCATAAAACAAAAAACCAGGTACGGATACCAAACGTCGTTCTCCGTTCGTCAATGGCCGAACCCAACCATACGCAGCACAACCAAACAAAGCGAAACAAATAAACAGGCTCGGAAATGCCCCATCAGCCAGAGCATTCATACCCGCTACAACCAGAAACAGTAACGAGACGTTAAACCAGTACAGTGACCCTGGCGCTGGAAGTGAACTACCAAACATACCTGGTTCAGATTGCACCTTCTGCGTTTCGATATTCATCTTACCCCCATGTTTTGAAATTCAGACCGGTAGTCCCGATCGCGTTGCGCTTGCGTCATCCCCCACGGATAACGTAAGCAATACTCTTGTTGGCAAACCACTCTTACGACTCATTCACAACAACAAAACAGGAAGGCGCTTTATCCCACCTCAGTAGGTCATCTTCCGAAAAAGCATCCATCCCACCCTGATTGCGCTACGTGAAATCTGGAAAACTAACTGCATGATAGCCAACCAACCGCAACGTAAAGCTATCCATTCTTTCCCACCATGAGTGCCAGGCAACCCATAAGCAGCATAGTTTTGGCACCGTAAAACAGCATGAGGAAAAACAAAGCGCAGAATATGGCAGGGGTAATATTCAGGCAAAGGTTTTCCACCTCGTTTTGCGCCCGTTTTTGGTCGGACATAAAACCAGATCGCCAAATACCCCCAGAGGAAAACCAAAAAACACAAAAACCCCCGGAGGAAATCCCTTCCCAAAATCCAAAATGACATCACACCCACCAACAACCCCCGGAGGAAGTTCTATCGAGGCATCCTGCTCCAATAAACTTCATACTGAACCCACCATCCGCGACCCGCGAAGTGATTGCCTTACGCCCTAGAAATATTCCCACCCAATCTAGCGCCCGTAATATCCACACCAGAAACAACAAAAACAAAACAACAAATCACGCCCGTGCTCTCTCTTTGCTTACCCGCCACAGCCCACCATACGATGCACAAAACAAAAACAAACGCGCGCCTTCTCGTTTCGTTTACTTCCCCACCTTTCCCGTTCGCTAACAGACTCCGCAAAAAAACAAACCCGGTTATCCCGAATTCATTCCTGATACCACAGGGTCCGTTGAAAGCCCGAGGGTCGCCTAAGGCTCACTAACTGATCGCCTGAAGGCTCACTTGAGAAAAGTAGATGTGGTTAAATTTAGGTGCAAAAAACCGGGACGGTGCCCGGTTTCAGATGTGCTAAGACGATGCGTTAAATTAATTAAGGGAAGCAAGCTCGTGGATTGGTGCGCTCATGTTGAGAGACCAGCGTGAGACCTTGTACTCAGCATCAATCTGATAACTGACCAGGAACATGTAGATCCCGAAACACAAGCGGGATGGCTCAGTGAAGCCCAGCATACATTTCGACTGACGCGCCCCGAAAAGCGACATCACCTTCAAGAGCACATCCTGATCCCAATCATCAGCATGAGGGATATATACCAGAGTGTTGCGTTGAAGTCCCTTCGCAAATACGTCCAGTGCAGCCTGATCGCTATCGGCCTGAGTCAGAACCTTCACTGCCGCGACCTTCTTGTGATTCGCGATAGCATTAACGGTTTCCACTGTCCCAGTCAGAATGTTACGAGTCGCCTTAATCCCCCAAAGCAACTCTTCGTGTTTGGTGCCCAGATTGCGAGTGAAGTTGGCGCAGATTTCACCAATCGCAGTTGTTGCATGGGTGTTAACGATTTCGTGAGACATACTCAAATTTCTCCTAAAGTTAATTTTAACCATACCAGTCGTTTTGTTCACACAACTAAAGCCCCACGCTAAAGCTGCTTCCTGCTCTCCGTTATCCGCCGAGATAACAGCTGCCGAATTGCTCGGTTCTTTTTCATCTCAGAACGGATCAAACTAAGCTGCGGTTCGTAGGTAACAATGAGGGTCAATTCACGGGGTGTTGCATCCGTGAAAACTTTTGCCGGATAACTCTCCCCCTTGTTCACCTTCAAATACTTCGGAACCACCCTTGCAACTTCCCCACCCACTTTTCGCAATGGTGTCATCCTTGCCCAGCGGATCCGAACAGATGGACCCTGCTTAACAACGTTAAATGAGTAGTGCGCTTTTTCACCGCCAGCGGTTGCTAGCTTCCAAAAATCCTCTCTCAGCGTTGTAGCTTCGGCAGTCAAAACATCCGCCGATCTATCCAGGGCTTTAACGCTTTCCTCCAGATGCTTGATGTAGCTTTCCACATCCATCGAGTTACCCTCACATTAAAAATTCAAAAAGGTCAAAAAAACGGAACCCCTATTATTACCCCACATGAGATCTCTTCCGGCTAAAGCAAAAACACCCAAAATCGGCTCAAAAAATCAGTTTTACCAAAAAAACAGTAATATTATTACGCCGCCTGAGTGATCTCATGGACTCTTTCTCTGTTTTAGCACTCTCATGGCGAAAAGAAAGGCATCAGAGTTGTTGAGTTGCCACATGAAAATGCCTTTTTGCAAAAAGTTCGGTTTTCGGGACCCGAAGAGGCCTAATCACTGTTTTTGAGCCAATCCCGTATATGATATGGCATCAGAGTTCTCTTGTGGCATTTCCCTTGATTGGCACTCTCATGGCGAAAAGAAAGGCATGAGAGTTCAAAACCGTTCAACCTTCTAATCACCAGGCACACTAAGCACTAAAACGACACTTCAATTCAATGTTTTTCGTCCTCAAAACGGGGCGCTTTCCTTCTTGCCGTCTAAAAACTCACAACCAGGAAAGCGCAGATTGCGGTCAAAATATCCGCGAATGGAGGTGGGCGCTGGTGGGTCTCTTCAATCAAAATAATTCGTTCCAACCGGTGAAAACTTGACCGAAATTTAGGTTAGGTTATTTCGTCAGCGGAGATGCTCATGATAAAACAGGGGAGCTAAATTGCGTCGATAACAAGGATTGGCCCTGAACGGATAGCCCCAATTTGCGGCCTTAACTAGCCATAAATTAGGGATAAATCAGGCCTTGAATGAGGGCTAAATCTAGCCTTAAAACGCGGCTAAATGTAGACGTAAATTAAGGCCTTTTTTGTCCTCGTTTTGTCGATGAAAAAGGGTGTTTTGTGATTTTTGAATAGATATGATGTGCCCCAATTGTATCGGGGCGAACGAATTTTTCGGGGTGATATCACGACTGCCTCACCTTGCCAACAGCATGAGCGGGCAAGGATGAGGGGAGGCTGAAGGGTGTCACAAGCTGTAATTATGTTAATAAAAGGTTAACAAATGAGTAAGAAAAACGCGATCGTATGTGGTGTGGATATTGGTTATAGCAACGTCAAAATTGCGACTGGCGATGCTTTTGCTTCCGTACCTGATGTCTCAATCTTCCCGGCGTATGCCACGACGGAAGAAGAGGAAGACGTGAATCTGGTGAAGCGCAATCGCGCCCACGAAGTCACCGTATACCCGAACGGAAACATGTGGCGAGCATTTACCGACCGCCCAGACGGACGTGAATTACACGACAGTTATCACACCACTGAAATGTATATGGCATTGTACTTTGGTTCTCTGGCGAAGATTGCGGAAAAAGTCGGGAACACCGTTGACCTCTTAGTGACAGGTTTACCGGTAAGGCTTGCTAGCGACGATAACGAGCGCTCCAAATTGGTCGCGAGACTGACGGGAACATTCGCAATTAATCCGACCACGAAAGTAACGGTCAAGCAGGTCATGGTTATCCCTCAAGGAGTCGGTGTCATCAACGATGTTGCGAACCGCGAAGGCTTCATCAGCGAAGATGAGCTGTCAGAATCCAATATTCTGGTTATTGACCCAGGCTTTTTCTCGATGGACTACGTCGCCTTCAGTAACGGAAGTCGTGTAATGGGCTCCAGTGGCTCTTCTTTGAAAGCCACTAGCACGATTATTGAAGGGATTGTTCGCACGCTGAATGAAGAAAATCCGCATGAGCGCCGGGACGATCTGCCGGAAATGGTCGAAATTGCATTACGTAAAGATGCGCCAACTTTCTTTAATGGGGCGCGCCATATTGAAGTTAAACCGCTGCTTAGCAGAGTCATTCCTCAGATTGCGGGTGGCGTAGTGAAAGAGCTACGTAAAAATGTCCGATCGCTGGGGGCTATCCACATCATTGTGACAGCAGGTGGCGGGGCTCCCTACTACGAGTTGGCCGTGCGTGAAGCCTTCCAGAATGCCCGCGTAGTGACGAGCCCAAATCCGGTCGCCAGTAACGCAATTGGTTTTTGGAACTATGGCGTTGACACTGTCATCTACGGTGACGCATAACGTATAAGGATGCGCCATGCAGTTACGGGTGACGATTAATGACATTCTTTGTCCCGAGCTCGCTGCGTACCTTGAATCCTGTCCGCCAGGCAAAAGAAGTAGCGCACTGGTAGCTCTGGCGAACAGGGCTTATCTCGAAGGGTTGGGGCGTGAAGCAACGCCCGCCATTTATAAGAAAGGCAAAGGTAACGATAAGCAGCGTTCACAAAAATTGGTAAAAGGAGAAGAAAGAGGGCAGAATATTTCGTCGCCGGTGGGGACCGGTCTACAATCGTCTTATTCTGAAAGCCAACCAAAGTTAATGAAACAAAATGTTACTCAGTCGTTGGCATCACAAGTAGTAGAAGCTGTATCAGTTATACCAGGAAGCATTATTGAGTCTCTGGAGCCGTGTGGGGCGGTGTCGATGGAGAGCGAGGCAGGAAGCGAAAAAACATTGTCGGTATCAGTGGGCACTCAATCCGCTGAGAGGGATACCGATGTAAACGCTGAAAAGTCGGTTCAAACAGAGGAAGCGCTGCCGCGTAAACGGTTCCGCTTAGGCTAAGCCTCTCTGGTTGGATTGGGGGTAAAAAAAATGGGTAAGTTACTGTTAAGCGCCAGTGTGGCAGCAGTAATCCTCTCATCTCAAATCATGCCAGCACATGCTGGAGTGGTTGATTTAAGAGGAACGGCATGGGAAAAACATGCCAAGAATGAATGCGGTCTTGATCCACATCTCTTATACGCTGTAGCTCTGTGGGAGAGTAAGCAGCGTGCCGGTGGCGGCGGTTTTGTCGCTCCAAGTCCTTGGGCACTGAATAATGCAGTTTACGGTGCCTACTATCCAAAAAATTATGAAGATGCGAAAAGAGCGCTTAAGCGTTATATGGCTGCGTCTACCGTAACTGATATCGGAATCTCTCAGGTCAACTACCGCTGGAACGGCAGGTACGTCAGCAAGCCAGAAGATCTTCTGGATGTAGACACCAACATCCGCGTGGGCGCGAAAGTGTTATGCAACGCTATCAAGAACTCCCCGGATGACATTGTTTTAGCGATTGGTAGTTATCACACACCGAACCCGGAACTGCGCGAAAAGGCGCGGAACTACGGAACGAATGTGCTCAGGATCTGGAAGAGGCTGATTGAAAATGGTTAATGAAAATATTTCTTTATTGAGCTGTGCAGCTTCTTTGGAAACTCGTGCGCAATCTTTTTTCCGCAGTCCATTTGTACTGTCTGAAGATGATCGTTCCGTGCTAAAAGACAAAGACCTTCTGGCTCAACTGACAAAATCTGTTAAATCTTACAACGTACCTGTTTTCATCGTTGACTACATGCCTGGGCGTAAACTCACCGAGGTGGATAACTTCGTCCGGCATGACTCCTACATCCTCCGGCTGGCGCTTCTCGTGTTCAGTATCAGGGTGAAAATTCTAAACGGAACGCTGGCGGAGTCATTCTATTGGCTAGGCTCTGATGAAGCATTGAATTTCATTGAGCGTCTTGACGATAGTCAAACCATTGATGCCATCATCAAAGGTGAACTATATATCAAGCCAGTTAGATCGCTCAGAGAGCTCGCTTCTGGAGAGTGGAGTTCAGTATTTGGCAGTGACAACCCGCACATGACTTTGCCTGCCTACTTACAATTACGTTATGAACATTGGAGCACAGAACTATGAAAGCAGCACTCGTAAAAGATGAAGATGTCTTTGCACTGGCACAACGCATGGTAAAACTGGGCTTCCGTCGTCGCATTATCACGACTTCATTGAACGCCAGCGACCGCCTTATAGATCATCTGAAGAAGCAGTTCGGACAGGATGAGGTCGCTATAGGGCGATTAAAACTGTCAGAAACCTTCTTGGCTTCGCAGCCTAAAAAAATGGAAGCAACTAACTTCATGAGCATCTATTTACGCCGGGCTAAAGACCCCAGCAACCAAGATGATATCAACGAAGTTGTGGATTCCTTTGAGGTTTATCGTGAGCTCAACATTCGATTCCGTCCCTCGATTGCCGCTGATGTTATGCTGCATCCTAATGAGGCCTGGACACTGGCCCGCGATTTTCGCTCCGATGAGATCCGAATGATAAAGTGCATTCACTGTAAAATGTCCTTTATTTCCCCATTCGATTGCGACCGCTCCAACAAAAAGCAGAAATGTCCATTCTGTGAAGATAAGGCTCATTAATGCGTAACTGCTTGAAGCTATTACTCTTATCGGCCTTCGTTATGCAAGGTTGCACCTTCAGCACATTACCAGGAAGTCAATTAGTGGCCCCTGGCTACATGCGTGTGAATCTGTGTCAGAAGCTGGATACACCAGAACTTTGTAGCTCAAAGTTTGGGGAGTTCAGAAAACGCCTTGTTGTGAAAGACATTTCCTCCACAGCGGGGTTCATCATTCCAGATTCAGTTGGTTGGGGGTGGGCAGTAAACAAAGTGAACGTGCCGTTTATTTTCTATGACCCTATATTGGAACAGGAAATCACTCCACGCCCAGGGGAATTTGTACCTGGGAACTTTGAACCAGCACTACGAGTTCCTTGCACAAAAACGGTATCTTGCAGTAAAGAACAAGTGCTAATAGCTTGGAAAGATTCAATTTAAATTAAATGTTTAGTGATAGATCCCTTATTTCAAAAATAAGGGATTTTTTTGCGTGGATCCCTTCGTCAGCTGTTGAGCCGGGGTTACTATGATCTCAACACGAAGAATTACTTACCTGAAACCCTACAAAACAAAGGTACTTAACATGAAAAAGATTTTGACCGCATCCCTGATCACACTGGTAATGGCAATGACGGGTTGCGCTTCTAAACCTGAACCGATGCCAGTAGATGTTAATCCATCTGAAGCGTTGCAGTTCGCCCGCGCCATGAACCTATTTAAAATCACAGACGCTGGCGATGACTACCTCATTTATAACCGGTTAACTGAAGATGGGCGTGCATTACCTCTTGTGACTCCGGTCAAAGCGGGAGATCTCGGTGAGACTAAGCACACCGATGGTGGCTTGACGGAAGTTGCTCTTGGGTTAGCTATTAACGACCCATTTTCAGCAATCGTAGGTTTTGTAACAGATAAAAAACCACGACCTGAAGGTGACGGGCTAGCAAGAATTGCTTCATGGTCAGACAAAGACCAAGAGGCTGAATGGAAGGATGTATACGCAGATTACAAACCAGCAATGATGCGTATGGATGGGTACAACGATTACAAAGGGTGTAAGGACCAGTCTTGGACATTTCTTGCAAACCTTTCAATGTCAGATACCAGCCACTTACCAAAGCCGCCTAAAATGGCAAATCCAGGTAAGTACAAAGCAGCCGCTGTATCTTCCTGCTTCTACTATTTGTCCGCAAAGAAAAGCAACTTAACGCATTTCAAAGCGCTCTCAGCCAAGTTGGGAGACAAGCGAGCAGTGTTCGTTCCTGGTTCTCAAGAGCACGCGCCCTTCGTGTTCTATAATGGGCAGGCATTAGAATTTAGAAAATAGAAACGGCGTTAAAAAAAGAAACCCCGCCAATGACAAATAGCGGGGTTTTTTATTGCCTATCAGCGAATTATCTTACTTGGATTGAATCACCAGCCTTCTCTTTAAGGTCATTGATATCGATACTGGCAACGCCGCTTTGGAAGCGTTCAAGGCTGTTCTTGCGAGTGCCATCAACGTTCAGGATACTCCCGGAGCCAGTGATGCTGTCGAGACTTACCGATTCCGGAGTTGGCAGCAAATCGGCGGAATAAAGTGAACCGATCCATTCGGAGAGGTCTACTTTAGAGAAGTCGATGCGCCCAAACTCTTCTAAAGTTAATCCGCGACAGTCTGGGTTTTTACTGTCACCCCATCCAATACCAAGTTGCTCACGACCTTGCTCCTGGAAGATGCGGCCAATCTGTGAGTTGAAGGTGCAATAGCTGGAGCGTTTTTCAATGCATTGCCCCAAAATCTTGCTCTGACACCAGCTATCGATGAAGGTAGCGAGTTTAGTCTCCTTTTTGACGGCCAGCTTAAACTCATCAGCGGTACATGCCCAGATGATGTTCACCAGGATATTGGCAATCTGATAGGCCATATAAGCATAGCCAACTACGGATACTGCGCTAACCAGCGTCGAAGATAATTCGACTGAACTTGCTAATGCGCCATCTGTACCTACAGCCGCAACGGTCTCAGATCCAGCAGCTGTTCCACCAGCCTGGAATATAGCATTAGTAACACTCGCACCGAATGTATCCAGCGTCCATTGTGCTGCTTGTTTTGTCAGCGTGCTTACAGCCTGATCCATCACTTGTCCGATGCCGAGGTCAGCAACCTTGTCAGCTACCGCAGAGCCTGCATTTCCCGTTAAGCTATCCAACGCGGACATAGCAGGTTTAGTGATCGCATCCAGTGCGCTGCTACCAAGCTCTTTGCCCATATCAAAAATACCTTTTCCTTGCTCAAACATACCTGCTTTAACCGCTAATGCATCGGAAACTTTCAGGGTGTAGTAGGTCAACTGAAGGTACTCAATCCAACTAACATCAACAGGTTGGTTACAACAATCGACCCAGCCTCCCATTGCTGTTTTACATGTAGCCGCCTCGCCTTTAAACAGAGTGCAAGCACGGTCAACGTTGATGGTTTCATCACCACAGGTCATTTCGTTCACGGCATAGGTTGCAGCCTGAAGCATGGCTACAGCCGTTTGAAAATCACCACTAGGCTCCGATGTCGGCGTCAAACAGGTACCATTGATACACTGCACGGCACCTGCACACTGATAGGTTTCAGATTGAGTTGTGCTCGGTACAGTGACATCTTGGCCGCAATCCCAAGTTTCGGTTGCCTGCCAGCATCCGCTTTGACCACCAGCAGCCCCAGTTAAACAAGTGGACTTTATGAATTGACACGCATTGTTATTGTCGAAGTCCTTACAGGTATTGTTCACTCCTCCATCAGTACCACAGTTGGATACGACGGTGGCGCTTCGACAGAATGGCGAAAGCCCAGCAATCGGAGAAGGCTTTAGATCATTCTCGCAAATTGTCACGCCGTTGATGTAAGCACAACCATTAGCATCTGGTGTGACCGTTTCATTACAGGTTACAGAGTAATTCTGACAGTAACCCTGGTTAACGGCATCTAAGAAGGTATTAAAACCATCTTGATTGTCAGTAACCCATTCATCACGGCTTACCGCTTTAGATGGGTCATATCGAACTTCAAGCTTAGCGTAACCTTCGCCTTCACCATAAACTGACACTCGTGTTTTGAATATCAGCTCATCACCGCTTTGTACTTTTCTAAAGTTTTCGGTTACATCGACATTTGGGTTAACCTGCCAACTAGTATTTAACTCGCATGGGCCAGGAGTTTCAGGTGGGAAAAGCTCTCCTTTATGGTAATTCCAAGGACGTTTTTCCCCCTTTGTTCCCGCATCTTCCATACCTGCTACAGGTCCTGCGAATATTTTATCGTCCCCTAAATAGATTTGGACGTAGTCATCCCAGGTTGCATAGGTTAATTTGGCGGTGGAAATGGCCTGAGGGTTATAAACACGAACGCCTGTAAATTCCTCATAAATCTTGCATCTGCCACTCCAGTAGTTATCACCGACCCTACCCACCCACAGGGTGACACAAGCTTCACCACAACTTTCGATGTTTGCAGAGCCTGAACTGTGGCTCAGAAAACCTGCCACGTAAGGGTGTGTTATACGATAGGTACCACTAACGCTTGTCGTGCGGGTACACTCTTTGAAATCTGGAATATGCTGTTTCACACCATCAGTATTAAGCTCTGATGTCATTGAGCAGTCATCCAGATCCTGCATATATTTATCCTGATTTGCCAGGAAGTCTTTGTGCTTGTCAAAGATAGAGTCCGTGGCTTTCAGTTTTGCTGTTGTTTGAGTTGAGCCTGCAACCGCGCGATAAGCCTCACCGCGTAAGGATGATTCTGATGCCAGCGCTGAGCCTGTATCAAAACCTAGCTTTTGGGTTTCACCATCATTACCGTAAACGGACTTTAGCTGATCTAATGAAGTGGATGACCCTTCACTTGGGTAAACACTATTTAAATTGACCGCTTCACCGTTACCGTATTGTACGGTACCGTTGCTATTGGCGGATAGGCTAGGCAGAGAGTTATAGAATTCAACGGCGGACTGAGCACTGGATGCCGAGTTCGACGAGTAAGCGTAAGGGGCATACATTGCGACTCCCAAATGGCTCATCGTGAACAGTGTGCAGACCGTTTTTGAAAACCAATTTTTCCTGAAAAGGGGTATCATTCGTAATCACCTTGTAGAGATTGCAGGCATTGATAAGTAGGAGCTCAATTGAAAATTTCGTCACCGGAAAGAACTGTGCGAGAATCAATGCATAGAGACGCCATTGAGCAAGCATAATTCAATGGCGTATACGGGCAACAAAGAAGGGCAGCAAAACGAGGTGCTTTTCTTTCACTAATATTTTGGAGTTGAATATGAGTACATTCGGCGCACACGGCGTAGACTATCTGCCTCCTATTGTGATTGATAACACACCAATAAGAGCGAAAAAAACTCCACCTAAACCGGCAGGGGTTCAAAGAGACATTGCGCTTTGCATGTTTTGGCTGATGCTCAGTATTCCAGTCGCCTATATGCTGGTTACCGGTTAAATTTTTTTGGTCGAATGAAAAAAAGCCTCCGATTGGAGGCTTTTGTGTATCACGGGATACTTTTATTTCTTTGTGTGGTCAGACATGATTGACTCGACAGACTCTTTTACGATATGTGCATCGGTACGATGCATGTTGCTCTTCGTGGATTCAACTTTGCCAATAATCGCCATTGCTAACTGTTGATCACCACCTTCAAGCCTACCGTTAACGTATTCACCACCAGTTGCTAGGGTGACAGCGTGGAAGGCCTGAATACGAGCGTGCTCCATTTGCTCCGGAGTATTGTCTTTGTCTTTAACTGTTCCGTACAAGTGTGAAATGGCATCCTTTGCATACTCTCCATGTTCACCGCTAACGCCGGTCACTTTAGAGGCCATTTCTTGCGCCTGCCCGTAACCTTCCTGATAAGAGAAACCTCCGGGCTTAATGCCATTTGAGACCTTGTCTAAGGCGCTTTGTACCTTAGGCATAGCGGCCCCAGTCATGCCATAGTCGGATTTATTTACTAACTCGTGTCGAGCAGCGTTCCCTCTCAGTGTGTTCAACTCTTGAGTTGACCGATTTTCATGATTTTCAACCATACCTCTGTTACCGAAGTGTTGATTAATGACTCCTCCTTTAGCTGTACCTGGTGCTGATTCAGCATAATTACCCGCGATACCAGATGCAGCCTGACCTTTTGTTGCGGCAGAACCACCGTCAACACCACCAGCAATCCTATCAACCTGGATCCCAGCCTGTTCAGCATTGCCAGCAATTCCTTTGTTCGCACTTGCGGACTCTGCATTAACCTCAGGCTGATTCGTGCCACCGCTGACGAAACCAGATAGCCTAGCCACTTCACCAGCTTGACCGATAGATACTGCGGCATTGAATTGCGCGAAGGTATGCGCATCTTCCTGAGTCATCCCGAGAGAGGAAAGGCGAGCGGTATCGTCATTGATACGCTGCGATAAATCCTCACGACCAGCTAACACCTGAGTCAATGTAGACTGTGCCGCTTGATTACCACCAATAGCCTGGGAGATCTGTGAGGCAGTCATATTCTGCCCCATTGAGGAACTCATCGAATACTGTTGTGCCTCAGAATAGGATTTTTGTGCTGACTCTTGCTTTTTATAAGCCTCTCCGTACTGCTGAGTAGCAGAAGTACTTTGTCCTGAGGCTTGCATACTGCTGTAATAAGCCATTGACGACTGAGACTTGATCTGACTAAGTTGAGCGCTCATAGCATCAGCGTTTGAAGCACTATCACTGCTTGAATAACTTCCATCCGCCGTGTGGGTTTTACCTTTTGTGGCCGACTCATTTCGTTGCAAAGACGCAGACCCTGAAACGGAAGCTCCAGACCCTGCGAACTCCAAACCTGCTTTAGCCTGAGCAGTACCTTGCACTGAGCCCATATTCAAAGCCGTTAACGCTTCAGTCTCGGACATTCCGTTTCGTGAAGCAACGTCTTGAACAAATGAGCGTTGAGATGAGCTTAGAGAGCCCAGTGAGGCTTGCAAAGCATCTTGGCTTTGTTGTGACTGGGTTCCATTCTTCATATTCGAAGCCACTTCTTGGAACATTTTACTCTCTGATGCGGATCTTTCTACAGAGGCAGATTCCATGTTCTGCTTCGCACTGGAAAGGTTAGTTGAAGCAGACTGCTTCATATCATATTTAGGTAGAGCGGATTGTGCGCCACCCAAAACAGTACCATTTGCGCGGTCGTAGTTAACATCCGCTGAGCGGTTGCTAATTGCAGGTGCATTCGATGCATCTGGTGCCATTTGCTTGGTGTCCGCTGCGTGTGGTGCTGCCGCAGAATTCGCTAACGAGTTAAAGGCAACCGAACTACCCCAAACGATGAAGCCACCTAATGCAGGGATCATCGCGTATAAGTTACCGGCCAGACCGATACTCTTTTGCGTTTCATATAACAGAATGTACAGTTTATCGAATGACACTTGATCCGCAGGCATACTGAAAATCGCAGACATATTTGTTTGGGTGTGAACCAATACATACATGTTAACGATCGCAGCGAGCGGCATCCAGGTTTGTGTCCAGATGATGACCAAGAAATACTTCATGACCAACCGGATCCCCATAATACCTAATCCAAAGAGGAAAGCCATGAAGGGAGTAAGTGCGTAGATCAAACCTTGGAAGATAGGCATGAATGCCGTCATCCATGATAGGAAGGATGCCCCTGAGGATGCCCATTGAAACGCCTGTTGGGTTTGTGTCTGAGTACGTGTTACCGCTGCCGCTCCACGGAATGCAGCTTCGTGACCGTACTTAGGCACATCACGCAAGTAGGGATACATGATCATCGTCATCTGAAAATCGCGCATTGTCGTACCACTAATATTATAGAAGTTCATGACTTCATTAATTTTAGCGTTTTGCGAACAGCCTCTGCCTGACTCACAACCCCGACCCAGTGCTTTGTAAGATCGGTCAAATGCCGCAGTGAGCATTTTAGATGCGGAACCGTGCATCAGGAACAGTTTGTCATAAGCTTCAGCGCAAGTGTACTGAGATGAACTGTCCTTCATGTCCGGAGAACTCGAATCCCAACCCACCATGTTACCGTCAAATAGAACCACGCGCTGGAAGGCATCGCCTGAACGCAATCCTTGCACGCCTGCCGTTCCCCGATACAACGTGGAGTAGGTTTTGGCACCACGCGCTATGTCATTCATCACGCAGGTTTTCATGTAGTTTTGAACACTTCGGGCAAAATCAACAGTTGGCCTTTCATTTGCCAGAAACCAACGCATCGGGTTTTTCATGGCATCGTAATAAGTTGATAATGCCACCAGCGGATCCAACGCACCATACTCCGTCATGGAGGGCGTGGAGAATGCCTGCTCCATTTTCTCCGTGATGGAGTAACCCACAGTCGAGATAATCGATGCAGAAGCCGCAAGACCCGCAGGGACGTTATCGACAGCACGGAATCGGCCTGAGGTGACATCTTCGATATTCACCCTGGCTGACACTTGGAAAAAGACCATGTACATGACGATGCAAACCGCCATGTTCTGGAATGAAATTGTTTTGCCCGCTGAAATGGCAGAAGAAATCACGATCCCTATCACACCCAGCAATGCGCCGATGCGAAAGAGGTCTGAAAACATCCCACTATTCATGAGCATCGCCACGGCATTGAATACGTTATACATGAATTCAATGTCACCGACGGTATAGATGTTCCATTCAGTCATTTGAACAAATCCCCTTAAAGAGAGCCGTCTACCGAGCCTTCACCTTGGAACTCGGTTAAAGGCAATGATTGCATGTAGTGTTGGAAGAACTCTTGGATCTTGACTTCACCGCCATACTTAGTGGCTTGAGTGGCGTATGAGATATCAAGATTCTTGCGTGCATCCTCAATCAACTTCAGGACTTCTTCGTAATAGGTTGACGCAGAACTATCGTTTGATTGAGCGTACCGCGCACCTGTCGCAGCGGCAGTCAGTAAATCACTAAGGTATTGATATGCAGCCGAATAGGAAAGTACGGGGGAAACGTCGCGAATATAGGAATAGCTGGCATTTAGATCACGACGGGCCAAGGTTGTTGCTTTGTTTGCAGCACCCCCAACGTTGTAATACACCGCCTGACGAAGGCGCTCATCACTGACTGCACCACCTTCATTAGCTGATACCAAGTAGCCTTCATGAACAAAGAACTTAGTGATGGTGTTTGCAACCCCGTTCAGTCCTACAACTTGCATTGCAGGACCCTCACAGGTTTCAGTCTGACCGACGCAACTCCACATCTGAAATTCAGGATCCCCCTGGATGATGGCATCGAGCACAGTAGAGGATGTCAAAGGTGCCAAACGGACTACCGACTTTTTGACCGATCCATCTTTATCAGTACCGAGACCTTGGCCGATGATGATGGTGCCCGTCAATGACATAACAAGTTCTTTTTGCTGTTGCTCAGAGCCTTCGAATTGAGATGAGAACTGACCGTTTTGCAGCAAGCACCACATCAAGTTACCGTAATCGCCACAGGGTTTACGCTGACCGGCTTCCTGCTTTTTTATTTCAGGCGCTTGTCCGCCTCCTGCGTTACCCCACATAGCTTTAAACTGATCGACCACACCATCAGAAGACAGTTGAGAAGAAACAGACGCTTTGGCATTTTCACCGAAGGCAGAGGCAGTATCGACCAGCAAACCTTTCGCTAGCTGGCAAGAGTTAACGGTCAGATCGTTCATCTGCTGAATCACACCCTGCATTTTTGAAATAGCATTATCCAGCACGGCATCCATCGCGTTTAGGGCCAACTGGAAGGCCAGGCCCGCAGCGTTGGCTGCAATGTTGCGCAGCATCTGGACAAATTGCTCGGCGTTAATAAACGAGAACGAACCACCGAAGAGGTCGATACCACCGCAGCCACCAGAAGCAGAAGGGAGGTCAATCGCCACAGGAGTGAGTGTACGCAGTTTGTTGCGCAGTACAAAACCACCACCTGTGTAGCCATCCCGAGTAATGCTGTGATAGTCACCGGCGCTGGTATTGTTCGACATCGACCCGAACATACTGTCCAGTTGAGAACTGATATCGGCAGCGTTGACGGGCGGCGTAAACAGGCCGGACAAGGCAACGGATAATGCTAAGACTGTCCGTTTAAATCCTTTCATTTGGGTATTACGTGTTACCATTTTGATCTTACCCCCACTACTGTTATTTCGTCTTAGTAGACGCTGCATATCCAGATTTCTTCTGAATGTATTTAATGAAGTCGTCAGAGTTTTCTAGGTACTCGCCCGGCATGTCCTTCAGAATGTTTGAGTCGATATATCCATTGTCGTTATATGGAAGCGTGCTCTTGTATTGCTCATTGGTGATGAGCCCTGAGTCATGCGAAATCATGATGGTGCGGGATATCAATTGATCAGCACTGAGAGGCCCGAACGAAAGGATGCGTGTCGCCTCTGGTGGAATAGCCAGTGCGAGCGCGGGAGTATTGGTAATCTGCAACTTAGCAGCTTGCCCAGAATCGGCACGCCAGTTCTCCATGATGTTCCCAGGCATTGGTTTGCCATCAATCGAAATAGGAATCACTTTCATTCCTGTCATATAGGTGAACGTATTCATGACTGCCGCTTGTTTCACACAGATTGAGCAATCTTCGCCTCGAAAGAAGAAAAATACCCCTGCGCGCGTAGCAATGTCTTTGATGACCAGTCGCGAGTTTTTCTCGGCCTCAGCAGACTGGTCCATTGCGCCGAAGGTGGACGTAGAGCGACGACTACTTTCATCAATCAGCGGATCTGTGGACGTAACCAAACGAGCCATATCAGTGAACCGGCTTGCTTTGTCCAGCATAATACGCTGAGCAAGGTAATAGGCCCGGACGTTTTCCTGAGTGGGCTCATCGATTGCACGGTCACGCAATTTCTGAACGTTTTCACGGTACCAGGCCACAGTAAACGCTTCTGGCCCTTCCTCTGCTGCAATCGCAACGGAAGGCTCAGGAACGGGCATTTGTTTGTCCTGTTCTTCGGTTTTGTCCGCTTTCGCGACCGTAGGCTCAGGTTCGATTTCTTCAGGTGGTTCAGGATGCATCTTTTTCCAGAACCAACCTTCTTCTTTTCCATCAATAAATGAGGTGCCACCAGCGGTGACTTGACCGTTAGTAGCTTTTGGTTTTTCTTTGCCACTCTCTGCTACCGCATGAGCAGAGAGCACCCCAAACACCAGGGTAGCGATGACTTTTTTACTGAAATTTTGGAATTTCATCTTCATTACCTTTGGTAAGAATTTCCGCTATCCTGTCTGTCCAAAAAAAAGAGTTTTTCCCTTTAAACACTCGGGCTTTTTCCAGCAGTTGGCACAGTTGATAGTGTCGGTATCTTTGCTGCCCGATTTTCTTAATGATGCTTTCAGGTTTGATACCAATCTCCTTACAGGCTTCATCAAGTGTCATGCGTCCGCCGTACTTGCGCTCCAGTTCTCGTTGCAGGCTGAGTCGGTTAGAATCAGTGCAGAGCAGGGCAGGTAACTTAAAAACAGGCATGAGCATCGAGCGGTTGTGAGCACAAACTAAAAGCTTCATCAAATTCCCTCATCTGATGAATCAATGAGCGGTCATTTTGTCATACGCAGGAAAGGAATACGGCAAAAAAGGCCAGCAAAACGAGGCCAAAAACGGCGTGGATACAGGGCTTACATGAAATCAGTTGTTGTGTTCGTTATGTTTACTTTTTAAGGCGGAGTGGGAGAGTGTTTTGGGCTTTTCTATTTCTTCTGGTAAACAAATGATTAGGTAATGCATAATTCAATAATAATTATTTATAAGTGTAGTTTTCTACTTTTACTTAGGGGAGGGAAACCTCAATGAAAAAAATACATTTTGCATGCCTATTGTTATTGACCTCTAGCTGCACCTCATTTGCGAATGAGGCCAATTGCATGAAAGAGGTAGTTCAAACCAATGCATTTAATAATTTCATTTTATTTGAAGAAATAGGGCCTAATGACTCTTTAAAAGAAATGAAGGTGCGAATAAAAGGAATTGACGATTATCTAAATGGTGACTCTACAGTGAAGTTTGATGAATGTGGCGCACTACTCTCGATGAAAGGCAATCAAACAAAAAAATTCAAGAATAATGACCATGTGTTGATTAGCGACTCACAAGTTAGTATGAATAAAACAGGAAAAGACTGGGATTATGAATTTGGGTTTAAAATGTCCATTATCGATAAGGACGGTAAAGAGATAGACCTTGTGCAACAAAAAGTCAAAGGTCAGTTTTTAACTGACGAGAAAGGGAAGATCAATAAAGCTATTGACAGCTCAGATACTGTTGTTAGTGGCGAGGAAACTAAAGGGTCATCCATAACTAAATACAAGGTCAACGAAGATGGAAAGGTATCGGAAACAATCCAGTTAGGCACGCTCCCAACGGATAATTCCGTTAAAAAATATTTTTATGATGAAGATGGTCGTCTAATTAAAAGCCAAACTGAATCTACTACTGAAGAGTTTTCATACGATGATAAGGGCAGGGATCTAAGTGTGACGTCTGTCCAGGAACTTTTCACAACTGAAACTAGCATCACGACATGCAAAAGCTGGAATGAATCAGGTCGCTGTACCAAAGCTGAAATAAATGCATCCACACTTTTCAAAGGTGAAAATGGGAAAAAGGATGAAACGCGTACAAATCAAGCTGAAGTTACATTTGACCTCATTTATTAAATAATAGTTTTTAAGGCAAAAAAAAACCTATCCGAAGATAGGGTTTTAGGGTAGTTACCCTTAGCGGTTATTAAGACTTTCTCTTATCGCGAGAAAAAGCGATTGGCATTGAGACAATCAGAAGAACTTTGATGACAAAGTCTTCAGTTATCTTGAGTCCAAAATGTCCACCGAAGACAATCACCATAACAGCGATAGCAACAGTAAAAACAAGAGAGAAGAAGCGAAGGGTATTAAGTTTCATTTTAAGGCTCACTGAGGGAAGTTATGCACAGACAAGAGACTGCGCGGAGGGGAAGTTAAAGGGAAGTTATAGTGCGTGACACAGTTTCACAATTTTACCGTAGACATCCTGAAGGATGAGTACGATGAAATACGCGGCCAGAGCAACGCAACCGGCAGCAATGACAGATATGACAACAAGAATGACGACCATTGTCATGACGTCAAAGCTGAAAAATACCGTTGAAGCTGCAATGATCACCGCAGGAAGCAGCGGCAGGAATTTAAAAATGTTTTTCATACATCACCGAAAAGAGATATTGTGGACAGATAAAAAGAATCAGTTAAACAACCGAGTTTTTAATCCATTACTGAAACGAGAGTAGATGCCTCCAAAAATAGTGTCTTTGAAAACATCGGGATTCCCATCATCAGCAAAAACAGCTTTAGCCATTTCCACGATGCTCACCAGCATTTGTGCGCAGAACGCATTTTTCTTAAACAAATCCAGGTACAGGCTAGTATGAATAACCCTGTTCAGGTCAAAGGCTAGGTTCATCAATAAAGCTTGATTAACCGAGAACCACGGGAAATCAGGGTCATTACTTTGTTCAATACCAACACTATTCCGGTTCATTGCGAGCAATGTCCGAACCTCGCCTTCAAGATCAGCAAAACGATGGTTGATGTCGATATAGGTTTCTTCATTAATGACTACACCATGACCATCACGCAAATCGGAACCGCGTGAATAATCCTCCTCATCAACGGGTACAATTTCCATTAGGACATTGCGGACAGCGATAGGGAAGGTAGTCGTGTAGCTATTGTCAGAGGTAACGTAACGCATGAGAAATACTCCTGTAGATAAAAGTGATGGGGTAAGGATTACCAAACACGTTGTTCTTTCATGAACTCGGGCTCATGTGCCACGAAACGAATAGCCTCAGCCATCGTTGAGTCGAAAAACTTGGAACACAATTTCCGGCCAATCTTAACTATCTCATCTTTGAGATGGTCAAGGCTCGGTTCGGAAAAACGGCCACATGCACAACAATACGCAAAACGCGTCGCAAGCTTTAGCACCTGGGATTCGTTTTGATTAACACCAAACGCAGTATTGGCAATGCCAAGTCCACGATCATTAAGCAAGCTTACTGTCACCATGTCTGCATGAATTAATGCCAAATCAGCGCGCTCCTGAATTTCAGAAACGGGCCAAAGGGACATTTTTTCAGACACAAAACCGTAATTGCTCAGTTCGATAGAATGAGACATACGTACCTCGTTAATAGATTTATAAATTTAGGAAGTTAAAAAATACCGGGCTTGCAACGAGCCAAAGCGGACAGGATGCGATCGCGAGAAGGTGAAGGGTTAACAGTTGCCTGAATGCCTTCAATCCAATCTTCAACCGGTATGCGGGTGAATTTGTCGTCTGTATTGCGGATACGAAATGCAATCACTGCCCAGCGGGATAAAGCGTATTTGACACAAACCTCATCACCAGGAACGACAACGCCACGCAGTTTTGCGGAGGCATTATTGTATTCAATCAATGCACAAGCACTCATACAGTTCACCAAAACGAAAGGCCCACTAAGGGGCCCTTGCTTTTCAGAAGTTAATATTATCGTTTACTGCAACAGGAATAGGTTCCTGATGTGCAGCGATATCAATGAAGTTAAAACGTTTAATGTCGGTGGCGCGAAGCACTTTGCCGGTAGAGAGCACAAAGGTTTCAACATCAGCGTGGCGACTATCCGGCCAGGACTGAGCTATTGATGTTTCACGGATGAGAAAAGCACGCTTGTTTGACGTGAAAGACACATAAGGTATCAGCATAGCTTAACCCTCAGAGTCCATCAGGCCATAACCATAAGCCGTTAACTTGTTCACTAAACACAGCGCGTCAACGGTCATGTACGGCCACCAATTACCTGCATCATCACGGAAAAAGTGTATTTCCAGTGAATCCGGAGCCATCGGGTGATACGTATTGATCACGAAAGTCTCTTCAAATACAGGCAGCGTATCAAACAAGCTAATACTGCGACCAGAAGGTGAATTGTCTTGCACATACCCAACAAGATCATCAATCATTTCAACAGTAAAACTGCTTTGTGGTTCAACGACAGAAGTATCAAAATTAATATATTTAGCCATGATGAATATCTCCAAGAGAAAATAGAACGCTGGCGGTTGCCAGCGTTATGTTTAAAGCACTTATGCACACTTCCGAGCCGCTTCATTCGGGTAGTAGTGATAGAACGCTTTCTTGTATTTTTGGAAACCGCGACGCTGTGATTCAACGAAGTCCATATTGGATGGTGCATCGTAGTGCTTGGACTGAATCAAACGGTCTTGTTCAGCCAGGTCATGCTTCCAGCGGTGCAGTACACTCATACGAGTCTCTTCGGGATCTAGTTTGGCGAAGAAGCAGCAGCTGGTGAAAGAACAAAGGTCTGACTGATTTTTATCAGAGAAGAACCAGAGAATTTCATCAACACGCTGTTCAACATTACTTCTAGGAGCCGTCATGATGTACAGAGAGTCACGGATAATTTCGTAGGCCATCTGTTGCGAATAACGCAGTTCATAGCGGTCATCTTTGGCAACGCAAATTGCTTCATAAGTACGGTCATCAGCTTCAAACAGTTCGTTGAAGGACAGTTGGTTCTCATGAGCAACAGCTTTTTTGGACATAGTCATTTTGAACACCTTTAATAGATTTAAAATAAATTTAGGATTTAAAAACCCGACCTCATGCAAGGCAGGAGGCGAAGGGTTGGTTTAGGAAAGTTTTAAAATTAACGAGTTAAAGCTTTGCGGGTGACTTCGAGAAGTTTTCCACGGAGGGCAGTGACAGAACCTACAGCAACACCAGTATCATCGAATAAAGAAGTCATGAGGCTTGCTTTAGCACAGCCAAAGCCAATGCCAATAACAATCACACCTTCTTTTTTCGCGTCCTTGACCATCTGAATGACCGGCTCCGAGTTATCGGGCTTGCCGTCAGTGACCACGACCATGACATGGCGATCAGCACGAGCGTTTAACAAATCACTGAATGCAGGCCATAAAGCTTGTTCCAGTGGAGTGCAACCATTTGAGCTAATACCAAATTGCTTTGCGTTAACCGCAGCCCTGAAGCTTTGTTCACGCGCTTTTAGCAAGCCAACATTATTCGTGGTGGCATGTGGGAAATGATAAGCAGAAGTTGTAACGCCTTTGATGCCGTCCAGTGCAAAGAGCAAGGAGACAACAGCCGCTTCAGCTTCAACCATGTCAGAACCCAGAGAACTGCTTGAATCAAGCAGAACTGTAAAGGCAGAATTGAACTCAACCGCTTTGGATTTGTGACGAAATAACTTAGTTTCTCCTAAGAGAGCCGAAGTCAGACGACGCGTATCCATTACGCGACCTGTTTCTTTGTGTGTACGACGAGTTTGTTGCATTCCCTGAAGAAGCCCATGCATTGACTGACGAAGGCCAGAAGCAGCCTGAACACCTCGGAGAACCGAAACCTCAGTGGTTGCGTGACGCTTAGCCGGTGCAATTCCGAATGGGGTAGCAGCAGGAGTACGTTCACTTGGAGAAACGTTGTCTTTAATGCAGTCATTCAAACGTTCACCTGCACCTTTAATTACCTCGTTGAGATCATCATCAGTGATATTGGCAAAAGGGTCCGAATGGCCGGATTTAGAAGACGTTGGGCTGGAAGAAGCGCTGGTGGAAGCATCACTGCCAGAAGCAGTGTTGTTACCGTTTTCAGGCTTATTACCAGGCTGAGAGGAGGAGTCTTGAGACGGTTGGCCGTCAGAAGAATCACCGTCAGCATCTGCACTGGAGTTGGAGCTATCGCTATCATCGCCAGGCTGTGAGTTATCACTGTTTGGTTCAGATTGAGAGTCGCCACCGGCCTCTGGAGGCAGATCTTGTTGGTCTTGTTGATTATCGTTAAAAGCATCTACTGCAAGGTCGTAAAGACGACAGGAAATATCCAGACAGTCGGCAATGGAAGGCGCGTTAATCGCCAAACCGAGAATGTCCATCGCTGTATCAAACATGTTTTGGCCGAACAAGCGAATGAAGTCTGCTTGGGCTTGCTCAACAGGTATGTTCAGCGCGTGATAACGTTTGAAACCACACAAGAGCAAACCGTTGATAAACGCTACAGCAGGATCATCAGTTGGTTGCGTATCCTCATTAAAGACAAAGTGATTTAACGCTTTGAGAAATGAAGGCACACCAGGGAAACGACGGCCAATCGCACGTTCAATACGAAGGTCTTCGGTTATGTTGACCAATTGATGAAGCACACTTGGGTTGTAGCCTTGTTTGGCGCGAGCAGGAATGCCATCTACCAGAATCGGAAACTCTGTGTATTTGACATGCGCCGCTTCGTGAACCAAATAACCCAGAAGGACGTCAGACAACTTTTCAGCATCCTGGTAGAACGGGATGTTGATAGTGAATGAATTACCTTGCTGAGAAGCATAAGCCGTAGAACCACCAACCGTTACGTTCACACCGAACTGATCACTCAGGGCACACGCAACGACAGGCAGAGAGTTATAAATACCCATACATACCTCACAATAGATTTAATAGATTTAAAGGGACGAGAAAGGTCCAGGATTTAGGAATTAAAAAAGGCCCGCGAAAGGGCCTTAGAATTTAGAACAACATAATACCGTCATCATCTGAATCGATATCCGCAAACACCAGAGTGTCAGGTGTAGCAGAAGCTGGTGCATTCAGATTAACAGTCTCAGTAGTTGGGTCGATGAACGAACCAATCATTGCACTGTCATCAACAACTTCGATGGAACCGGAGGACTGGATAACTTCAACAGAGGCAGATGTATCAGTCGCTGGTATAACAGGGTCTGCAACAGGACCAGCCGGAGGCAGGTCAGTTGGCAGATCGGCCAGGAAGTTATCATCAATCGTTTCAGCAACCGCAAATGCGTTAGTGTGTGGAACCACGTCAACAGGAGCAGCAGGTGTTGATTCCAAAGCCGGTTGCGTAGGTGAATAAACCAAATCGGTAGACGACAACTCAAAAGAGTCGGCGATAACCAAAGAGGAATCTAAACCAGAAGCAGTTTGCGGATTTGAAAGCAACTCAACGAAGGACTTAGCAGACTTAGGGTTGCGAAGGTTATTGAGTAATGACAAAACGTCGTTGTAGTGTTTATCACGAATTTTACCGGTCGTTGGAACACCATTAAGCACATCGGAAATGTATTTGTGGAGACCTTCGACTGTGGAGTCTATGAAAGCCAGTGTTTGAAGTTTGTTGGCAATGGCACGGATCGGATTCAGCGTATGCTGAGTAATAGCGTCAGACTTAACGTTCTTCAGATATTTTTCCGCAGTACTTGCAACTTCTTCAAAAATTTCATCAGACATGCTTTTAACTTGTCCGATAAGGTTTTCATTAACAATGGAGTTACCGAAGGGAGTGATGTGAAGCACTGAAAAGCCAAATTGAATTTGTTTATCCAAGTACTCCAAGTCAATCGCAGCTTCACGAAGAAGGATAGCGCGATACTTCTCTTCGAAAGAGTTAATCCAGCCGTTGAAATCAGCCTTCAAAAACTCTTGTTTGTAACCGTAAAATCCTTGCTTAATGATGTTCAGTTCGCTAACTAACTCGTTAACTTTGTCGGTCGGGATAGCGTAGCCACCCATGAAACGAATACCAACCTTCAAACAAGCTGTAATAGCCTGGTTCTTAAAGCGATCGAATGGATTGATCAGCTGAGGGTCAATAATCTTTTTCGAGCCGAGAGACACCATAACATCAGGTGGCAAATCAGCACCAACACCGAGATCTTCTTTTTTCAGTTTACGACGGCCCGTTGTAATCGACGTTCCATCAAGCGAAACCAAAATCAGTTGGTCTAGGATTTGAACATTAGCATTGGATTGATTGTTAATAGACATAGTAGTTACCTTATTTAATAAATTTAGGAAATTAAAAAGGCCCGGAATTGGGCCAATATTTAGAGAGTTGTATTCAGAGAGACTTTTGTGAGGCTTAACCGAAAACTGCTTTGAGGATGGCATGCAGCGCACGCTTATCGTCAGCACCAGCACGGTTACCGATTTGCAGGTCGAATGAGAGTTGCAGAGCTTCAGGCATTTGGGCCTGTTTCATCAGCAAGAAACGTTCAACCCAGGCAATCAATGAGCGTGTAGAACAGGTAACAGACAAGCGAGTATCAGGCGATACAGTGGGTACGTTGATGGTAGAGCCACCAGCGGGCTGATTAAAATCACCAGCGATATCACTGCCGACAAACAACTTGCGGATCATATTAGCGAGTTCAACAAACTTACCTGCGAGAGTTTCATCAGAAACAAACTTCTGGATTAACGAGGTTTCAACGTCTTTCGGCATGTAGTTAGCGTTGATGAACATGTAGCGATCGAGGTTCGCAACGTTCAACACCTTGACACCACCGTAGACACCCGTTAAATCACCCTGACCAATGGAGTTGGCAGTAGCGACGAAACGGAAGTTAGGATGCTTTTTAATCACTTCATTGGTTTCAGGAATAACAAGATTCCCACCTTCCAAAATAGCGTTAAAAGCGTTAGCACAACTTGGGTCAAGTTGGTCGTATTCATCCAGAAGGAAGATAAGGCCAAACTTGTAAGCCAGTGCTAGAGGACCATAAAGGAAGTCTGTACGGGTATCGCCGGTCATTTGATCACAAACGAGACGAAGACCACCAACAAGACTATTAATGTCCAAATCCTGTGAAGCCGTTGTTTTCATAAGAGGCCAGTTCAGTCGTGCAGCAACTTGCTCGACAATACTGGTTTTACCGCAACCTGTAGGACCAGAAATCCAAAGCGACTGACCCTGAGGGTAATTAATCCACATCAAGACAGAAGAGCGCAGGGACGGTTCAAACACGTAATTATTGTTTCGAGCAGGAATAGCCGCACTAAATGCGTTATCCGGAGCGAAACCGGCATACGGTTTAACTTTACCCTTCATATGGTCTGGAATGACAACGCCGAACAACTCCGGAGAGATAGCAACGTTACGAACCAAAGCGTCTGAAGATAAAGCAGTATTAAAAGTAGTCATGAAAGTAACCTCATAGATTTATATAGATTTAAAATATTTAGGGGATTTAAAAAGTGAAGAGTCGTCGAATTAAGCAGCTGGGGAACAGCAAACCAGATTGGAATGCGTGTACCGGCTACTCATTTGCCCTTGTTCACAGACAATCGACTTAGGTGCATAGGTGGCATACGCTTTGATACCACGCTCAGCAAGCGCGGAGATCAGGGTAGGCATAAAGTATGTTTTGGCATAAACCAAAACACCTTCAGCTTGGTGACGGGAACACAGCAGCAAAGCGATATCTGCAAGGTCGTCGGCACGTTGTTGCATTAACGAAACGGTAGGGCAGTCATTGAACGAAAGCTTTTCACGAATAACTTGTGAAACGTTACGATCAATATCAATAACACCCATTTCGCGTTGTGCGTCGGATGCTTTGTATGCAGTCAGATTAACGATGAACATGGAGAGACTCCTGAAATTAATAGAATTTATAAAGTTAATTGCTCGCAAGAAAAGGAGCGGGATTTAAGGTATTGCAAAGTTCCAGTAGAGTGACTGGAGGCACTTATAGTTCTCAGCATGAGAACGAAACACCGTTTTCGACGCATAAAAAAACCCGCTGCTTAAAAAGCAACGGGCTATCGAATTTGGTACAGATATGCGTGTGCCGTGTGAATGAGAGTTAACGCATTCAAGGGGGCGATATGGCCGAAATTAGGTGTTTAGGGGCGAGATGCCAGAAGTTAGGCGGTGTGTACCGCACCGCTACAATAATCAATTGAGCGTCTCGGGTCAACAAGAAAAAACCCGACCGAAGTCGGGTTGGTGAGAGTTAAAACATCAACAAGGCGCTATCTGCAACATCAACCAATCCATCACCTTCAGCAACAATAGGCTTAATGGCTTCAGGCGGAATATAAACACTGTCCTCTGGGGAAGCTTCATATTCATACACTGTCAAGTTGGAGCGCAGAGAGTCCTGAGTTACACAGTCCGGATATTGTTCGGCAGAAGCATTAAGACGCTCTGCGATCATTTTCCAGTTAGTGCGACCTTTGACTTTACTTTCCAGGTAGCGAAAACCGAATCCGTCGATACGGACAGGGTCGGTGCTTTTAAAACCCAAACCAGTAGCCAGGCCTTGAATAGACGCTTTAAGCGTTTCTTCAAGATTAGACAGCTGGGTCTTCATGGCCTCAAATTCAGCTTCTTTGCTGCGGACATTCGCGACTTGACGGCGGATATCAGCAATGCGAGCAGAGAGATCATCAGGAACAGTAAACTCACTGGTTTGAGCCAATATATCAGCATCAGAGACCAGCAGGATGTCTTGCTGTTTATCAAATGCCGGAGCAACCTTATCATTTAAACTTTCCCAGAAAGCTTTACATGCAGCAAACAAGCGGCTGAAAGCGACCTGGTTAGGTTTGATAAGGAAAATCTTCGGCTGATCTTTAGCGGACCAAAAAACGAGATAAGCTTGTGGGGCACCTGTTACGAATAACTGGTGCTGAACCTGCCAGAAGTAATACTTAAACTCTGGCGAAGCTGAACCTTGTTCAAGTATGGCTAAATGTTTTTTCTCAGAGAGATTCTTGATTTCCAAAACAGAACGGTCATCGAGCTGTCCATCAAGCGAAGCTATCATGAACGGGTACTTGGCATGTCGAACGCAAAAAGGTGAAGCAATTTGCCCCAACTCATTTTCACAGTACGACCGCGCAAGCGCTTCGAGTTTGTTACCGGCATCTACCTGCTTTATTGCAGAGAGATCTTCAGAGGCAAGCAAGCCCGCATACTGGAGGTACAACTTGTAAGGCGTTTTCATAGCACCAGGCGCACCCATAAGAATAGGGGAGCATGTTGCCGTAACACCAGTTCTACGCCATTTGAGCCACTCAGGAGTTCCTTGTTCAATATCGACAATTTCACAGATTGAATCAGACATACGATCACCATTAATAAATTTATAAAATTAAAAAACCGGCAAAATTGCCGGTTATGTTTTATGCCGCTTTAGCCGTTGAAATCAGGTCACACAGCATCTCTTTGAGACCTTTGTGTTTAACGGAATTCAAGGCCGATTCAAGTTCGTCGAATTGACCGGACTGAAGAGCTTGAGAGTAAAGCAGTTGCATGGAGCTAGTTTCAGCTTCAACAGAAGAAACCCACTGAATAGCACTGGCTTTAAACTCACTGTCAGCGAGACGATTAACAAAGTTATTTACGATCCCAAAATCACACATATGAACAGACTCAGAAACTTTCGTGCTGAGTAAATCACGGCGTGACTGTTCCAGTTGACGTTTTGCGTAAGCCAGTTCGCTGTCATTGAAAGAAAAAGCATCTTTCAGTTCGGCGAGCATGGTTTCGTAAGCCAGCGTTTTTTCAGCGCGGATAACGAGTTTGGCAATACGTTTGAAACTGCTTTGACGAACACCTGGAATGTCAGACATCGGAACTTGAAGTTCTTCAGGCTGAGTACCACCAGCAGTAGGTTCCGATTGAACATCAACGGGAGCAGACTGAGGTTCCGGCGTGACAGGCTGAGATGCCTGCTCAACGGGCTGAGCCGATTGTTCAGGAGCAGCGGCGTCATCACGAGCAACAACTTCACCTTCAATTACACTGTCATCGGCAGCATTAGCCTGAGATGTAGCAACGTCATTGTTAGCGGCATGAGCAGCTTGACGTTGAGCCATTTCAGCAGCAGCGGCTTCGACAGGGACATGAGCGGAAGATTTGAACCCTTCTTCACCGTAGGTATTAAGATAATCAATCACTGCGCTGATTCGAGTTCGGTTGCCTGGGATTAAATGAACAGTTTGTTTAAGGGCGGATTTAAGAACCATTTTCCAAGGGAAGTTAGTCCACGGGGAGGAGGCTCTTTTATCTACTTTTTTCCAGGATTCAGAAACTGCACGAGCAGCTGCCAAATCCTCAACAGTTACGAAGTAAACGAGGTTACGTCCATCACGCATGAGAAAGTCCACATAGACACCACGGAAGTTACCGCGAGCGCCTAAGGAGCCTTTATCAGTCACTGTCAGAATCAAATCACCTTTGCTAGCAAAGGGGTCAAACTCATGAATAGGACTGTTACGTCGGCCTTGTGGTTTAAATACAGAGTCTTTCTCAAACACCAATTCAGCAACAATGTCCTGGCAGAGCCCTTCATCTGTAGCCATTTTGATCAGGCCGAGATAAGAGACATCCAAGATCACTCGGTTGTTTCGCGGAACCAAATAGGCGAGTTTCTGCGAAGGGTCGAGTGTCAAACCAGAACTGGCTAACTGTAAAAACGCGGTCTCGAAAGAACGCGGGTTAGTTAACGCAATTCCAGTGAGATAGTCACTGTTGTTAATGATGTGCTTAGCAAACACACACTCTCTTTGGAAAGAGATATGTGGGTGCATTGCAGCTTGTTCAAACTGACTTCCAAGAGTCATCATATGACGGGTCACGGTGTCTACTCTGACTGTGATGTCAGTGCTGGCTCTTTTCGCGTTATTGTTGTCATAAGCGCGGCGGTTGCTGTTCGAATAAGACATGGTAATACCTCTTTAATAGATTTAAATAGAATTTTTTCCGTAATACAGACATGAAAAAGCCACTCAAAGAGTGGCATTTCAAAGTGGTCAATTAACCACGCATATCCGTATAGCTACCATTTACGATCGCGGCGCGAGCAGCAAGTAGCTGGTGCGTCGAACTTGTTGGATTAACAAACGAACGTGGTTGAGGTGCAGTTTTAGTTTCTTTCGAGACAGGAACGGCAGCTTCAACAGGCAGGGTATTTACGGCTCTTTTAGCTTTGGCATTAGCAAGTGCAGCTTGATAGGTTTCACGGAATTTCTTGCCGACAGATTTAACATCGTCGTCAGTCATTTTCTGCCAAACCAACTCGGCATCTAAACGTTTCTGCATTTCTGGAGAACGAGTAGGTTGCTGAGGCTGTATTGCGGGTGTTACAGGTTCAACGTAGGACTGAGGTTTTGCTTCATTGATTCGAGTATCGACAACCAGGTTGGTTGCAATATCGTGTACATAGAAAACATGAAACTCAGTTCGATGAGTATCAACGCCATCTTTCACAAAGCGAGTAGAACGAGCAACAGCTTCGATAGAGATCTCAGAGTCTTTCTTGATGGTTTCGTTGAGGAAGTCCGCAACGTTACCGAAAGCCTTCATAGAGTAGAACTCAGTAACTTTCTGTTTATTGATCGTCATTTCACAACCTAAGCGGAAAAAGATAACTGAATCTTTACCGTTACGGGCTGGGGTATAACGAGGATCAATGGCAACAGTACCTTTAGCTTTAGAGAACATAATTAGTACCTCAATTAATAGATTTAAATGATTTAAAAGATTTAGATGATTTATGGCCGAGAGAGGCCAGTCGCATGAATTGGAAAACCAATAGGCAGACAGAAGTTAGGAAGTTTTAAATACAAGGAAGTTAAGGGTAAAGCATTGACCAGTAGGATGACTGGACGCATTGATATTCCTCAGCGTGAGGAAAAACACCGGTTCGACGCACAGCAAAAAGCCCGAAGCCATAGGGCACCGGGCTGTCGAATTCTGTTTTGTAGGCATGAAAAAGCCGTGAGAATGAATGCGGGACTCATTCGTAGAGGCGCTGGTGGCCGAAATTAGGTGTTTTGGTTAAGGGCTATTGCCGGAAGTTATGCGAGTTCATCGCCAGAACAGAGTAAGCGATAGTGGAGGTGGGGTCAATCAATAGGCGAAAAAAAACCCAGCATAGGCTGGGTTTCGTGGGAAATTAGAGGTGATTATGCATATGCACAAGGCAACGCAAATGCGAGATCAGAAGACAACGATTCAACCGATTGTACGACTCGGAGATAGAATGCTGTTTTTCTGATAGAGGTCAATGAGAGACGTTCGCAGTCTTCAACAAGGTCTTTGACCTTGAAAAAGTCCGTATGATGGCTGATGCCGAGGGCAACCTTGGCTTTAATGACAAGTAATTCACCTTCAACATTAGCAATGAAAGCACAGGCACCAATAGGTGTTGTGACATTCAACATGTACTCTGAGTAGTAGTCTGCATCATCCTGTTCTGAACGATAAGGTACATCGTCACATGAAGAACAAACCTCAGCATTACAATTATGAAAACCACAATGGTCACAGTTAATTGAAAAGCGTTGATTAATTGAACCGTCACAAGTCTCGTAATGTCGATGAGAACATGTAGCACCACATTCAGTGCAGACATCCTCATACTCGTCATCATTAAGTTGCATACCGCCTGGTTCAATTGTATTTCCGTATACTATGGTCATAGCAAACCTCAAAAATTAATAGATTTAAAAGAGTTAAAAGCCCAGAAACTGGGCTTATTTAGGAAAGGTAAGCGAATATCAGCTAACAACTTCCATGATCCAAAGACCACGACGTTTATCAGTAGAAAGGTCACGATAACCAGTCACCGTACCATTGCGATCAAGAACCTGAGCCTTACTAGTGCGTACTTCTGAGTCTTTCCAGAAAACGACAGTGTCACCAATTTGAGCGCCAGAATTTTTGACTGCATCTTTAAGACCAATTGCCCAAACTTTGTTTTGACCTTCAATTTCAACATAGAAGGACATATCGTTTGCACGATCGTGTTTCCAGTGAGCCATACCAAAAGAAACCAACTTACCTTCGTGCTCGGTGGTAACCGTGCGAGAAGGACGTTTAGCTCCTGAGGCAGGGCATTCATCGTGATCGTCAGACTCATCAAGTTCGTCATCTTTAGAAGAGAAACGAGACATGATTTGGGCAGCCATAACAACAGCAGACAGTGTCAGACAACCACATGCGACGATTAAAGGAATGGTGGATTGTACAAATCCGGTCGTGAAAAGATAAAAAGCAATACCCGCTGGCAGAACGAACGAAACGTTCTTAGGACGCCAGAACAGCGAAAGGAACATGCCAATATAAACAAAGCCTTGCAATTCGAAAGAAGTCATCATATTCACCATCAATTTATATGCGAAGTCCGGCCACAGAGAAACATCCTGAAACGTGAGGATTCATTAGATGTAAACAAAGCGAAAGACATCGTTAAAAAAACGAAGTCCGGGCACAGACAAAACGCGGGAGTTAAAAAGAAGAGGAAGTTAACAATTTTTTTGGTTTGGATTGAGAGCCAAAAATACCCTTAGTAAAGGGCCACAAGTTGACCTGTTAAGTTCGAAGAACAAGAACAAGTCAGAGATGCTCATGCCAATGACAGGCGTGCAAAACCCGTGAGGTAAGCCGGTTTGGCTACCTGGGGGTGGCGGTATGTTCACGCCTAAGTTACGGGTTCACGTTGGAAGTTGTGCTGAGAAGAGAGTGAGCCATCAGCTAGGCCGTAAAAGAAGCCTACTTCAGAAAATCAGTCAGATCAAGAACTGTTTTTCTTCCGCGAAACGCTGGCCTTTTCCCATGACTTGACCGTTTTCATATGACTAAATAGTCAGGCTTAAATGCGACTAATGTGAGGATAAATCATGGCAACTACAGAGAAGGCAAAAGTGACTGATAACGTAAAGCAGGATAAAAACAAACGGAACAACCGCGTTAACCGTACACGCAATAACGAGCCCGCGCAAAACAAAGGGCAGGGTCCAGCACGCGAGCGTCGTGAATACTCCAATCCGGAAATCACGGTACCGTTCCAGCTGCAAACGCAAGAAGGTATTCGCATGCAGCAGCGGCATTACAACCTAATGTCCAAAGCGTTGTTCAATCTGACCATTAACAGTACCAACCTGGAACGCCTTGGCGTAAAAGGGGCTATTGAGCGCACGAAGAAAGCCGTGGGTGAAGTTCTGGCAGGACCAGAGAAAGAGATTAGCTCTGGCATTACTGCGCTGAATAAAGTGCTTGAAAAAGCCACATCCGCAGGGACGTCTCGTATCGAGGAAGTCTCCTATACTGCTCCACGCGATTACAATATTCGTGTGCGAACACCAGATGCTATGCGTGTTGTGCGATTGTTCCGTGAATTTGACGTGCTGATCACTTTGCTTGATCGCCTGTGGTTGAATAACCTGTTTAATCAGGATGAAGTTGACGACTATAAAACCCGTCTGCGCGATAGTATTCGCAATATGGTCAATCTCCTCGACCGTCATGCCTCTGCCACCGTTGAAGAGCTGAACGATAACAACGGCAAGAATGCAGATGCGGCTAGCGGCGCGACCAATGAACAAACTGAAACCGTCGAACAAAAAGGTGATAGCCCGGCTGAGCCGTAACCCCCTCTCAACACGATCCCCTCACAAAGGCAGGCCACCCACCTGCCTTTTACATTCTCTCTATTTAGCATCATGCTCAATAAAAATTATGTTGAAGCCCATAGATTTTTAGTTGACCGCCCATATCTTCTAATAACTCGAATTGCTCGATAGAAATTTGAGTTATCAGTTTTTTCCCTATTAGTATCTCTAGCATTCGTTGTAGTTTGGGTCTTCCTATTCTTAGTGACTTTTGGATCTCACCAAAAGAAAACGATTTATTAATCGAAATATAGTCAACGACCATTTTTAAATGTTCGAGGTCGTAAGGTTGAATCTCATTAGAATCAGATTTGACGGGAGGGATGTCTATTACGGCATATTCATCAAGAGTAACGTCCAAGATGGATTGGTCGCTTAAAAGATATTTCAAGGTCGCTTCTGTGGCAGGTTTGAAAAGAATTTCTTCAAGATTTTGGCCATTTATTGAAAACAGACGCAGTGAAAAAACAAACGCTATTAGCTCTGTGACTTTATAATTATCATCCAAACAATCTTTCTCATGCATCACGATAATATTGTTACAAATTTTGGTATCACAGTAGTCTACAAATTCAAAATATCGTTCCCTTTTGACAGGGTGGTGAAAAGTATCGTCAAGAGCATCAGGTGAAAAGCTTGTAAATTCAACATGAATTAGAGGCTCATGAATGGTGGACTCATACTGATTAGTACCTTTACCACTTAAAGATATAGTAAAGGTAAGATAACCGATTGGGCATTTTGTTTTTGGTTTTTTTATAAGCTCAAAAGATATACATATAGTATTCGTTAAGTATCCATTATCAATGTCATGATAAGACACACCTGCCTCAGTTCTCACGAACTGATCGCCTGACTTATTAAGGTAATCAATAAATTGGTTCTGTATTAGAAAGACAAGCCTTTCAACCTCAGAACTGACGCGTTCAAATGACTCCAGAAATTCAGAAAAATGAAATGCGGATACTCTTGTGTTATCAATCATTACAACCTCCATTCGATGTCGAATTTATCACCGCATTCCACTTTAAAATTTAATAATTTCAATGATAATTTCTTAATGTTGTTTTCTAGAAACTGAAAGTTAGAGAACCCTTTGAAAGGGGCAGTGTTAAACATGGATAGCATTTGATGGACATCTTGAAAAAAAGAAGATGTTCTCATGTCGTGACACAATTGCGTTGATAGCATTGTAGAAAATTCATTCCACGTTATAGCTTTCCAGTTCTTGTTCTTGTGGCTTTTGAACTGATTGAATTTACTAGAGTTATTGGATAGGTATATCAATCTGGTGTTTGTTGGGTCAGCCTCTCCAAATGCAGCCCATTGGTCTTCTAATTGGTTTTCACCGTAATAATAACTTAGCCACTTCACCTCCAGAATAAATGTTTTCTTTTCATCTTTAGCAAACAGAAAAGAGAAAATAGCATCTGGTTCAACATGGCTTCTATGCTTTAGTTTATATGATTTAGGCCAAAGCTCTATACTCATCGACAATGGCACTCTGTAGTCATCTTCGGCACTTAATGAATTGAATAGATTGAATATATCCATTGAATTGAAGTATTTCATTGCGCCAAAAATTGTGGATGTTACTTCATCTTCACGAGGGATATTTGACTTAACAGACTCTGAGAGGGCGTATGCCTCTCTAGAAAACCAGCGCTTGGATTTTTTCTTAATTACCGCTTCAATCATATCTCACCTGTAAATCCATTATAGGTTTTAATGATAAAAATATAATACATTTTCTCTTTAACTTAAACGATCAAAAAAGCCCACTCTGTTTTATGTGTGGGCTGGGAATTACTATTTTTAGGTCATATCGTCCGGCAGCAATCCATCCATTGATAAATCATGTACGTCGAGTCCTGCCCTTTCCCGGTAGGGTAGCGATACATGCCGCCTTGCCACTGATACGGGGATTCACCGACTTCATGGCCTTCCTTAGTTTCCGGAGTTGGGCTGAACATGTTCAATTTGTATTGCTGCTTCGGAAGGGTTGGGTAGATCTTCGACCGACAAACTGTGTCATTCCCCATCGTTCGGTAGGCTAAACCACGACGGTGCTCTACGGCGAGCTCACGAATACCGGCCAGGCTGGTTGTGCGTGGGGTATCCATACTGCGGACAGAGCCAGTTAAGGGGTATTGACCACCCCAAGAGCCTGCACACCACCAGAGTGAATCCATTGGCTGCTTACCAGCAAATTGTGCGGCAGCTTCCAGCGCACACGCTTGTTGAGCCACGACATTCGCAACCGCCGCTGATTCAGGATTCTGGAAGAATGCCAACGCAGTGTTGTTCCAAGTTGGGTCAATTTCGGAGAAACTGACCACGTCAAAGTCGCTATATGGGTCAGCAGTACATTGCCCCGGCAAATACAAGTCAAGCATACGCAGCAACGGCAGGGCGTACATATGAGCATTGTAGAAGCTGATGGAGAACTTGTGACGGCGCTCATCATCACCACCGTCTGTTTGGATCCCATACTGAAGATTGTTTCCTAGATTCAGGTTAACACCCCCCAGCGATGACATGCACCCCGGCGTGCGAGTCAGTTCGATGATTTTTCGGGGCTCCCACATCGCGGTCAGTACACCAGGGTGATACACGCCCAGTCCGTCCTGACAAGCACATGCCATACCAGTGGCCGCGTTATCAGGCACCTTGCCGGATGGTCCCATTGTGATCCCCGCTACTTTGATCGGGAAAATACAACTCCAGCAGACGTCCGTGAACAATTTGAATGAGAGTAATTGGTTATCACGGCAAACTTCGTTTACCGCTGGCGCTGTTTCAGCTGTTTTGTCAGCCAGCGCATTACCTGCAAAACATAATGATACAGCCGTGGCCGCAATCAGGTGCAAGCTGAATGATTTCAATTTCGCGTGTAGGGTTTTCATTTTGCTACCTTCTGAGCGTAGTTGGCTTCAGGGTACTCATTGATGATGAACACCTTCTTATCGGCAGTGACGATACTGGGCACCGCTTCAATCCCAAATCGCTCGGACATACCTGGCTGGATCATGTAAAGGCGGGCTTTTTCACCATAATGTTGCGCGGCATCTTTAAACGTATCCCAACCATCACCGTAAACGTTCGTGGTGATCAGGATAGGGTTGATACCAGGCTCTGTGCTTTCGTATTCTTGACGCGCAATGGCACGCTGCCACGGTACGCTGGCATCAAACACAATCAGTTTCTGACCGAAGGGGATAACATCCAGCGGGTTAACTTTCCCTTTCTTAGCGACCACAACCCCTTCCGGCGTTACGATGTCTTGCGGGATGATCACAGTCGGGTCAATCGTATGAGTCGCCCGTTTCAAAACGGTCGGGAATGCTTCAAATCCCTGACGTTGACGCGGCCAATAATTGTTTAAAGCATCTTTTTTCATTTGGTCAAAGTCGAGGTTTTTTACCCCTTCTTCAATCATGTCGAGCAAGCTGCGTTCAACGACTTCTTTCGTCGGACCTGCGGTACCCAGTTTTCCGGTTTTATCCTTCAGGAAGTCGATATTCGAGATACCGGAGACACTCGCAACAAATTCGCCGTCTTTCTCATGGATGATGGTTGGCACAGCGGTAACGGCATTGTCCTTGAAAATAATCGGATCCAGATTAACCGTCACTTCTGTGCCAGAGTCGAGCACCAGCTGTTGCCAGCGAGTGAGTTCGTCCATTAACTTCGCTTTATCTGTAACGCCACGGATAACCAGAGAGACATCCCTGCGGCCATTGTAATCGGCCATCATGTCTTTAATCTCCTTATCAGATAGTGATGCTGAAACTAATACATAGTAAAAGTCACCCGCCATTTTGTTTTGTTTACCGTCCGCGACATCAGCTTCTGCAATCGCACCCGTGACAGCGTCACTTATCATTTCATTATCAGTGCGTGATTCAGGCATTTTTCGTAGCATTTCGCGGTTATTTTCGCGCGCCAACTTTGCATTCGCTTCTTCTTCTTTTTGTTGTTCTCTTGCGACGCGGATAAGGCTGTCGATATCGGCTTTCTCATTATCCGTCACATCAGCAGGGCGAGAGGGCAGCTCGCTATCCTGGAAGGCACTTACTGGCCGAGAGGGTAAATCTGTTACTGGCTGCGGTGCGGCACTGACAGAAAAGGCCATGCTACCGAGCACGGCCAATGCAATAAGCGATTTGCGAAACGTAGCTACTTTTTGTTGGATTACCATATCGCGTAGGCCCTTCCTATAATTTGTGATTCTGGCAACGTCCCCCAGTAGCGAGAGTCGAAGCTGAGTTTGGTTCGTCCCATCAGCCAGATACGACCTTCAGGGATAACGCCGTTGCGAGTGAGTTCTTGTGGGGAGTGACCCGACTCTGCGGCAAGTGCGAGACCTTCACCGACCATCGAACCATTTACCGTGGTCTCTTCATCATTCACAGTGATTGCATCCCCACTGACCCCATCTACCATTTTGATCCCTTTCCCTGATTCGCCCATGTATTTCGAACTGAAAGCAAAGGTAGTGCCTTTTACGGGCGTGGTATCGTGCTTATCGACCAGGTAAATACGGTAGGGTGGTAAACACTGGTTGTTCTGAGGATCAATACCAATTTCAAAACGATGCAACACGTAATAACTGGATGGGGCAGAGACAGCACCCACCAGCAGCATCAGCAAAGCATGTTTTTTCCACGGGCGCTTTTGCTTATAGACCTTCTTCCAAAGAGACTTCGCTGTGTCCTTGACCACGGTACCCCCGGTTAGTTGGCTGACGGTGAAACAGTTTGCGGGATCTGCATATGCGCCGGGTATTTATATAAAGCCGACTCATTTATAACCATGTAGCCTGCCTTCGCCATTGCCTCTGCGCGTGCGTGAACTAGTTTTACTTGAGGGTCACTGAGAACCTTTCCGTTTGCGCCGGTATAACTGACCACGGCAATGTAGTCAGTTGGTGCAGCAGGAGGGACAAACCGCCCATAAAGGGCGGCTCCCAGGAATCCGCAGAGTAATGAAACGGCTGCGGTCTTAATCATGCGGCTTTACCTCTTTGTCGCTCTTCAAGAATGGAGTTGATGGCATCCTGTGTGGACAAGCCTTGTGCTTTCCGTTTTCGGATCGCAGCTACATCGTCCGGCGCTGTGGAGTACAACAGCATCGAGAAAGGATCCACAATCAACCGACTAATCCCCTGGCCGGATTTGGAGATAACGTAAATCTCTGAGTAAATACCTCGGCTCGAACGCACCGTTTTCAAGAAGCGGTACCCTGCATCATCCAGTGCTAAGCGCTGGTGGTGTTGAGCTTCGTTCACCGCAGATTCACTCTGACCAAGTAACAGCATAAACGCAGAGTTGTCGGCGATAGATTTTCCGACGCTATCTTTGTAAATATCGTTAATGGATTGCGTGATCGTGATGGCCGCACCGTTGTATTTACGGAACCGGCGATAGCCTTTCTCAATGAATGCGCCGATGTTTCCTTTAAGCAATGCCCAAGCTTCGTCGATAACCACGATTTTCATCTGGCCGCGATCACCCATGAACATGTCTTGCTGGATTTGGTAAATCAGCTGCAACAGTACAACCTGCTTCAGGTGCTCAGAGCTTTCCAAGCGCGACAGTTCCAGAACCGTAAACGGGTTACGGAAGTCGATGTTGTTTTTGCCCACAAAGTACTTGCCGTACTGACCACGGCTGGTGAATGGGTACAATTGGTGACCCAGACGTTTGATGTCATTCTCTTCATCCGACAGCAGCGATTCCGCCACCATATCAACTGTGGTTTCCTTACCATGCTTGCGAACGAGAATGGCAACGTGCTCTTTCAAACGAGCTTCTTCGAAGTCGTTCAGGCCTGCTTTAGGCGCAGCCATGACAGAGAGAAGTCCGATGATCAGATCCTCTTCGCCACCATCTTCGTTGTCCGGATTTTCACCGAAGTAGTCTTCAATCAGTTCAAAGAAGTTGAGGCAGGGCTTCTTATCAGGGTGGAAGTCGAGATAGTCCCCGTTGTAGGTCTCACAAATATTTTTGTACGAATCACCCACATCGATACACCAAACCTTCGCCCCCAGACTGCGATAAGCAGTAATTAGGTAGTTGGTTAAGAACGACTTGCCAGAGCCGGACTCCGCCGCAATACAGGCGTTGTAGTTTGTATCTGAGTCGAAAAGGTCGAGCATCTGCACTTGGCCGGAGCGGGAAGTCAGCATTAGAGCTGGATTGCTGGTACCTTGCCAGTCGGCGTAAAGAGGAGAAATAACCAAGGCTTCGCTCAATGCCAGCGTGCGGTAACGTCCCATTGATTTTTCTGCGCCTGCTTCGTTGAACATTGGCAGGGAGGAAAGGAAAATAGGGGCAACAAAGTAACTATCAGGGATCATCTTGAACTGATAGGTGTTGAGGTAGCTGGCCGCTTCCTGGCTCGCACGGAATACTCCGTCTTTGGAGTTGGAGAAGATGGTGACGGTAAACTTGGCCTTACAGATTGGTTCACCGTTATCCAGTTTGTCGCTTAGTAGGTCATACCCTTCACGAATAGTCTTCAGTGAGGGGATCCACTTCACCATTGGTCCATCGGTTTGTTGCACAATCCAGTTACGTTTCTGCGTGAACTTGGTCTTCGCGTTTTGCTGATCGAAGAAAATCATGCTCATGGACAGGATGCAGGACGACTTAATGCCGGTCGCGCCACTCATCATGTCACCGAGGAAGTATTGCGCCTGCCCAGGGAAGAACCGCTTAGGTAATTTCTTGGCACTTAATGTCCGTATAAACGTGGTACCGGTTTGTCGCTCACCACGCTGATTTTCGTCTTCTGGACTACCGAAGGCGCAGTATTTGTTGCGGATGAAGAACTCACGATCAGGGTCAACAAGCTGCTCCGAGATCATCAAATCATCCTGCACTTGCAACGGATTACGGTCACGCCAAGATGCCGTTTCGCCTTGGTTTAAAATGGCAGACAGCACGTCGATATAACGGTCGCGCGTTAGGGTGGCAGGGCACAGGCCGGTGATCCCCAGCGTCGTATCGAACGTGTTACGGAATTCAGAAATCAGGTTGAATTCCTCTTCGCGAAGGTCGTATTCATTCTTCACTGGCACCTTAACTGTGATCAGCAATAGGCAGTTGCGTACACGGGTTCCCGTTCCCTTCATGGGGAAGTCGGTGCTGTGAAGCAGGAACTTAGAACGGTTGTAGATTGCGTCACGCAACACTTCGTCTTCGCAATCCATGCGCAGAACGTCCATCTGATTAATTTTGCCAACGATATTCGGGCTGGCAATCAAGTCGAACTGCACAATGGTTTTCGCCGGGAAGTTGGACGACAGCAACGTTTGTAATTGCTGCATCTCTTTTCCGCTAGTACCGGACAGCGGACGGCAAAGGAAGCCGAATCCGATGTACTTGTTGTCACACAGAAAAATATGGTTCTGCTCATCGTATGCCCGAACAGGGCACACATCAGAGAAGCGTCGAATTGATTTCAAACGCTGTACGATAATGGACTCGCTCATCTTAACCCCACAGAAAGAAGAACTTATTGACCAGCCAGGAAGGCTTTGAGACCTTGTTTTGGTGCACCGATACTGAAAACACCGTCGTCACGAATAATGAATGGCACCATGCTCACACCCAACACCTGAGCGGTGATCGTGCGTCTCGCCAGTGCTTGTAAGTCGCAGTCTTTGACTTGGTCAAACTTGGTTTTCTCATGCGCAATGATTGCACGATCGGCACGATAGCGATCGGAGGCGCAGTACAGCTCTTTGTTGCGGATTTGACTTGGTTCGCCTAGGGCACCCAGTGAAAGCACGTTTACCGTGTACTCATGCGGGTCGAGATCGGCAAGTTGATTAAGGGCAGCGGCACAATGCGTGCAGTTCGGGTCGGTGAACAAAATGGCTTTTTTCGGCCCATTCCCCCAGACAGCCGGTTGCAGATCAGCGATGTTTAGCTTTAGCTCTTTAATCGGAATGATGCTGGCGTACTTGGTGATGTCGTCAATCGTGGTCAGGTCTTTCTTGGCCCAGGTGTCATACATGGTGCCTTTAAACAGGTAGCGACCATTTGATGACAGTAGATTGACCTTACCGTCAACCTCCAAAGCAATGATACCATTGGTTGGCACAACGAATCGCTTGACGTCCTTGCTGTCCTTTGGTGCATTCATGAAGGCTTTATTGTTAAACACGGTATCAGCGCTCACGTCAGCACCTGCAAAAGCAGAAGCGGCAAAGCTGGCGGACAAAATCAGGGATAATACTTTCTTACGTAGCTTCATTGGTGTGCTCCTGTGAATGAGGCTACATTTTCAACGGTGCGTAGGTTGATTGACAGCGAAAAGGCCAGCAAAACGAGGTAGAAAACGGGTTGGGAAGGGTTGGGCGCTTGGGATGTTTTTTCAGAGGACAGAAAAAGGTAAGGCCGTTCGAGGGAGAACGGCCTTGCGCATGAATCCATTTACCAAAATGTCTGAGTGGGGTTATCCAACGCGGGGGTAAGTCATGCATTGAATGTCAGTATTGGCAAAATGCGGTATGGTTACCATGCGTCGATAATATTAATCTCAAACTCTATAAATAGCAATGAGACCCAGAACGAAAGAAAGCCGCGCTAGGCGGCTTTCATAATGCAACCGGCTGTATTTAAGGGGGAATATTAAATCATTCAGTTTGTATTAATTTCAGCGTCAGCATTATTTGTTAGGTGCTTGCGGACTAGACACCGCCGCTGGCGTGGTACTCATTGGGCGGATTGCCGCACTTCGGGTTGCGGCATGAGAGGCTCCAACTTCCCAACGACGCGGCTCAATCTCGGTGTACACGTAACCCGGCACGTTCAAGTCACCATCTGCGGACTCGTAGGGGTCAACCAGAACACGCATCACTTGCGCCTGAGTACGGATCGGCTGAGGGTTTGCCGTTGCAGCCGGTACCGGCACATAACGGCCACCCGTTGCTACGCCACCTGCACTAACGCTACTTGAGGTACCGTTTCGTTTCAGGTCCACAGGTTTACCCGACAGTTGCTGTTCCGACACTTCATCAATACGGTCTTGGTAGTCATCACCATCGGTCAGCTGATGGATGTCACGGATGTTCATACACGTCACCGCATTGGGCATCCCCTTACAGGCATATTCTGAATTACCATCCACCAGCGAACAGCCTGACAATGCAGCGAGACCCGCCGTAGCGACACAGATTATTAAAAGACGTTTTTTCCACATAATTAGTTAGCCCCGTTGGAATTGAAAGTTGTTGGTGTTGCCTTGCCGTTAGGCTTGACGCGAGTAAATTTCAGTGTCACGCCTTTTTGAACGATAAAATCGACACTGCGGCCCGGATCGATTTCGATCACTGGGAACAGGTCACCCGCCATGTTCATGTAAAAATCAGCCAGGCGGTCTAACGCACCACCTACACCGGCAATGGCTGCACCTTGAAGCGCCTCACTGCTCATTACCTGCTCATAAGGTGTGTTATTTTTCTTACTGCTGTTGTTGTCACGCGTGACGTTGATGGTTGGAATGCTTTGAACACTGAACAAAGAGGATGCTGCTTGCAGGAAGCCCGCGGTCAGTGCTTTAGCCAGATACTGGCCTTGCTTGGTCACCAGACGACCACGCACACCAGCTTTGCCGTCTTCACCCACCGCATAGGCATCAATCGGTGATTCGAACACAGCACCGTCATCACGGATGCAGGTGATCACCTCAGAACGGAAGTAGCCTCGTTCAGACGACAGCTCACCAAAGCCAGCGGCCAACATGCCACACTCACGCACGTCAGCTCGGAAACGGTTAGGCAGAATGGCATCTTTCTTAATACGGATCAGCGCCGGGTATGGGTCTTTACGTGCGTTCTGTGATGTGGGTGCATCCATACCAGAAATAAACACACCGCTCAGGATTGAAGTCGCTGGGAGGTAAGTCTGGAAGGATGGGTCATCATCAGGGTCTGCGGCTGCAACCTCTTTAATGTCTTCATGCACAGAGACAATATCCGGAGTGGCAGGGGCGACTTTTTTGCCGTCCTTGCCCTTAGCATCCGTATCCAAGCCGAAGTCGGCCGGATTAGGTTGCTGGGAGTTCTCATACACACGCTGAAGGGTATCGTTGTTATTCAGTTCATCATGAACACTGTCTGGCGTTAACTTCTCCACACCTTGCTTGGCATCTTTGCCTCCATTATAGATGTCTATTGAACGAACAGACTTAGTGTATGGCATAACAGTTGCTGCCGATTCGACGCGCTTTTTCAGTTTTTCCTGTTCAATGCGGTCAGATCTTTGCTGCTGCTCAATGGTGATCAGCCGTTTGTTGATCTCTTCCACGTTGAGGGACTTTTTTAAGTCCGTGATATTGGTGTTTTGCTTTTCAATGGACTCACCCAAAGCGCGCAGACGTGCAGCAATTGCGTTCTGGCTTACGCCCTGGGTATCGGAATCAGTCAGCACGCTGGAAATGATTTGCTCTGAAGGTCCCCGTGATGCTGGTTTTCGTGATTCAGGCATCAACATCAGTATGGACGGGATCAGCACCACCAACGTACCACCCCAAACAAAAAGGCGTTTCTTCTTGGCGTCCAGAGTTTCCCAGCGTTCTTTAATTTTACTCATCGTCGTATTACTCCGCTAATTTTGGACGGACAGAATCATCGACTTGCGCCTGCTGAGACTGATTGCGAATGACAAAGTACGCTTCAGTCTTTTGACCTGGTTGAAGCGTGTTACGACTCCACAGGGCGCGCGCTGCGAGGTTAGGGTGAGTACACAGGGATTCATCTACCGTGATGGTAGATGCACCGGTATTTTGGGCCACACCCACAATGACACTGAACTGACTGCCCTGGATGTACTGACCACCTGCGAAGCTGTATTTGATATTGTCCTGCGCAGTGCCTGTGCTGAAATTACAGTTTGGAACACTATTACCCCGACCTAAACTACCCATTGCATAGCCCGGAGGGATATCACCCAGCGCGACTGCACGCAGAATGTTGCGGATAGTTTCGACGTAATTATCTTTTTGTTCCCATTTACGGGCTTTGGTTTCGTTACCGCCGTACATCACATTGCCTGCTGACTGCGTGTAACCAGACGCTGCTGGCGAATTTCCCACTTTACGGGAGAGCATTAACGAGGCTTGTACGGGCGCTATCTTTTGAGGAACCAGAGATAAAGACAGTGCGACGCTTTCATCGCCTTTTTCGCTGATGTACAGCGCGACCGGATTGGTGGAGCTCGTGGACACGTAAATCACGTTACCTTGGACACTTACCTTCACGTCAGACAATTGCAAACGTTGAACAGTCGGGCGCTCAAATGGGGTAACGATACGGTTAAGCTGGCCGATTGAAATCGGGATCAGGGTATTCACGCCGGGCTCAACGATTAGGTCTTGACGAGAGGGAATGACATCATCCGTTAAACGAACAGGCTGAACAATGGAGTTAGGCACAGGCTGGACGTTGATACCGTCCACAGCGGGGTTGTCGCTGGAGCTGGCATTCATAGATGCGCCCGCCGTAGCGGTGTGGTTACCTTTTGACGAAGCTACGACAACTGGCTCATCAGACGCAGAGTCTCCAGAGCGTTGAAGCACAACGCCGTTATCAACTGACAGTGTATTGCTTTTTACGTTAAGACCATTCGCAATGGATGGTCCGGCAGTGATTGACGCGATTAACAGCGCCAGAATTTTTACGTGTTTACTATTCAACATTTGTTCCCCCGAACAGTGACGGACGCAATACACAGGAAGTTACCGCGACGGTTTTGTTAGTGCTGTTCACTTTGTTTACCAAGCTTTCACTTATTCGTAAAAGCGCTCAAATTGTTTATAACCCGCACGAAGCGGGTGACGAAATTTAGGAGTTTGGGTCTCCCCAGATTTATTTGTCGCCTTTTTTGTCGCTCGGCAGTTCAGCTTTACCTTGCTTGATGTTGATGAAGGTCAGCACCGGACGGTAACCTTTCACATCAATTGACATCTGGAACGTAACGGATTTAACGATAGGGTTACCCGTGATCCCTTCAAGACCTTGGCTACCTTCAACAAAATAAGTGCCGGGGGCTTTGGGGTCGTGATATACACGGGTTGGCGTGAAGCTCAGACTGATACGGTCACGTTTAATTTGGTCAATCTGGTCGTCAATACGCTTCATAACCTGCGAGTAAATGCCCGCATCCAGGAATGGCCCGATAGACTTCTTCAGCATGTCCACAGAGTCTGGCGTTGCGTTACCCATTGAGTTAGCCAGGTAGATTGCCCACGCCTGCATATAAGGCTGACCTGCCGTCTTCTCATCTAACCAAGTGGTCTCGGTTAAGTTAGGTGGAACGATTGTTACGATCTGTGAACGGTTCATCAGCGTGGTGGAGAGAATGCCGATACACATAATGGAGACAACCAACACCAGCTTCAGCGTGGTGTTTTCGCCCTTCATGTTCAGTAAACCTTTTTTGAAGTCTTGGCTCTTCATACAATAAATTCCCGGTCGAATGCGTTAGGTACAATGGTGCTTTTCCCGAAGGAAACACCGAACTTCCAGTAACACAGGTGCAAAAAGTATTTTTCTGATGCTTTTTGCAGGAAGCTGCCGTAAAAACGGGTGATCACGATACCGATGAGTGACATCGTGAAGAGACGACCGGTGAAGACGCCGATCCCCAGGAAAACAAAAAATGGCATCGCTTCATCAACGCTCCAGAAGAAGAACTTCGGTGGATCATCGACAGAATGCGAGATGTAGACTGGTTCACTCATTCTTACCCCCAATTATGAAACGAAATACCCGAACCCCTTCGGGTGCTATAACACTGTACGCAAGCTTTTTTACTTCTCACCCCCCTGGGCTAATTGCGCCATCATCTGCATCAAGCCGGTTCCGTTAACGGAGCCTTGAACCATTGCCGACTTATCGCCATGCACCACGATATTTGCGGGCGTTTGTTGGATGTTGAGACGCGCTGCTTCTTTGACGTCTTCCGCGATTTTGGCGCTAGGGCGCGCGGCATTTACACACTCAATAATGCGCTGACCATCCAGACCGTTGTTCTCCGCTAACTTATCGAGAGGCGTTGCCAGGCCATGTCCGTCAGAGCGGGTGTCAGCGAAAATTGCACGCGCCATTTTGTAGAATGCGGGGTTACCACCTTGCTCTGCGGCACACTCAGAGGCGAGTGACTCAGTGCGAGATGACTGTCCGTGTACTGGGACGTGTTTGAACACCATTGCAATATTGCCGGATGAAGAATCCACCAGATCCATCATCTGTGGGAAATGAGTTTTGCAGTACGGGCACTCAAAATCTGAATACTCAATGACGTAAAATTGAGCGTCTGGGTTGCCGTAGATACGCTCACTGTCCGTAGACGGCGAATAGGATTTAGAGGGCTTATCACCTGTGCTAAACCCGATTGCGTTGTCTGTTTTAGCCTGTTGGGATACCTTCAGACCAGAAGCCGCGATGTATCTGTCAAACGCTGATTCCAGATCCGCGCGATTACCAATAACACCGCTATTGCTGTCTGCCACGACAGCCAAGTCATTGAGCATGCGTGACTGCTTATCCAGTTGGTAAACGGCATAGCCGGACGTAGCCATCATGACGGCCAAAGGAACACCGTAAAGAAGCCATTTCAAACCATTTCGCTTAGCCATTAGTAACCTCGGGATTGTTGTAACTGCTCGGGAACGAAAACCATGTCAGGCTTTTTCAATTCACCGCGTTTTTTCATCTCGTTATGCTGAGCCTGCATTCGCGGCAGTAAAATCTCAGCCATTTCTTTATCCATTACCGACTGGTCTGTCAGGTAGTCTGTCTTCTGAATATGTTTCGCGATGACCGCAATACGTTCGGTCTTGTTTGTAAGAACTACAGCGGTACATAAACTGGCAGTAAAGCCGAGACATAAGACGCCGGATAACACAATGTGCTTCATTTCAGACATAGTTCACCTCGGGGGATAATTTACCATTCAGGTTTTGGTGCGGATAATGAAAAGCACCGCAAAACGCGGCGCTTTTCGGGGTAGGAATTTAGATACGTTTTGGCAGGTTACTAATGAGCAGCGAACTACCTATCGGGATCATCACAATCATGATGAGCGCCCCTATCATTGGCGGTACTGGAAGGGGGACGAACAGAGACAGCAAGATACTGTAAACCCCCCAACCGATCAGCACCATGCTGCGGCGGTTAAGGAAAGGAGATGAATAGGCAAAGGTGTATCGCTTGGCGTTCCATCGCATGATACCGGCAAAGATGGAGGGCAGCGTGACCACCAGCATATACGGCATCCAGTAGATGTTCAGTGTTAAGCGATACACGATCATATAAAACCAGTAATTCAGGTTTTCGGCCATGTTACGAAAGATAGACGCGAACAGATAAAGGGGCCCACCTTTGTTTGCCATATCATTCGCATCAAGTTCATAGAAATCCCTCAAAAAACCATCCACACCGGTATCGACAAAAAACGAGCGGTAGTTCTGGTTAACGTCAGAGATCACAGGTGTGAAGTCCGAATCACCGATCAGTCTCTGGCCCCAGGCGACTTCTTTCTTCACGTTCTCGTAAAAATACGAGGCCGGGAAGAACATGGAAATGACGAACAGTACCGCCGTACTGAAGATAATGATCATCTTTATCGTCTGGGGCCACTTTTCTTCAGTCAATTGATCAAGCATGTAAAATCCTTAATGCGAGTTTGTCGGCCACCGCATTAATGAGCTCGCTGTTCAGCCTGCGGGGCAGCTTGCTGGTGGTCGCCAGCTCTGTGAACCCCATTTTCCCGCCGAGATGTTCGGTGACGAAATTTGCCAGCGTAATGAAGTAAACCGCTAGACGTTCCCAATCATTCAGTGGGCAATCGGTCTGTTGGTTATAAGCTGTGACCGAAGATTGCACGGCATCCGCCACCCGTCCTTTTGTCAGGTCACATGGCAACAATGAAATTAGTGTTTGGGTGATTGGCTCTACACACGGCCAGATCAGCGTTAAGCTGTCATAGGCGTTACAGTCTTCCTTTCGCAAAAAATAGGTTTTCATCTTGTTCATCATTTTTTACCCCCAACACGAATACGCGACTTTTCACCTCGGACTTTTTTCTCGTATAGCTTCAGGAATTTCAAGGCCTTCTTGCTGGCCTGATTGAAGGCCTTATCCCCCTTAGGTGAAATGATAATCGGCACCTTACCTTTGACGATTTTGTTCGCCTGATTAATTGCCATGAATTCAAGGTTCGGTAGCCAGCCCAACAATGGGGATGGGAACAGCTCACCTTCCTCTTCCATGATGCGCTCACTGACCGAGCCGGTGATCATCTCCGGGTCAGCACCCGCGCTAGACCCGTGTCCGCGCATCACGTATTTGAACTTAGTCATCGGCACACGCTTCATTACCGCTTCTTGTGCATCGGGATCCGGTGTACGCAACGCGGTAAAGTGGTTGGTATTGGTGATGATTTGTTTCATCTTCGCTTCAGAGCCCAGGCGTGCTTCAAAGTCACTGGTGGACTGAGATGAGATGAAGAGGCGGAAGCCCGCACCACGGGTTTTGTTCAGCATCTTGATCACCTGATCGTTGATAACTTCAGCGGCCTCGTCGATCAGCACCATTACTGGAGCCAGGTCATCGCCTCGGGGCTTCATGAAGTTGTACACGTCCGCCGACACACTGGTGATGTCAGACAAAAAGATGGAACCCACTGCCGAACCAGTTTCACCATCCGCCAAGGAATCCAGCCCCATGTACAGCATGCCGCCAGTCGTGATGATGTCTCGCACGTTGGAGATAGGGCGGAAGTCATTCAGTTGTGACTCGTCATCACTGTCCGGGGAAAGCAATTCGGCCATAAAACCCTGAGTCAGCTGACTCAGGATAGGCATAACGTTCAAGATCATCTTCTGGAAGTGCTCTCGTTGGTGACCGAGCATATCCAGACCGGCTTCAATGCTGGGAAAACTGCGGTTTGCCTTGATATCGTTGCGGTAGATTTCCGCACAGATATCGGCGATTTCCTTTGGCCCCTTCGCCTTGTTTGCATAGCGATCCATGCGCATGGCGAAGATTCGGTCAAAATCATCCTCGCCCAACACCTGACGGCCAATTTTGGTCACTGACTTAATGATGAGATCGGCCAGGGAAGAAACGTCAGATCCCAACTGGGTTTTCACGTTCTTGAGCGTTGGCTTTATTTCGCAGACTTTCATCAGCTCAACAACCGTGGTCAAGGACATGATACCGAATGACACGAAGGGATCACTGGTGCCATCGGCGCGCTGAATGACGGAGGTTATGCGGTTCGCCACTTCCCCGGCGCGGGTGTAGTTCGTGATAGGTGAAATACGGGCGGATTTCTCGGGGTGCGCCAGTGACATATAGTTGAATTTATCTTCCCGGTTCACCAGCCGTAGGCACATGTTCATCCAGTCAGCCAACTCTTCATCGTTTTTCGGATCGATGAGGATGAGGGGTTGCTTCTTGAGCGCTGCCTGAAGGATAAGCAACTTATAATAGGTTGTTTTACCAGAGCCAGTTGTCCCGGTCACCAGAGTGTGCAATGACAACAGGTCTTCAGCAACACGGATCCATTCTTCAGATTCGCCCAGCGCATGTATCCAGCCAAGGCCCATGAAGTTTTCAGGCACTTTGCTCACGAACTTTTTAAGGTCGCGCTTGACGAGTTCGGAAGCTAACTGGCCTTCGGGTTGACGCCACTCAAATCCGCGTCCCAGCAGATAGCAATCGGGAAACTTCATCATTACGTCGATAACGGCTTCGAGATCCATTTTCAGGACGTTAGGCTTGCGCTTCAAGCGACTCTTGTGTTTGTAAATATCCCACGCAGAAGGCACGGAGCGAACTGCATAGGCTGCTTGAACCGCAACCGCTAAGTAGCATGGTACAGAAGGCATATTGAATGCAGCGTTGACTGCCAGTGAGGCAGCAATCCCCACACCCCAACCGGCGATTTCCAGCGCCTCAAAGTTGGGACGCCAACGCATGTTATAACTCCACTCACTCATTATCGTTCACCATGAAATTTTGAATGTTGCTGTTCACGAGGATGTAATCGACACCGGTACGTGTCACATAGTCGAAATTATCAATCAGCACTTGCTGAAACTGATTGGCGTTAATATTTAGGTCCTGCGCGATACGTCGCTTTTGCAGTGAGGACAAGGCGATTACTGGGTCACCATTGAATGCGGCTTTATTGGCCCCCTTGGTAGCGATGGCGCGATAGACTTCTGTCATATCGACACTGACGTCTGACAAATCGAACGGACTCAGATTTGAGCGATAGCGGTTACCAGAAAGCTGGTCGATGTCAGCGTTAAGCTCTTTACGCAGGTAGAAACACATTTGTGAACGGTGGGTGTAATACTCACAAGGGGCTTCCATAAACGGATACCAGATCCAGTCTGCATCCCGCATTGGCTCAAAGAGGGAGTCTTCAACCCCGTTTTCAAGAATAATGCAGCAGTGGCCGCTTTCATGGAAAAGGCTTGAAGAGTTTGCTGCAACATAGGAGGCCAGTTTGTCCTTGGCGAGATCGGGCGCGCTACGGAAAATTGGGCTCTGATCTTGATGCAAAGAGGTCAACTGCTCGACACCGAATGCAGCCGCGTTGTTCTTGTCGTAGCCAAAATCGTTATCCTGAGCCGGTTCAAAATTGCCGTTATCCACTTCATCCTGAACACGTTGGATTTGAGCGCGCGCTTCGGCCATCGGATCAATATCCGGTTTGGCTTCCATTAAGTTGCGCTCGTCATTCTGATAGTCATCCGTGACTGCGTGGTACTTCAGGGTCTCCCATAAAGATAGCGTTTCACGGTCAAACTCAGGCTCTTGATAATGCACCATCGTTGTAATTGGGGACGGAGTTTCGTCATCAGAACCTTGCTTGCTCAATACGTCTTTGAGGCTCAGCTGTTGCGGTTCAACCTTGTTTTTTTTCAGTTCGCGTGACGGCACCTTAATAGGCTGACTCTGCTCAACCGGTACGGATGGAGCCTGGAAGGCTTCCCCTGGCTTTAGATTAGCCAGCTCTGCTTGGGCTTTGGCTTTCGCATCCTGTCGTGCATTGACCTTTTCATAGTCCGCATCAGACAGCAGTTTCAGGTGATGCAGCAGCTGGTGGGCGTTGTCCGGAGTTACAGGGTTAGAGGCACCAAACATATTTTCCAATGGGCTGTCATTCTCATCCGGCAGTAGTGTACCTCCCTTGAGGATTTCAGGATCGACGTCAGCCGGAATGCTGTTTTCGCGCGGTACTTTATTGCCCACGTAAGGGCGGCTTTCTTTCAGTACAGGGATATTTTTCCCTTTACTGGTTTGAAACTCACGCCACTCGCTCTCAATTCGAATGCGGGAGGAAATAGGCAGTGGCTCCATTGTGTCCACAAACAGGACGTCCGGAGAGATAAGACGCAGGCAACTCAACGCCACTTTCGGCTCTTTGCTGTTGCGCGAATCTCGGTCATTCATGATGTGGGGGGCAATGCGCCAATACGCGGTATCTTCGTTTTTGTTTACGTTCGGAATGCACAGCTTATAGCTCATCATCAGATCAGCTAGGCTGTTGGCCGATTGAGGGATCACTGCACCGGATTTCTTCACGGTGTTGGTGATGTCTTTGACTGCCGTACCCCAAACGATAAACACGCCGTAGGTGGTTACCCAAATTGGGTTACCAGGCTTGTTGGGTTGCCAAACACCTTTCTTTAATAGGTGGCGCATGGCATCCACAATACGTTGGACAGCAGGCACACCCGACTGTGTTGCACGAACCGCGTCACCGCCGTAACGTTGCAGATCGTGACGGACAGAAATAACGTCAGACTCCTTCACAATCTTCAGGATCTTGTTTTTCATTTCGGATGCCGTTTCGTCGGTGGCATCCAGTCTAACGGTACTCACTGCCATAGCCCGAGTCAGCTCGTTATAGATGTCGTTACCTTCGCTCAGCAGGAACTCATGCAGGATTTGCGGCACGATCATCATCATCATAGCCGTGGTGCTTGAGTGGTGTTGTTGGTGCCGCGAGCTCTTCCAGACTAGGAAATAACGTTCAATTTTATTGGCTTTAGCCCATTCATGAATAGGGGTTCGACCCGGAGGCCAGTGATAGGTACCTGACTTGTCCCAGACCTCGTAATCGGTAAATGGCTTACCAATGTCATGCAGCAGGCCAGCGGTTGCAATTGCAAGACGCCAGGCCAACATTCGGCTAGATTTCACCACAGGCATTTCCATCGAATCGAATTCAATGTTTTTGGCTTTACGAATGGACTGGAAGCACACTTCTAGCGAATGGCGCATCAGGCCACTTTGTGCCCGGTGGTGGTGGTGTTCGGATGCGGGGAACAGCTGTACGAAATTCGCAAAGCTATCAAGCATCGGCATCATCAACTGGTCAAATTCGCTATCACGAATATTGAGCTCGCGTTTAATGGCCTGGATCATGTCAGTTTGTTTTTCACGCAGAATGTAGTTACCCGGAATCAGTGCAGGGAAACCAATTTCGGCAGGCGGGTAACGCAAGATGTCTCCACGCACAACCATTGAATCCACGCCGTCGCGCATAGAGTCGATTTCTTCGAGGGTCTCCAGAGGGATGTTAATCTCTTCCTGTTCCTCATTTTTTTTGCCAAACAGCGTTTTGATGATCTTCAGCATTTAAAGCTCTCCGTTGTAGTGCAAGTACGATAACCCATGACGGGGTGCAGGCTGGAACGAAAAGGCCCCCGTTTTGTCGCCTAAAACGGTAACTGGAGAAATTAAAAAAAAGGATAATGACTGTGCTTTCTAACCGGAGAAGAAGTGATGAAAACCCGTAATCGTTTCGCATTGCCCTTGTTGGCAACTTTAGTCATTGCCACCTTGACCGGGTGTGCCGCTGACAAACCAACGGCCCCAGAACGTACTTACGTTGATGAAACGCAGGTGACTGTGGTCAAGGCGACTTATCCAGAGGGCTATGAGTTTTCAGAGTCCTACTACAGTACAGAACGTGGCGGTGCGGCACTGCGCCATCCAGGCTATCAGCACACGCTGGTGAGCCCGTATGCGGTACATGATCAGACAGGTAAACGCTATGTTGCTCGTGATCTGGATACCCAGATTTTGCTCACCAGCGTATCCAGTACGGCCTATGCCAATGGCCCGCGCGGGACGTTTACGCAGTCACCTAGATTCTGCGATGAAAACTCTTTCATGCTGCCGAACAGCAAGCAGACCGCCAAGCGGGGTGAGTACCTGCAAATTAAAGAGCGTTACTGCTCTACACCAGGTTACCGATTAAGTCAGCATGAGATTGACGTGCTGACCCGAGGTGAGCCAGAAGAACTGCGCCAGTATCGACTGAAAATGTATGTCGATAACCAATTCACCAAATTTTAAGTGACTACTAATTCTTAAGTGGGGTAAGAAAACGATGTCCAAGCAAGTCAAGAAAGTTCAAATCATCGGTCCTATTGCTATTGGCGTGATGATTGCAGTTGCAACGGGTGCCAGTGTCTACACTGCCGTGCAAACGAGCGATATCAAGACCAAACTGAACAGCCTTCAAGCGCAGGTGGTGCAGGTCGAAAACAACGGAAAAAGCTTGTACGCAAGTGTTGAGGGACACTTTGCGCAGTTAGCGAAAACCGGTGGTGTTGCGGGCGGTGAAGGTGGTGACGTGAAATCAGCGGTCAAAGCGGCGCTGGCAGGTATGGAAGAAGATAAACTGGCCGAGAAGCGAGCTGAGCTTTATAAAGGCTGGGAGCAGGTGAGTGTGAACAAAGATGGGCGCTATATTTACGGTAACCCGGATGCACGCTTCACGCTGGTGAACTACGAAGATCTGGAATGCCCGTTCTGCAAGCAGTTCCATAAAACACCGAAATATCTGGTCGATACGGCCAACAATGGTGCGGTGAACTGGGAGTGGCGTCACTTCAACCTGGCTTTCCACGAGCCGATGGCAACCAAAGCAGCCATGACAGCAGAGTGTGTGGCAGAGCAGAAGGGACCAAAGGGCTTCTGGGGTGCGACCAACTACTGGTTCGAACACACGCAGGGCAATGGCAAAGGTTTTGAAGACAGTGCAGGTATCCCGGCGTTGTTTGAGCTGGATAAAGCCGCGTTTGATACCTGTATGCAGGATCCGAACATCATTCAGCGCATTAAGCGTGATATGGATGCAGGTATGAAAGATGGTGTAAACGGGACACCGACTACCCTAGTCATCGATAACAAAACGGGTGAACGTGAAAGCATTGTCGGTGCTCGACCGTTCGCAGGCTTTGTTGAAGTCATTGAGCGCATGGTGAAAGGCGAGTCTGAAAAAGCACCAGCTGCCGCACCTGCTAAAAAATAAAACCTGAAGCCCGGCTTGTCCGGGCAATCCTACTATCCAGCACAGAGAATATTATGCAAAAAAGTTTATTTTTAATTCCGGCGTTGCTGATTGCACTCAGCGTCTCGACAGCGGTTCAGGCCACCGAAAAATCTAGCGAATCAGATCAGATCCAGGCATTAAAGAGCCTGGCAAGCGGTGACAAGAATGGGGAACAGTTGAAACCGTTATGGGAACGTGGGGTTGATGGTCTTAATGCTAAAAAATGCGATATCAAAGAGTCGCTGCATGAACTCAGCAAAAAGATGGAAAATCAATTTGCGGGCGAGAATCTGGATGTGGAAACAACGGCACATGCACAGGCTAAGAATGATAGTCCTGACAAAGAGAGCTACGCCTGCCAGTGATTGCCATTTGTTGTATCAAAGCCAGCCTAGCGCTGTTTTTTTATGATAACATCCCATGCCTTAGGATTTTTGTTCTCAAAGAAGGGGAATTAAAGAACTTCATGTAAAGGAGATCCATTAACGGGTCGTTATTAATGCTTATTATGTGTAGCGATGCAGGTGCTCCTTCATGGTAAGCAATGATTCCACTCATGTGACTTGAACATTTCATCCCAGCTAGCCATACACAGCATCCTTGTAAAATTTGTTAAGGCGATAATATCATTGAATCGAATATAGAAAAGGCCCCTGAAGGGCCTTCTTTACACAATGACAATCGACTCATTTCGCTCACGCCGATGATTATACTGTTCGAGCAATTCCAACATTGAACCGTTGATGTTGATACGGCTCTGGGTGCGTGTAACTGCGACATACAGCAGGTTCATCTCATCAATAATGCTCTGCTTCGACTTCTTCATCATCAGCGCCTCAATGATGCTTGGGAAATCATCGTTCAAGATAACGTTATCCCATTCCATTCCTTTCGAAGTGTGAGCCGTGGTGATAATCAGATCTGCATCTTTGTGGCTTCTGGCTTCGTTCAGCCTCATAGTGTCCACCATGCCAGGAATATCAACATAGTTATCCATGAGTCGGATAGCGCGCGTCATGTTGGTGTCTTTCGTGGTCTCAGCGATTTCTTGAAAGTTAGCCCAGTTGCCATAATCGGTCAGCACTCGTGGGTTTTTAATCGCCTCATAGTTGCTCGTCTTCATGGCATGAAGATCAAGTAATTCACCCAGGTTATACTTTCCAATACCGCCGTTCCACATCACGCGCTTACCCATCAGGATTGCTTCATATGCTGAAGAGATGACGCCCATATAAGTTCGCGAGATAACGGCATGGAAACCTTGCTTGGCAATTTCTTCCGGAGGGCACACTTCATCCAATTTTCCCAGACCGACCAGTGGGTACGTTTCCCCAATCATAGACAGCACGACGTTGGCAAGCGCCGCAACCATCGGACCAAACCGGAAGGATTTTGTCAGCCTAAGTACGGACGCGCCTTTTTCTTCTACGACGCCGAGAGCATTTTCAGCACCTCTCCACCGGTTGATCATTTGGTGTTTATCGCCGACAAATAATTTCGCGCACTTGTTATTGAGAACAATATCAAGCGTTACAGGGTTGGCATCCTGCGCCTCGTCGAACAGGATAATATCGTAGGCTGCATCAAGAGCCGGGTTCGACATTTGGTAGAGCTTCAGCAGCGTGTTGTTCGTGCAGGGAACATCAGACTCCTGGTCAATTTGTTGCTTCCAGATCCGGCGAGCGGCACGCAGAGCAGCATCCACGCGGGAGGGTGGGATTTTATCTATGTTACCAATATCCTTTAAAACGTGTGAAGTATTGATTTCATAGTCCGCCGAGTTCATAAAGTGCGACAAACCATTAATTGCCAGCTTCACCACGCGCCAGTCCTCTTCCCCCATCAGGTCTCGATATTCCTTTACCTGAATGTTCAGTTTGGTCTTATGACGATAGTGCTTAAAGCGGGCAGCGGCCAGTGCGTGCGAGGTTTTGCAGTCCACGTTTTTTGGAAATTTCTTCTCGGCCTCTTCCCGGATAGACTTGTTGAAAACCAAATAAAGCATCTTTTTGTCTTTGTGGGTATCCGCATAGACCTTCAGTGTGAAAGTTTTGCCTGACCCCGCGTAGGCTTGCACGCAAACCATCGACCCAGGCTCTGCCTTATAGTCAATGATTTTCTGTTGCTCATCAGTTGCTGCCATGAGGCTTCCTGTCGGTTGAAATAGACGTAAATCATACGATTTTTGCAACACAGAAGGCACCGAAAAGGAGGCCAGATCGGGGACAAAAAAAGCTGACTAATTGGTTTGTTCGGTGTCTCATAGAAGCTATAAATTAGGGGGTATTTTAATACTAAATACGGTAGTCGTTACCGGTTTAGAAATCTCCGATACAATAGGCAAAATATCAATGAAAGATTCCGACCAAGAACCACTTAATGCAGAATTGATAAGCCCTGAGTGCTTCGTGAAAAATATGCGGGCACTGTATATGAAGAGCACTCGAGCACTTCGTGATTCCGACAGGCAGGCACAAAAGAAAAAGCAATTGCAAAAGGCGGTACAAGATGCCACAACGCAGTTAAGCGAACTTTCCATTAAAAGCCTTGACGGGCAGCGCAGTGACTCTTTCCAAGCACAGCAGGACAAAACAGCGAAAGCGCTCAGGAAGGCAAATCGAAAATTGGCTAAGTTCTTTAATACAGCGGAAGAAGTGGAAGACCGCACAACGCTGGCCCTGACCAATCTTAGGGATTACCTCACTACCCACATAGATGAGAGGAATAAATAATGTTTTACGCATACACGGTCCTGTGGATGACTGCTTGGAGCCTCATTTCGATTTACGTGTATCGTAAGGATAAGCAGCAGGCGATTGAACGAGGCCCGCGAGTCGAGGAACTTACACTTGATGCGTTGGCTTTTCTGGGTGGTTGGCCGGGTTGCATTGTGGCTCAGCAGATGTTTAAGCATAAAACGCGCAGTGCGTACCAACGCCGCTTTCGTGCATTGGTTGGGGCATGGGTACTCGGCTACGCTTCTCTATGGTATTTCTTGTGGGTAGGGCAGCTGATTTAACGCGACACCCCCAAATAAATAAGAGGAGGCCATTACAAAGCGGCCTCCTTTTTGTTTACCTCCTTAATGGATAATGCAAAAATGCAGGTGCAAGTTGCAAATTTGCATTGCCATCGGAGGGAGTAATGATTTGGGATGATATCCGAGTCTTTTTAGCTATATACCGGACTGGGGCAATAAGGGATGCTGCACAACGTTTAACAATGGATCAAACTACGGTAACTAGGCGGCTGAATAACCTCGAAAAAACATTGGACTGCAAACTTTTCTTGCGCACTCAAGACGGATACATCCTCACTCCAGCAGGAATTAATGCCCTGGATAGTGCAGAGAGGATGGAGCGAGATGCAGTTTCATTTAAGCGCCTGAGCGAAGGAGTTAATAGTGAGCTTTGTGGTGATGTCGTTCTCGCTACAACCGACACATTGGCCGTGGACTTCATTTTACCGGCACTGAAAATCCTGCGAGAGAAATATCCGAACATCAGAGTGAGCGTCAAAACCTCGACCCGTATTTTAGACCTTTCGCGACGTGAAGCAGATATTGCCGTAAGAACGCTTCGACCAGAACAGGGTGACTTGATCGTTCGAAGACTCACTGAATGGGAAGTAGGGTTATATGCTACTCAGGAATATCTAGATAAGTATGGAATGCCTGTGGTTGGAACGCACTTCGCAGGTCATGAAGTTGCCATCTATCAGAAGGGGATCACTAGCAGGCAGGGTGCAACACTCGTTGGCGAGTCGCGTAAAGAGGCAAAAATAGCAGCCGAACTAGACTCCAGTTTTATGTTTTCCACTTTTATTTGTTCTGGCCTGGCCTTGGGTGAGTTGCCTGACTATCAGGCAACTCTTTATCCTGAGCTGATTCGACTGTGGCCGGAAAAGAAAAGAAAGAAAAATTACGAAGTGTGGCTAGTCATGCATACTGACTCAGCACAAACCGCACGAGTCAGAGCCGTAGTCAATGTTATTGCCGAGGTGTTCGAACAAAAGTGACATAAATAACTATATTGAGATGAATTTAATATAGAGTACGCAAATAACAAAAACCCAGCCGAAGCTGGGTTTTCTTGATTCTGGCCGAAGCAGGCAACTTAGATGCCAACTGGCAGTGCAGTGGTAACAGCGCTGGTGGAGGTCATCATGCCGTCGATGATGTCTGGCGCGTAGTACAGGCCGATAGCCGCACCAACCGCAACAGCGAAGGTCATCAGAGACTGGCGAACAACCGCAGCGGCAACACCGACGATTACGATCAGACCGACCAGCACGCGACCCAGAGAGCCCTGCATGTATTCAGTGATGGTCTTCCACACATCACTGAAACCAGTTTGTTCGGTGCCTTTTGCGTAGATGGCGGTCACGCCCAAGGCCAGAACAGCGGAAGCAGCCAGGACAGATTTCAGGTTACGGGCGGAGATGGTTTTCATCGTTAACATCCTTTCTTTGGTTAAAGTTACGTTTTGGATGTTCACCTGACTATTTAACGGGTTTCAGCAGGGAACGGATATAAATATACAGATACCGTATTCCTGTTTCATCAAAAAAGCCGGACAAAAAAGCCCATTGAACGCTTAAATAAGGTGACATTTTGATGCAAAAATGAAAATAGTAGGATTAAGTCGATAAAAACAGAGGTTAGTGCGTTTTATGTACTGGGTGAAATGGTGAACAAATCGCATGGATAAACGTTTTGTCACTGGTTTTTCTTGTGTTGTAATGGTCATCGGTAATACAAACTTCTCTAATGGTGACCCAATGACTATGAAGAAAACGCTATTGGTCAGTTCGCTGGCTTTCTCCCTCGCATTTTCAGCGCAAAGTGCCTCTGCTTTTAAGTTTGACGACCTCCTTAGTAAGTTGGGTAGTGATAACGCTCAAACCCAGCAAAGTGATCCGCGCACAGAGAAGGGGGCGCAGATCAACAATGAGACAAAAATTGTCATTGGATTTTCTCCAGAAGGCTCTGCCCAGAAAGCAATCATCAATACTATCCGCCTCGCCAAGACAGAGCTTCGCCTGGCTGCATACTCTTTTACTTCTCCGGAGATCGTGAAAGAGCTTGTGGCAGCAAAGAAACGCGGTGTAGACGTTAAAATCGTGGTGGATGAAAAGGGCAACAAAAGTAAGCATTCGCTTTCTGCCATGAACACCGTGCAACTCGCTAAGATCCCAATTCGAACTAATGGTCGCTATGCCATCATGCACGACAAGTTTATAGTGGTAGACAGGAAGACTGTAGAAACAGGGTCATTCAACTATAGCGCCAGTGCGAATAGCAGGAACAGCGAAAATGCCATTGTATTGTACAACCTACCAGAAGTGGCGGAAGTCTACCTGGAACACTGGGAACGACGCTGGAGTGATGGAACGGTGCCAGTCATGAACTATTAAGTTTTCCGCTTAATGATGACCGGCGTTTACTCCGCCGGCTCATCTACAGGCTCCAATCTATTTATATTCACCCAGCCATTTGCATCACCATACGCAACCAATAACCAACCATTATTATCTCCACCAATTGGTTTTGTCGCTCTCATTCCATTGACCTGAAGAATATCGCCGGGAACCACAAACCAATTATTGTTACGGCATTGCTCTGTCGGAGCTGCGTGAAAATAGGCTCTTCCTTTTCCGATTACACGACATTTTGGTGACTGCGGGATGAAGGCTTCAAGCCGGATAGTGTTCAGAATTTGATGACATTCTTCCTCTTTTCTGAGGCATGACTGTAATCTTTGGCCTTGAGCAGGACTGAAAGTTAAAGTTTCCTCTGTACTCATCGACTGCAATCGATTTTTTTTCAGGTCGTATGAAACCCACCCCAATTGGCCTGCGCCAGGGGATTCATTGGATGGTTTTTGGCTTTTATCAGAAAGCTGAATCATCAGTTCATCTCCCTCGCGGTTTTCGATGAAAATATCCAGCTTATCTGAAGTGACACGTTCCGATTGAATTAGTGCATGGTTACTACTGGCGATTAACTTAATTAACTCTAGGCGACATTGAAACAAATCCCCCGAATAAGTGGCGGGCATCGTGCCATCATCATCAATACCATCAATTGCCATTGATGGAAAAGAAACCAAACCCAGACTGAGGTAGATAATCGACGTTATAAAACGCATACAAATTCCTTGTTTGCACACTCACAAAAGTCTGCGTTGATTAATTCATTGTTACTATATTATTCATGGTATTCAACTTTTGAAATAGTCTAATACAGCAATCGTAAGCAATTCATCTATTGTCTGATAAAAAGGTGCGTGGTGATAAAGGGGGAGTTAATTGAGTGCGGGAACTAATAGCCACTTAAGTTAAAGTGGCTTTGGACTTATTTTAAAATGGCATACAGACCGGATTCGTCCGTATCGACAAAGAATGCCTGCCAGAGCTTTCTAGCCAGCGCCGGATTGATGACATTCACCTTTGTGATAGGCATGATCCGACTAAGACCCAGCCCCATAAAATGCTCGTAAAGCATGCGAGAGTGCCCACCAAACACGTTCAGCGGCTGGTTTAGAATATACACCACTTCCGCCATTGTCAGGCCTTCAACTTGCAATGTATAACCCAGCGCACGAGAACAGATTTCACGCATAACACCACGCTTAACCCGATAGATTTCATCCCCTGGGAAGTGCTGCGGTAATTCACTGCGGTCACAAGTTACGGGGTCGATGCCGTCAATATAACAGGCTGTATCATACTCTATGCGGTATTGCGGCTCACCTCGTGCATCGGTGTTTTGTAGGCTACCTACCGGATCAAGAATGGTTCCATCCTCCAACACCAGCCAGCCATATTGCGTATGAGATACAGAGAAAACACCGTGGTCACCCTCGTTAACAGCGTCTTTATGACGCGTTAGCCGAGTACCTAGCATTGCTTTACCACCGAAGATCCCCCTTTGCAGAAGGGCTCGACACACGAGGTAGGAGTGTTCGGACGTCCAATGTGCGTGAGGTATATCAATGCAATAGCTCGTTGAAATGAGACGGATCCCGTCGATAAGTGGGCTTATCATATTCGCTCCGATAAAAAGGCGTATCAAGGATACGCCTGTCCCATTGGTCTTATTTTTTTGCTTTCGGTTTTGCTTTTTGCTCTGGCTCCACCGTGGTGTAACGAAGGGAGTCTGTTCTTTGGCTCGGATCACCCACCCCTTGCAGAATAAGCGAGTATGTCCGTTTACCAGCAACGATAAATAGGTCTGTTGCTTGCGACCAAGCCGCTTTATTGTCACTACGCTGAACGCGAAGGATACCGCCTGGGAGCAGTTTTAATTGCCAGCCTTTTTCGTCAGACAAATAGGCGCTGATGTCCTCGCCTTTATCCGTAGGCAGAAGGAAAATTTTCGCTGCAAAGGTACTGTAGAGGTAAATCGTATCCTGTTGTTGGGCTTTGTACTCAACCTTTAGCGCTGAACCGGTGTAGTTCAGATCTGAACCTGTCATCGTTAAGGTTTGAGTGAATTGATTGGTGGCAGGGAGCTCAACACGCTCCATACGGATCGGCTCAGGCTCAGGAAGAGCCGAACGTGTTGGCTCAACAACTTCTGGCTTAGGTGCGGTAGCCACCAGGATCGGTTCATGAGCAACTTTTGCCGACTCAATCATCGGCGCAGCATTTACATCCGCAGCTTGGGATGGGGCAGATTCGACCACAGGAGTTTCATTTTCGGTGATACCGAACTTGGCAGGATCGTATTCACGGGCACTTTCAGCCGACTCAGGTGCTGACTGAACACTCTTAACGACTTCTTCAGCTGGCATAACTTCCGCTGTTGGCGCTTTCGAAGGTTTTGTTTCAACGACAACCGGCGCGTGAGTTTCTGGCGCACTGTCTTTCTTCAGTTGAGCAATTTCCAGCACAGGAGCCGCTGGCGCTTTATCAGCTTCTGCTGCGACTTCATTCGTACCAGATACCAAAGGTTCAGTGGATTGAGTGCTGCTATTTTCAATATCCGCCTTGACACTATCCGTCAGTGCGACACCGTTGTTACTGATTTCAACTGATAGTGCTTCGACCTTTTCAGCCGGAGTTTTATCGCTCGTTAAAATAACAGCTGCCATCGCACCCCCTGCGATAACTGCCGCGACGATCACTGAAAGTATCGTTTTCTTCGACGCTTTCTTGGTTGGTTCTGGCGTGCCCGCTTCCGCAGAGCGTTCACGTAATAATTCCTGACCGTATTCTGCGCCAGTGCCGCGTTTGTCAGTCATCTGTTTCCCCTCGAATTCATTCATGCACATTACCGATATCCGCAACGTTCGTTATGTTTACCCGTCGCAGTTCAGCCTCTTAAACCAGCCCCGCATAACGGAGCCATGACTAACGATGTTACCCTCATCGCTAGATTGGATTGCCTGGTGATTATAGCGACATTGTTTCCGCCATCGAAATTTCGAAGGGCGAAAAGGCCAACGTTTTGCTCTCCTTTTTTGGATGAGAAGTCAAGATGAAAAAAGAACGCCGATTAACGGCGCTCTTGGAAGACTGGAGTAAGGGAGCATTAAAGTTCGCGTGTACCGCGACAATCTGGGTACAGCGAACAACCGAAAAAGGCTGACTTACCTGATTTACGCAGAACCATCTTTCCACCGCATACTGGGCACAGCGGCTCTTTAGCATCTATGGACTGCGTGGCTGCGGACGGTTTAGGGTCTTCTTGCTCAAGGTCACCGTTGCCCTTGATCATCTCAATCAGCTGAGAACCATCAAGTAAAATTACTTTCCCTTTCACGTTTTCACGCAGAGCAAACTTCCACGCCTCATCGGTGAACAGGCCTGATGTGATAATGAACCCACGATGAAAACCATCTGCCAGTACCACACCGTAGATCTCACGAACGATTGCCACACCAACGCGGTTGGTCTTCCAATGTTTACACTGAACCATCTCCCGATGACCGAAACCTTGCAATTCCACATCCACCCCCCATCAGCACCTGCTTTGCTGACACGAGCGCGATAGCCTCTGGTTTCGAAGAACTTGCAAATCACTTTCTCGAACTGATCCCACGTCATTCGATCCAATACCTGACGCGCATTAACGACGCCTTTCAACTTGCCCAGTGCACGACCTGAAGCTGATAGCTGAAGATACTTAACAGCCGTTCCGACCAAGAAGCACAACGCGGTGTAAAACAGGAATGCGCCAACCAACAACGGTAGCTTGGCTTGCAACAGATTCATCACTGAGATCATCTTGTCTTCGACTTTCTCACCAGGAGGGAATAGAACTTCCACCATCGCTTGGCTAATAGCCCCTTGGTAGCCATACGCATAAAGAAGCATGGCGATAGCCGCGAGGGGGAGCCCCACATAGGCACGAAATAACAATGTGGCTTGAGGGGCGTTTAGGGTGCGCCAGTTTTCTTTTTTGAACCAGATTCCGACAACGACTCGCCCAGAAAGCGTGAAGAGCAGGAAAATAGACAACGTTAGCAGCAAGGAAATCAGCTGAATTTTGGTGTTACCCACAAACATCGTATTGAGCACAATAATCAGGCCCGAAACGCCATAGAAGCGGATCCTCATTGCCTTTTCGGGTGTAACCTGACGTTTCTTTCCTTTCGACATTTACTGCACCTATTAGCGTTTTTTAGGCCAAGTTCGGCGAGCCTTTACTCTCACCGAAAGTTCATTAGAGTTTAGGATCACGATGTCGTAGACGGCAATTAGACCCACAATGGATGGCGTGCCGTAAACTATAATTTCCGGGATGAGGGGGATGTATGGCGAAATCACTGCATAGTAAACCACCAGCGATAAGGTATACGCTGCCCAGATGTAGTAAATCTCTTTCCGGGCCAACAAAAAAATAACTGCGCAAAAGAGCGCAAAGTTCCCGACACCAATGATGTGGAATAGCTCGGTCTCATTTTTGCTGGCATAAACTGCCAGGGCATAAACACCGGCTATCATAAACATCAAAACATAGTTCACGACTCGCAAAACCATATAAACCTCAATAAAGTGGATCAGTCATTTGAATATCCCGAGTTTATCATTGGAGTATCCGCTGATGAAATTGCCCCGACAGAGCCGTCTGGTACGTAACCGGCCATTGCACTTTGGTTATCACAGGCTATTTGATTGGGCATCCAAAAATCTCCGTTTGTTGCTTCGACAAACCGAAAGACCATTTGGCAGGGGACGCTTTGCACAGACGCGATAATCATGGTCTGGTTGCTCCCCTCAATGAATCGCGCGCTATCATACTGAGCCTCCTCAGCAAGCCCTTCGTTAAATAAGACTTGTAGCGCATCCGGCTCCGCTGTCGCCTTCATAGTCAGTACCGACTGTTGCGTTGGTGCTGACTGGGGTGTCACAGGCATCTGCTTTCCCAGCTCGACGTTAGCGCACCCCCCAAGGGCCAGAATTAACACGAGTGGCAGGTATTTCATTGTTTACTCCTTATTAACGATGGAATTATGGTAATTGAAAAGGTGGATCACTTGCTGAGCGGTAATGTCCACCCAGCCTTCAGGCATATTCGGCAGTTCATAGGTCATGGTGCCATCACGGGTATTCACAGGAACGGAGCAGACGAGAGAAAAGTTGCCTTTTTCGTCAGATATTGCCCATACCTGGGAGAAGCCCACTACAGCGCCAGCAGTAACGCGATAATCTATACCCAACATCATGCAGATAGCCCGCTGATACCCCACTGCGCCTGGCTCCCCATATAGCTTGATGTCCACGCCTAATGTAGACAAAGCACTCTCGGCCAGTTGCATGAGCTCGCGGGAAATTGCCTCACCTACGGGGTTGTCATTCCGCAGTGCATAAGGGATATGCTCGGGCTCAGCCAAAAGGGAATCATCATCCACCAGCTTGAAGCCCGTGACTTTCTGGATATGCTCATACCGGGAGCGAAAAAAATAATCTGGAACGCAGAAGTCCGGCCCTGAAAAGTTGACGAAGCCAAGACGCTCACAGACCGACAACGTCTGAGAGTGCCATACGTTATAGGTATCCACGCAGCGCGCGAATTCGGCCACCACCTCTGGCAACCGAGTCTGGTAGAAGGCATCAATCATCATTTATGAGCACCGTTCGCACCCTGACGAATCACAGCCATTTGAGCATCCAGCGCATCGTAGCTGTTGAACGGATTGAAATTGAAGAGCGTGTGAGTGACACGGGCATCAATGCGGTCAACTGGAACCAATCCTCGCAATGGCTTTGGTGTGCCAGGTGGATTCTCCCAGTAGCGGCTATCCCATGAGTGATCACGATTATCCCCGGCCATAAAATAATAGCCTTCGGGAATAACCCAGTGACCTTTCGTTGGCACATAGGCAGCGCGCGTGTCGATCACAAAGTTGTACGACTTACCGAAACGTTCATCGTTGGCCGTGAAGACTTGGAAACCTTCTTTTTCTACGGTTTGCTTGCCCAGCACCTTGCCGTTGACCCGATAGGTTTTACCTGTGTCAAATTCAATCACATCACCGGGAATGCCGATGACCCGCTTGGTATAGAGCGTGCGGGGCACTGAAGGAGCCTTGAACACAGCGACATCACCGCGCATTAACCTGCCATCATCCAGCAATCCACCCAACCTGACCGCTGTGACATAGTCGCCGACTTGATAGGTGGGCTGCATAGACCCCGTAGGAACGCTGTAGACTGCGCCTACCCACTTCTCACTGACAAATAATGTAACCGACAAGCCAAGGGCGATCACAAGCCAGGGCTGAGGTTTTCGGTGTTTGATGGCATCTCGACCCAATACTGCGACCAGCACGATAAATAAAATACCGAGGCCATTCATGAACGCGCCTCCTTCAGAGATCGAGCATAACGCGTCAGTGAATCAGCCAGGCGCATGTAGATGGACAACAGGTAGAAGTGATACGCGCCACCTCGCGCCATTTTGACGGTAAGTGGATGTTCGATTTCTTCACCACCATGCATGATCATGAGGGATAAGTTAACGAACGGGTCATCACGACCAATGCGAACACGGGTAACCTGGTACGTTTTGACAGGCAGGTAATAACTCCGATACCCGATCACCGCAAACGCCAATAAGAAGAGTGCCAGCAACCCAGCCGGAGCAAGCCAGGTTAGATTTACCGACAGACTGAACCAAAAGGCTACCGACACGGCACCATCAGCCAGTAGTGTGAATAGACGGTTGAGCCGTAAGCGGCCAGTCAAGATCATCATTGGTACAAATCGGAACATAGCTTCCCCCTGTTTGTGGATGCAGACAGGATACCTAACACCTTACCGACGACTGAGTTTTTTCATCGACAAAACGGAGACAAAAACAGTTTTATTTTTTCGGGTAAAAATCGACCTCATTTTCTTTGTCAGCAGAATAGCCGTGATAGCGTGGAGGTAGATTCTATTGATACGTAGGAGTGCGCATGTCCACCAGCTTGATTGCCCGGCAATTACCCGAGTTTGTGAATGACGCGATAGGGGTTGTCAGCTTCGGTCCTAAATTACTGTCCCACACCGATGACATCCTTGATTTCAACGGCCACAAGATGACGCTGGAAGAAGCCATGAAAGCGGGCGCTGAGGACACGAAGATCAGCGAGTCAACTTCACAGCTGGTGAGGCACCTTGAGGCCTGTGACCCTAACATGTATTTCAAGCACAAGACGGGCTTCCTGTCGAGAATTTGGGATGCCCTGACGGGTTCAAATGAAACACGCATGATTGAGTTCACCATGAACTGCCGTCGTGTTGATCGGCTGGTGGTGCAGGCACTCTTGGTACTGGAGCAGGCGCACAAAGGTGTGCATATTTTACTGGCGCTTGAGCAAATCTACACGCGTGACATCGAAGCGTTGGACGCTTACATCAAAGAAGGTCGGGCGTATGTGACCGAATGCCGTGAAAGTGGGGAGGTGCTATCAGATCAGCAGGAGTACGGGCTGACCCGGTTAGCCCAACGCATCCTTAACTTGGAGGTCACTAAAGCCTCGTCAGAGATGAATAAGGTTCAGGTGGGGATGTTGCTGCACTCTGCCGCAACTGATGTAGACCTTCTGGAAGCGGTGGTGAAAAGCGCGATTCCAATCTGGCATCACCAAATAAAACAGCTGCGAAGTGGCGCGGCCAACATTGATTTGGATCCTGAAGTCGAACAGCGTTTCAGAATACTGGTAAATAAACTCAACGATAACGTTAAAAAGGATAGCTGATATGAGCAATACAATTACTGTCACCGCTGACCAAATCATTCTGACCAAAGAAACCGAGAAGTTTGCCGTCAGTCCTGACCAACGTGATCAGGTCGTTGCCGTAGCTAACTCACTCGTGCTGGGCGACCCCAAAAGCGCGCACAACTTTGGCCGCAGTAAATCGCCCGATGGTGCCTATCTGGACAAACTGTTGGAAAACGTTCACGTCTATAACCAAGGCAAGGACGGCAAGCGACTGAATGAAATCGTTGAACTTGCTCGCGACATCAGTACGTCTGTACAGCCAGGCAAGGTGCAGCAGCTGTTACTTAAAATCCCCGTTGTCGGTTACTACGCGACACGCGCACTTCGACTGGCTCATCGGTCGAATGACCGTTTTGACAACGTGAAGAATCAAGTCAGCTTATTGACGGAAGATATCACCAGCATCTAGGCAGATCTCATTGGTCACAACAATAACCTCGACATTTTGTATGAGGAAGTGCTGGCCGAGGTACATGAGTCGGGCATTAACATCGTGGCCGCTGGTTTCGCAACAGAGCATATTGAGTCTGTGCTGAAACAGCGCCGCAAGACATTGAAGAGCGATCCGGAAAATAATTTGCTGGCACTGGAAGTCAGCAACATCGACCACCAGCTGGCCGTACTGAAAAAACGCAAAGTAGACATCATCATGACGCAGCAGAAATGCTTTGAGGATTTGACCATGATCCGCATGATGCAGCGAAACAACCTCAATATGCTTGACCAGTTTGAAACTATAAAGCGCGTAACGCTCCCGTCTGCCAAGCGTGCCCACTTGCTGGTGGATCAGGCTACCCAAAGCAACAACCGCTCTAAGCTGGTGCAGGCCGTGGGTGATGTCGTGAATGCCCAGGCGAGACATCAGGCGGATTTGGTGAGTGAGAGCTCTATCCGTATTGCGCGGCAAGGCCATCGTCCTGTGTACGACGAGTCAACACTGGAACACATTTCGAATACAATCGGCGGAGCAGCGCGTGAGATTAAACGGATCCAACACGAGAGCGAAGGGCACTACGCTCGCCTGTCCGAACGTACAGAAATCTGGCAGAAGCAGCGCTGTGAACTGCTATTGGAGCTGGCGGATTAATTACTCAGTTTCACAGGCCGGGTTATCCGGCCATCTGATTTTTACGCCAGCTTACCGGAGGGGTAATGGTTAAGGCAGAGCCAGATATTATCACCACTGAAAAACGCATCCAACACAAACGTAATCGGTTATTTTTGACGGGCTGCATTCTGTTACTTTTTGCAGGTTTGTTTTGGTTAATCAGTTGGATGCAACACTTTGAACTGGAGACGTTCTACGCTATGGCGACCATCAACCCAGTTGATCTATCAATTGCTGTAGGGGCCGCAGGAGAAGCAGGGATAGAGGAGGGGCAATTTGTCACGATAGGCGGGGTCTTGGGAGGTTACCTGTCGTATTTGGTGCCATTTTCAGGTGCAGTCGTCTTGGTCGTGTGTGGAGTAGCGATGATTCAGGCAGAGGCCTGGGTTATGGTGTTCGCAGTGCCGTTCATGGGGGCGGCATTTCTCATGAACGTCTTGGTGGATGACGAACCCAAGACGCTCCCAAAGGCCCCTATCATTCAAACAGCGGCACTCGTCTTAACCGGTGAAGTCGATGAACTACTGCGCGCGCTAACAACAGAAAATCCCAATTCAGGTTTGATACTGAAGGACGCAATGGAGAAGGGGATTAATGACGACAACGCAGTTACGCAATTGGAAGGATATATGCGGCAAGGCTACGCTGCGGGCGATACTCGTCGAGCGATGAACATGAGCCAGGCATTGGTTCAGGCACTGACCGTGGCAGCGGAAAACACCTTTGACAAGGCTGAGGGCAACAAGCTTCTGGATCAGGCGAGCCGAGTGGCAGGTCTGAGTGTTCGCATAATGAAGAGTTATGGCCCGGTGAAAAACGAATTGGCATACCGTCTGTATGAACTTGCGCAGCGGCTTGAGCCAGACATTGCGAATAATGCGAAGCCAGCCATTGAGTTGAAATATCAGGAGTCGGCCAAAACCGCAGGAGTATTACGAACACTGAAAGGTGTTTTCCTGATGATGGCAGTGATACTAATTGTGCTGGCGGGATTCGCCAATAGAAACCTGTGCGTACTGAAGCAACTAAAGACTGACGTGTAATTCAATACCCATAGGAATGGAAAACCCCGGATTTACCGGGGTTTTTTATTAATAGTAGCGCTTGTTAGGATCGCTTTCTTCCTCTGCTTGAGAGGCGGAAGACATGATGGCCGGAGGTTCAGCGTAATCCTTTTCATCATCTTCGGGCTTCTTAAAGAATTTTGACCAAATATAGTGACCTCCCAGCAAGGCCACCCCACCACCAATCATTAGCAAATCAAATAAATCGAGCTCGGGCATCTATCTTCTCCAGTCAAAAGGGTTCCTCACCCAGCTGACGTTTAACGGTTTCAGACAGCGTAGGCAGTCCCCAATTTAACCACGGGCACACTGACAAAAACATGGAAAAGGGAGACGAAACGAGGGGGAAAAACACCGGGCACCATAAAGAGCCATGAGATAATTGAGGCTCTCATCAACGTAGAGGTATTCATGGCACTGATCATCCGAGCCGGAATCGGCGAAAGCGACATTGCAGTCACTGAAACAAATGGGCAGGGGTTGCTTGATCCTGTATTCGTTCAAAGTGTTCTGAAGGGGTACCCTGAGTTTTCTCAATTGAGCAGGGGGATCACGCTGAATGGCGTGGTTTATGACCGAGTACTAATGAATGAAGATGCTAAACATAGCGACCTGGCGCTTAATGAGCGAGCCACAACTTTGCTGGAGGAACTGGTTTGCCTGGAGGGGCCGATCGTCGGTGATGTATTGCTGTTAATGTCAGGAGAGCACTACTGACGAGGCATTAGCGATGGACATTAAAAAGGCAACCGCATGGTTGCCTTCTCTCATTGGGTTATCCCAGTGTGTGCGGATATTTGAGCCACCAGTCTGGTGATATCAGGAAGTTTCCTTTTTCTGTCCAACCTGCCCCTATCAGATGATCTTTAACAAAGTCCGGTTGCTTACGAAGCGTGTCGATGGAGACTTCTCTGACGATACAGACTTTGCCTTTTTCACCCTCGACGTCACTTTTAACGTAACGCGTTAGTCCGATGAGCTGAATACGAGAGCAGACCGCACCAGCCGTCCGATCCATCTTTTTAGCTATTACGTCTGGTGAATGATGCTCTCCCAGCAAAGTGAACAGGAATTTATAGTTGCCCGAGAACCACAACTTACCGTTACGCCCTTTTTCACGAGGAGAGGAAGACTGGCGTTTTTCATCAGATGAGGATGGATTTAACGCCTCTGGTTCGGTGAGTTTATCTGTCTTCGGCGCAGGTTGTGGATCTGTAGTGGCGATAGCCTGGCGTTTGGCATTGACGGACTTGAGTAAGTTTGCGGCAGCAAGCATATGCTCATTATTGCTAACCGGTGTGCTGGTGTCTGTGGCTGCGGAGATTTTAAGCGGCCATGAACCAGGAACCAGATCGGTTATCTGCGTAGCTTCAGACCACCAGGTCGGTGCGATTAATTGCATACCATCAATGAGCCATCCTGTTTGCAGCAATGGTAGCACGTCGAAATAACGCATCTTTGATAGTATCCTGGACTGAATCGCTGGACATACCCAGACCTTGGCTTCACTGGAATCTTCTGCGGTGCCAACGCGAACCAGACCCATAATTGAGAGCTGCTGTATAACGTTGGACATGCTGCGCATCAATACCTGCGTCAGTGCATCCTTACTAGGGCGTTGCGATAGTGCGGCCATAAGAATACCGACATCTTCAGGCGTCCACGGCTTACCGTTATTGAGTAAATGAATTGTTCGGCGAGTGGGCTCATCAGCATCGTCGTTGTAGCGAAATGCCAAAGCAGGGCGAGACGCCCACCATTCAGGCGAACGCAGTGATTGACCCCCTCGCCACACTTGCGGAGCCCAACCCATTTCCGTGAGCTCCCGGTAAATGCCAGTCATGGTTTTACCCAGGCAAGCGATGCCGACTTGGTGATTAGGAACCAGTGTTATCTGGCTGAGGTCATCAATGTTTTCGCAAACAGCAATATACAAATCCATCGCGATACACTTACGCTGAATTTCTTCCACATCCTTACCGATGACTGACGATAAGGCCGCAAAAGAATAGTTATCCTTCAGCCCCTTTATAAGCTTGAGTTCGTCAGTAATCGACCACGCGATGTTCTCTTGGGTCATTTTGAGGTCCTATGTGATTACTACAGTGCTGATATTTTAACCGAGAGCAAGGCGTTATCGAAACTTAGTGACTTATTTTGCACCGGGTTATGAACAGATTTTGTGAATAAAATGACGACCAAAAAACTTGATTTAATTTTAAAGGTCATTATCACTTATCCAAATTTAAGCTGACGTGCAGGTCTACTGTCTCTTGGCAACCAGGGATGTAGTGCGGCCAGTCGATGGCGTTTGTACGCTTCATGACCACCTTTTCAAATCCGAACTGATCCGCAGTGAGGTCAACAATAAAGTTTCCGTCATCTGAACTGGCCTCACACCAGTAATGGCCGTGACGAGAGGATTGCGTGAATAACCCTCCATCAGTGTCACCGTCACCCCCACGGATACGAGTAGGAAATCCGCCACGGGTTAACATCGTGGCCAACATTAGGCTGGCATAAAGACAGGTTCCCTTGGTTGAAGCAACCTCACAATGTGTCAGCAATCCGTCAAGTATGAGCCGGGCTTTATGGGCAATATCTATCAGCTTAGGTGCGGCTGGTGGCATAGGTAAGTGATGTAGGCTCATGCGTCAGCCCTCGCTCAACAAGCGCTGCACAGCAGCTTTAACCCGCAGGATAGTTGCTCGTTCAGCAATGGTGATGAATCCCTTAGCGTTGTGCTTGCGCTCAAAAATATTCTTTTCCTTTGCGGATATGTACGTCTTTTCCTGCGCCTCAACCAGTTTGGTTGCGAGCAGATCGGGATCGCGAGTGAAGGAAAAGGGGGCCGCACTGATCTGGCCGAGAGCTTGAGCCTCTGCGGAGACTTCAGGTAATGTCTTGGCAATCCTTGCATTCATCATTTTGGTTTCGATGTTGGCCCGAATGGCGTGCTGTTTTACGGTTAATTTTTTCATGGGAAATGTCCGCAAAGCGAAGTCCTTTTCCCACTGATTGATCACATTCTGCTCGAAGGCGATTTCGATGTGACTCGCGCCGTAGACCAGTGCGCGATTTTCCTCACCCATTTCGGCCAGCTTGGCATTGATGGCTTCACGAGTCTGTCGCTGTTTCTGGGTTAGCTTTCGCTTGTCGATGTTGCTGAGGTAGAACTCAAATTCCCAGGCGGAGATCACCGACTGAGCCAGTGCAAATTCAAGGAGCTTTCGACTGGCTGCTTTTGTGCCATCTTTTGAAATCCGATCTATGGCATTGAAAATTCCATTCGAACCTAGCGACATGAATTTATTGACGCAGCAATTACCAACCCGCGCCGTCTTGTTATTGGTTTTGTTTTTGATAACGCAGATCTTGATAATCGGCTGGTGTCCGCACAAACACTGATCGGCTATCTGAGCCCGGAATACTTGCTGCAATGACCATTCAATGCGAGCAGAATCCCAATCCTCAGCAGTGGACATTTCAGTAATGCGGCGAGTTAACTGGATATGCTTGTAGCCTTTCGTTTCGTTGATTTCACTCATTGTTTTTTCCGATCATTCAAATCGTTATCATTCCCTGTAGGGTATAGATTTTTGCAAATGAGGGTCAACGGAAAAGCGGGCTGTTTTGTTGTCCTTTTCTAGTAAACGATAAACGCGCTGACATTTGCATATATATGCAATGTGTTGGATCACCACAGTGTGTTTTTGAGCTAATTAAAAAGGGGTGACTTGCTAAAAGTCACCCCTGCACTGGATCCCCACCCAGACATGCAATACATCATATTCGTTTGCATTGAGATAAATCATACATGCATAAAAATCAGATTAAAGTATTTTTTCTCTCCGAAAATGCACAAAACTCATGTTGTGATTTTTCTGGTATTTAGTTCTAAATATTTGTTACTATTTTTCCGAGATTTAGCGCAAGTATATATTTGCTCAGTGATTGATTGCATTTTTGCATCGTTTGCCTGCATTTTTGCATTTTGTATATAAAAACAGCAAAAACCATAAAAGCCGCTCAAAAAACCAGTTTTTTAACTACGGAAATTGATCTACGTCAATTTAAGAAAAACCCAAGTTCTCAGAAAATGTTTAAAAATAGGTGTTCCAGCCATAAAAATATATCGCTAACAAAAAATTGCATTTTTAACGCAAAAGTAGGTGCGCCATTTTTAAAATCTGTACATTCTATTTTGAATTTCTATGCATAATTTAAGTTAGGTGTCTTCGTTGGGTGTCCGGTCTCCCTTACAATTTAATTTTAACGGACAGAAGGATTTACAGATGAGTAAAGAGATTGACAGAGCGATTGCATCAGCGAACTTAAACGCCTATGGTTGGAAGATTGGAAACCACATTCATTCGACCCCATTCACCTCTCACGTTTTCTATATCCGAGATTACCGAGACAACCAAATACACTTAGTTACAGTCGGGCAGAAGGACTTTGACTCTGCCCGCGTTAACCAGAATACTCCTATCAGCTCACACGTTAATGCTATTGGCCAACTGATCAAAAAATGCAGTAAGGAGAGCATAAAAATGTGTGGGGTATTTACGCAGCCATTGTATCTAACTTAGTGCTACTTAGTTTAGGATACCAACGGTAAAAGATGCCCTCTAATTCATCATTTAAAACGGCCACTCGGGTTTGTAAAAGATAATGTGCGCCTTCTTGGCTCCACTGCATTTGCTGTTTTTTTGCCATTCGTTTTGCAATAACTTCATTTACTGTTGATTCCACAAATGCCGTTGAAATGGGTTCACCATAGCGATACCGTTCCCCATAATTTGGGATCATAGCTTGGTTATTATCAATATAAGTTATCACTTCCCCTAAATACCGTACCATTTTTTTACTGTTTTTATAAACTTGGCTATCTTCTTCTTCATCACAAATATATAAACAACTATCTAGCTTATCTAACGCCTCATCGACATTACCATGCCATAAGTACCATTTTGTTTTTTCAAGTAAATCTCTTAATTCTATACCAATCCCTGAGGATTGTGAGCCAAGACCTTTAGCACACTGGTTAAGCACTGTTAGGCGCATACTAATATGAAACCAATCTAAAATATGCTCGGCCTCGGGATAAATACCGATTTGCATCATTCTCAAATTATCAGCCCCATCCGACAAAAATGATATCTGTTGGTTCGTTTGCATTCCTTGAGCATTAAGTACAGAAAGCAAGCGTTTTCTTGGGTTGTTTTCAAATGTGTGAACATAGCCAAACCGTTTTGCTTGAAGGTTTTCAGCGTAAGCTTTTCCTGTAATGATTTCAAAATTGTTTTTTCGGTTATGGCAATCTCGGACGTAACCACCATCAAACCCAATCACCATCGGTTTTCCTGGACGAGGCAACTGCTTATTGTCATAAGCGAATTTATCGAGAAAATCGGGTTGCTCGGCTAACTCAGCTTCTTGCCGTTTAGCGACGCTGATTAAGTGATTACGTACTGTGGAAGCATTTAGCGCGTTATTGATCGGTAAAATATCTTTTAATCTATCGACGGTAAGATCATAAGACATCAATGACGCCCATTTAGCTTCAATATATTTTAGTTCGGGATGGGTATTTTCGGGTAGCCATTCACTGAGCAAACTCACTGATTTTGTATTATTTGTCTCACAGCGACAGCGGTAAAGCCGAAGCCCTTTAATCGGAATGACGCCAAATAAAGTATGATAATGGCGGGTCTGATGATCTTTTATTTGACGACGTTGATGACAGAGTGGGCATTCTCGATGCGCTTGCATGTAGGATTGGCTTTGGGCCTGTATAATGGCTAATTGAGTACTATTGAGTAATATCTTTGATTCGTTAAGGGATAACCCCAAAGGTTCACCTTGTTCGGCGGTTTTCTGTAACGTCAATAAGGTTTCTTGATAGGCGGAACCATCATCGTGTATAACCTTTACTGTCACTACGATCTTCATCATACGACCTCCAAAGTTAATGGATTATTTTTTCCTTAACTTATAGTAAGTTGAAACACCTATTCCAACGTTATCGCAGGCTAATTTAAGACGAATGCCTTTCGCTTTTAATTCATCAACCATGACAACCTTACGCTTATCTGCAGGAGGGCGCCCCGTTTGTTCCCCTCGATGTTTTTTAGCCGCAATTCCTTCCGCTTGGCGTTCCCTAATTAGCGCTCGTTCAAATTGACTAAATGCGGACATCATATGCAATTGAAGCTCTTGTAATGGATTGTTTTCATTCGCTGAAAAGCAAATATTTTCTTTGAGAAAAATTAGTGAAACTCCTCGCTGTTTCAGATCTAACGTTAAATAACACATATCCATCATATTACGGCATAAACGATCAATAGAATGAACAATTAACATATCTCCAGATACGAGTAACGCTAATAATTGTTGTAAATTGGGTCGATGCGTATCTTTGCCGCTGGCAATATCAGTAAAAACGGTTTTGACTTTATAACCTGAATTTTGAATCGCAATTTCTTGTCGTGCGGAATTCTGCTCAGCAGAACTGATACGAATGTAAGCATAAATCATAGAATAATCCATAAAGGTTATAGAGGTTTTCATAATACTCTCTAAACCCCAATTTATACCACCTTTAGAGACAATTTAAGGACAGAGATCTCTATTTACGTAAAAGTATACCTTTAGAGAGTCCAATCTAAGCCTTGTGAATAGTTCGGAGTGTCAAAATCATAACGCTTTAATAACTGATTGAGGCGTTGGCGGTTAAATTTGACTCGGTTGTATTCATCGATAAACTCCTGAATATCTGCCCAGGTCGTGTAGTCATTACTTTCTGCTATGGCTTCTAAAAGTTTAATCGTGGCTTCGGTTTCATCATATGCGGTAGCATCGGGCATTCCTTCGCCACCAAGACAAAATGGCGTGGTTTTATTTCCTTTTGATTCAATTGCTTCAATACGGATATCTAATAACCAATGTCGGTAAAAATTATATTCATAAGTAAATTTATCGCGATTTTCAAACTGAAATGAGGCAAGCGAAATTGCCCAAGGATTATCATAAAAGCTCAATCCACCTTCATAGCTAATACCGTAGTCTTTGCCATGAATATGAAAGGAATGAAGGTGACCATTATCCCAACCAAATGCAAATTGCAGGAGAAAATGGAAAGCGCCAAGTGACATGTCACTGTGAACACGAAAACGTCGCCAAATCATCGGGCTAATATCTCGAATAGCCACTTTGACCTTATAGACAGACATGATTTTTCCTCTTAGTCACAATCAATACGAGAACGATCATATTAATTGATTAAAGGGATACCCCACACATTTTTATGCTCTCCTTAAGTCAACACTAACTAAAGCCTGGTAATGAACTCGAATATTCAACTCTGATAATTTTTCAACTGTTTTTCTAATATCAATCGCATTACGATCAAGACGATCCAGTTTAGTCACAATCAGAACATCACCATGTTCCATTCTACCCAATAAACACGAAAAGCCGGGTCGTTCACTGGCAGCAATAGAGCCACTAATTTTCTCTTCAATAATTCGATAGTGCTCAACTGCTTCAATTTCTCTTCTTTGGTTTGCTGTGTTTTGTTCCCTTTTGCATACTTCGTAAGCCATTGCCATTATCAGTATTACTGAGTAATACATAGGGGAATATTATGTCGAGAGTACGTAGTTTTATATTAGGTGAACATTTCACCAACTTTGTGAATGAATTACTTCAATCTAGTCGTTATGGTAATGCTTCTGAGGTTATCCAAGATGCTCTTCGCATGAAGTAATCAAGAGAACAGCGCATTGACAATGTTCGTCGTATGGTTTGCGAAGGTCTGGATTCCCCCGTAAGTAAAAATAGCATTGTCGCTATTTTTAAATTTTCTGACTAAAACCGTCATTAATCAATGTTAATGTTCTTTTATAGTGTATCTCACCGGATGCTTAAACTTTGCGACAAGACCGTTGAGAAACACTTTTGTTCATGGTTTATGGGTGAAGTTGGTGGCTCCTTTGCTTATCGAGTTTGGAAACAGAAAATAAACCCTAGCCGTTAATTCTGAAGGAAAACAAAGAGAAATACACCACTGCGATGTTTTCCAAGATGCTAGCTGTAACTTTTGTGCAGCTAATTCTTCAGGTAATGTATCTTGTGGCTTCATCAGCCATACCGTTTGCCCTTGTTGCTTGATAACTGCCTCATGAGCCGTCCAATATTGCCAAAATAACATCTCTTCCAGAGGCTTATTCAGCGTATTTAATTGCGCTTGTTCTTGCTGATTAAAATAGCGTTTAATGATATTTTTCGACGATTTCCTTGAACGGATCACTTCAATATCAACGCCAATTTCATGATCAGCAGAAAATGCCAGAGCTATCCAATCTTGGCTATGGCTTAAATTAAATTTTGGAAGATCTGAGCGAATAAAATAGGGTTTACCATTCGGTGTATACGATATCAACGTCAAGCAATCTCGCCCAAAAAAATGCATCAGTAACCGTCGACCCGCAATAAATGTGGGTGTTAACTGACTTGGGTCTTGGCTTTGAAATTCAGTGCCCAAAGGCTTTTGGGTTAGTGTGTCAATTTTTGCAACCCATATGCTGACCTGTTGCGAGCCAAGTTCCATTAGTTTCCTCTACGGATCACTAGCGATGTATTTATCCCACCAAATGCAAAGTTATTAGTTTGGATAATCTCCGTTTTGAGAGCGCGCGGAGTGTGCATAATATAATCTAGCTCACCACATTGAGGGTCAACTTGCATTAGGTTTAATGTGGGTGCAAACCAACCTTCCTTCATCATTTCTAATGTCAACCAAGTTTCTAACGCCCCACACGCCCCTAGCGTATGCCCGAAGTAGCTTTTCAACGAAGAGATGGGGGTATTAACACCGAATACATTCGATGTTGCTTGACTCTCCGCAATATCTCCGCGCTCAGTTCCCGTGCCATGTGCACTAATATACCCGACATCCTGTGGCGCTAGTTTTGCCGCTTTTAAGGCTTTTTCAATACACAGTTGGATAGTTTCAACTTTAGGTTGAGTAATATGCGCCGCATCGCAGTTTGTTGCAAAACTTAAAATTTCACCATAAATCGTGGCACCTCGCGCGACAGCATGATCATAATTTTCGAGAATGAGACTACAGGCGCCTTCACCAATAACTAATCCATCTCGGTTAACATCAAATGGAGATGGCGTACAACTTGGTTGGTCATTTTTTTGGCTGGTCGCAAGCAAGGTATCAAATACTGCCGCTTCAGATGGACATAACTCTTCTGCACCACCTGCAACCATCACTGATTGATATCCATGACGAATGGCTTCAAAAGCATACCCTATTGCTTGGCTTCCCGATGTACAGGCACTTGATGTCGGAATCACTCTCCCTTTCAGCCCAAAAAATAACCCTGTGTTCACCGCGGTTGTATGCGGCATCATTTGAACGTAGGTTGTCCCTGTAATATTGTTCGTATGCTTTTCTGTCAGCATTGTCGCAAAGTCGCTCACAGGCTTAGTGCTGCCTGTCGACGAACCATACGCAATACCGGTTTCTCCATTGGTTAAAATAGGATCATCCAATAGACCTGCCTGAGTCAGTGCTAACTCGGTTGCTCGCGTCGATAACAGAGAAACTCGCCCCATTGAACGAATTTTCTTTCGCGTATAGTGAACTGGCAACACAAAATCGTTAATAGGAGCCCCAAGTTGAGTATTTAGCCCATCATAAACGGCCCATTCCTGCATGTTTTGCACAGCATTTTTACCGTTAAGAATATGGGTACGAATATCACACCATTTCTCACCTAAAGCGCTAACGCCACCCATTCCTGTGATAGCAACACGGTGTATCATTGCATACCTCCATTAATCGAAATCACTTGTCGAGTCACATAGCCCGCAATGTCGGACATTAGGTAGGAGGCTAAACCAGCAACTTCTTCTGGTTGACCACTTCTTTTCATTGGAATTAAATTCATTGCGTGTTCAAATGCGATAGGTTCCATTTGAACCATACTGGTTTCAATCAAGCCGGGAGCAATACAGTTAACGGTAATTTTGCGCTTAGCAAGCTCAATAGCCAGTGCCTTTGTCGCGCCAATAATACCTGCTTTGGCAGCACTATAGTTTACTTGACCACGATTCCCCATCACACCAGAAACTGATGACAGGGTGATAATCCGTCCCCCTTTACGCAATCCAATCATTGGCATAATGCAAGGGTGAACAACGTTATAAAAGCTGTCTAAGTTTGTATGAATAACCTCATCCCAGTCATCTTCGGTTAACGCAGGAAAAGCGCCATCGCGGGAAATTCCCGCATTGCAAACCACACCATAATACGCGCCATAATCGACGATATCTTGTTCGATAATCTGTTTGGTTAACGCCCTTTCACTCACATCAAACGAGACCAAACGCCCAGTGCCACCCGCAGCTTCAATCTGTTGAAGCGTATCTTGTGCACCCTGATGATCTTGATGATAGTGAACCACGAGATGGAAACCATCTTTCGCTAATTGTATCGCTATCGACTTACCGATCCCTTTGCTTGCCCCTGTCACTAATACGGTTCTATTTGAATTTGAATTTGTTTTCATTTTATTTTCGATTATTTTTTAGTTCAGACCAAAAAGTGTTTCTAGTTCATCAAACGTAGGTTGGTATGTCGTTAGGCGGCCACGAACTAACATATAACCTTCTAGGCTAATTTCGCCCTCAAAGTTACCAATATTGTTATCTTGAAGCTGTAAGTGAATTCGAATAGAAAGTTTCGAGCCTACCTTAAAATAAGGAATTTCACTTTTTAGACTCCGACCGCTCAAGAGTAAACCCATCTCTGGCTTCTGAATATTCGTGCGCTGCTGATGCCACCCTGACCAAACTCCGACAGTTTGTGCTAAGAGCTCGATCGCATACCATGAAGGCAAATTATGATGTTCATCCAGATAACGAGCTAATACTCCATCAGGACTAACAGTGACTTCACAGCATGCGCTGTCATCGTTCACACTGACTACAGTATCAAGCAATACCATGGGTGATCGATGCGGTAAATAGCTTTCTGGTGAATCATACTGCATGGGGAACCCTCCCAATCACTAACGCGCAATTATTACCCCCAAAGGCAAATGAATTTGATAGCATAATTGGCTTTTCTAACGGTGTGTCAACGGTCATTAAACCACAGGAAGGTAATGACAAATCCTGAGGCAGATCTGTAAAATGTTGTTTCGGTAGGGCTAAATTAGCTTTCAATAATAACCAACATAATGCGGCTTCACCTACTCCCGCAGCCCCTAGCATATGCCCGGTTAGTGGCTTTGTTGAGCTACAAGGCACCGCATCACCAAATAGCCGGTTAATGACGGTAGATTCCATTGCATCATTGAGAACAGTCCCAGTGCCATGCAAGTTAATGTAACCGATATCTTGAGGTGTTAGATTAGCCGCCGCTAATGCCATTAATATAGCGTTTTCAGCCCCTTTTCCCGACGGTTCTGGTGCAGACATATGATATGAATCGCTCGACTCCCCTCCACCGAGAAAGGCAATTTCTGCAGGCTGCTTACTCAGTAAAAGTAGCCCACTGCCTTCGCCAATCGTAATTCCCGGGCGATTTTCCGCAAAAGGCTGACACAACGTAGGAGAAAGTGCTGCTAAACTATGAAAACCATTAATTGGCATTCGACTTAATGTATCCGCGCCTCCCACAATAGCCGCATCAACAATGCCCGCATCAATTAAGCGCTGACCGGCTAAAATAGCGCGCGCACTCGAAGAACAAGCGGTTGAAATAGTATAAGCTGGCCCAGTAAGCTCAAGGTATTTAGCTAAGAAACGGGAAGGGTCTCCCAGCTCTTGTTGGGAATAATGGTATCCCTCTAGTTGCTTACCATTGTGCTGCGCATCAATAAATTGATCTGCTTCATCCAGCCCTGATGTACTTGTTCCCATGATCACCGCCACACGGTCAGCACCATAAGTAGCAATCATTTGAGTAACAGCCGGCTCTATCTGTAACAGAGCCGCAAGCAGTAGCTGATTATTACGGCTGCCATGTTGTTTAAGATGCTCAGGAATGGGTGGCAGCTCGGCATCAACACCGCCTAAAACACACGCTTCACCGGATTGTAGCCACTCTGAACGTGTTTTCATACCCGGCGCAATTTGGCGTGAGAGGTTAGACTGAATTTCATCCAGCGTGTGCCCTAATGCATTGAGCATCCCAACCGCATTAATATAAATCATTGCACGGTCCCTAAGTGCCCAATGGTGATTTGATAACTAAAAATCTGATTGTCTATCTGTACAGGAGCACGCTGTCCATCAATATTTTGATAGTGAATTTGACTGACCAGCTGCTGCTGTTCATCGCGTAATTCACGCACTAAGTCTTTATCCACCAAAGTCCAACCCTGCGGCAGTTGTGTTTCCCAACGTGCTATTGGCCAATAGCTCAGCATAATATCAGATAAAACTTGCTCCGCAGGCGGCAATTCCGGTAGCGTAATTGAATGTTCTGTGCGGATACCGCCAGCATCATACGTCACTAAAAAAAGGCGAACACCCAGCGAAGATAGCCCCGCTAAACTGATTCGCTCTTGATTAACATCCAACAGAGCAATCAAAGAGTGAGATTTCCCTTTCACCTTCGCGGTCAGTAATTGTTGCTCACTCATAGGTACATCTAGCCCAGGGGAGGGTAATTCAATCTTAACACCCGGTTTCAACCACGCTGATGGTGTATGCTCTGTTTGGGATACACATCCCGTGATCAATACAAAAACAAATAGAGAAAGGACACGTATCATTTTGATTTACCTCTAGTTTTTTCTTTTTTTTTCGTCAGAGTGAGCGGTGAAAATAACCATGCGCTAAAAATACCCACACACAGTGTTAAGCCAAATCCTTGAATTGCAGGCGTTGAACTCATCACCAACATGCCAAGTGTCAGTAATGTCGTACACAATGCGACTGTCACCGCTAGAAGCGATGTAACTGCCGTCCCTTTAGGATTACTAAAGAAAATACTGTAATTAATCCCGATCCCTAGTACTAAAATAAGTGCAAGTAAGGAAAATAGATTCAACGGCATACCACTTAAGCCCAACACCCCGAGCGCAACAGAAAGTGAAAATAGGGTGGGTAAAATACAGACCAGCCCGTGCTTGATACCTTCTCTAAATAGATAGGTGACAACGACAAACGCCAATGCAACGCCGATTAACCAGGTTAATACCATGCGATAATGGGAAAAAAGCTCATCGAATTGTGCTTTACGAGCAATCCAACTAACCCCCTCATTGTCGGCTGCCAGCTGAGCCAGCATTACCTTATCTTTTACTCCATTAACGGGCAGCAATATGCCTGTTTCTCCACTAGGCAGCGTTAACAACATTAAACGCCACCCTTGGCTAACGGGCGATGCTAACCATGCATCTAACGTCACATTCATCGGCTGAATATTGATTTCTGCGACATCAACCCCAGTCTCTTGTAACTTGTTCAAGATATATGGCGCAGCGTCATTCACTAATTTCGCATTTTCAGTTTGCCGTTGCTGCGAATAAAACGGAATACGTTGAAAATCGAGGAAAGCCCCTTGCCGTTGAGCACCTTGGAGCTGAGGTTCAACGTTCTCTAACCGTTGCAAGGCTTGCTCTTGAGATGCCCCACTGATTAAGTACCATGTTTGGTCGCTGTGTTGGCCGGTCAATTGACTAATACGTTGGTCTTGCTCCACCAAGTGGGTAGGCAATGCTTGTAACGCGGCAATATCATCATTCACTTTAAGCTGGCTGATACCGATTGCCGATATTATTATGGCGCAACCCGACAGCCCAAATTTTAATGTTTTATTGTGCCGCCATACCCCTAACCAACGTAATAATAACATTGAAAATGGCACTGGATTATTAGGTAATCCACGCACCAAGAATGGGAAAAATAGAATGACCGTGAGGCAGGCACAGGTCAACCCAACACTGGCAAACAAGGCTAACTGACGAATGCCTGGGAAAGGTGCCAACATCATAATCAGGTAAGCGGAAGCGGTGGTGCCAAGCGCCAATAATAATGCCGAACGGACTTTGATGAGGCTTTGTTGCGGCGAATCTTGTTGCCCATAAACCATCCGCTCAATCAGATAATAAATTGCATAATCGACGGAAATGCCGATGATGCTCATGCTCATCACTAAAGTGAGGATGTGAATTTCGCCAAATACGAGCAAGGTTGATACGACACCACCTAATGCCCCCACGGTGACAGACAATAAACATAAAAACAGTGGGCGAATCGAACGAAATATACCGATGATCAGCAAAAACACACCCAATATCGTGATCGTTCCCAAACGGCTCATATCCGATTCAGCTTGCTGACTGGCGTTATCGCTGTAGTAAAGGCTCCCTCGCGACAAAATTTGTCCGTCAGGGTATTGTTTCTCCCAGTCACGTTGTAATTGTGCCAGTGTCCCCGCTATTTTTTGGGCTTGTTTCAGCTCACTCGCCGAGCTGTCCAATTCCCCATGCAGCATATACCAGCGTCGCCCCTTTTCGTCGATAACCGTTAACCAGCCATTGTGCAGGCTAAACTTGCTACCCATTTTTTGTAAGGCTAGTTGAGAACCTCGAACTAACAGCATCGGGTCATTAGTTAATTCAAGACCACTAATGCCAGAAAAGGTGGAAAACAATTGTGAGATAATCCAATCCGCTTGTTGATGACCTTGCTGTAAACGTGCTCGGGTCGCATCATCTAATAATGCATTTCGATGCTGATAATAAAATTTTCCCCATGCTTTTTGTTGGTCGTCATTCACAGGTCCATTAATAGAATCAAGAAACGTCTGCTTTTGAAGCTGATTTAACCAATGGGCCACGGCTTCGTCATTCTGAGCGTCTGGGTGCTCCCCGCCAGATGGGCTGACCAACCAAACGAGTTGTCTATCTAAACGAGTTAAAAAACCATCCGATATTGCGGGAGAGGCCTGACTGATAGCTTGAGTCGGCAACAGCGCCATCACGCTTGAGGCTATTCGAGCATGAGGTAGGAGCCAAAATAACGCGGCAACCAACGCAACACAAACCAGTAGCCAAAGTTGACTTAACCAATGAGTATTCAATCTAATCAAAATACTGTGTCTCTTCTGGAGTCAGCGTTGATGGCGTTAACTGATGGTTCGTAAAAGTAATCTTGGTTGAGTCACCTTGTTTATCAATCAAAATTACGTTGTCCACAACGGTGCTGCCCGAAAGTTCAATGCGTGAAAATATTTTATCCAACGGTGTCGTTGTTGGGACTAACACTAACTCCCATTGATTCTGACCCTTATCCGAAAACTCCAGCGCGAAATGGTTATCCAACACCGCTTTGTCAGCTTTAACCAGCGCTCGCATTAACGAGTTAAATTGGAACATTTGCGGATTATTTTCTAACGTAATGCGTTGATCTTCTTGCCCATCCATTCGCTGGATCATCTCATTCTCTCTAAGAATCAACGTCGTTTTGAATGGTTCCGTTTGCTGCCACCATAACCCTTTGTCTTGCGAGAGCAGCATTTTCCCTTTTGATATTAACGGCGTTTTAATGTTTTTTATTTGACGTTCTTGCACGAAATCAGCCCGAACCACCTCATTTTTCGTGAGTATCGCCTGTAATTCATCCAACGTCATCGCCGAAGCAAAACTACAAAAAAAAGCGAGAAATACGAGAATATATCTCATGATTGGATCCCTATTTTAGCCAATAGAATATCGGGACAAACAAACTGCAACTCTTGCGTGTTTTGATCGACAGCAACTTGAATGGTGTATCCCGTTGTCAGTTTATTGCCAGTCAAACTGTCTGTGATGACATAGCTAATTTTAAGCCGGTTTTCATACTCAACAATTTTGGCGTTAACAGTAATCATCTGTTCAAAGCTGGCCGAACGGCGATATTTTAGTTGGATATCCACGACTGGCCACGCATAACCCGAAGCCAGCATATCCCGGTAACCATAACCAATTTGATTCAATAATTGCTCTCTCGCCACCTCAAAATAGCGCAAATAGTTACCATGCCACACGATACCCATCGGATCACAATCATGAAAAGGAACAAAAATATCGACAGCAATAGAAAAACGAGGGTCAGATAGCATTACACATTCTCCTTAGAATCAGAGGTGGTCGATGGCAGCTGCCAAAAATCATAGAAATTGAACCAGTCTAACGGGGACATCAACGTATAATGCGTTAGGCGGGCGGCGTACTGGTCGACATAAGCCTGTAACGCCGCCTGTCTTGAGCCTCTGGGCAAATGAACAGGATTGGCAAACGCCTCACTATAAATTGTGATTTTTTTGTCCTGTTTTAGTGCAAACATCAGCACAACAGGGCATTTCAATAATGCCGCTAAGATGAAAGGACCTTGAGGAAAAGGCGCTGGCTCCCCTAAAAAGTCGCTCCATGTAATACGTTGGTCATTGCTATCAGAGCTGCTAATCGAAATTCGATCGCCAACAATAGCCACCCACTCTCCCGCTTGGATTTTCTCTTGCAGTTTAATCGCCACATCCGGTGTGATATTGGTGACAGGAATTAAATTGAGTTGAGATTCCGGGGCAATTTCAGACATCAATTGCTGAAAACGAGCCGCATGTTCATGGAACACTAATGCATTGACCCGCTTTAGTTGTCCTGTTTGCGCCAAAGCACGGCACACCTCAATATCCCCTAGATGCGAACCCAGTATTAACTTACCTTTTTCTTCATAAGATTCGAGCACCTCTTCCGCCTGCGGAGCATACACAACATCTTTACCCCAAACTAATTTCTGACACCAGCTCGCCACTTTATCGAGCATCGCTTCACCAAAGCGTTGAAAATGGTAAAAGCTACTGAGTTTCTGAGGCGGAGTTATATTGTGTTTCTGACAATATTTCGCCACCTTAGCAAGATAACGACGAGAGGCTGTACTTTGCTGTGAGCCGGTCAACCAAAACCAGCCAGCGACAAAAAAGAGGATAAATTGGAATGGCTTGCGCCCAAGCATTTTATACACCTGGATCATAAAACGCATACCCGCCAGTCCACGACGCTCTTGAGTTTTCGCCCAATGTGTTGGTGAGCGAGTGGTTAAGAGGTGAGGAATTCTAGGCAACATGCTAAAAAACAAGCGAGTATGCATTTTGGATATACGAATATTATCTTTTACAACATCAAAATGCGAAATCCCTTGCTCTGGATAGATCACGTGGGTTGGCAAGAAACGGCTATAAATCCCATTCCAATACAAGCGAACCATAATTTCTGTGTCAAAATCCATATGGCGCCCCACATGGGAAGAATTCATCACGTCGAGCGTTTGCGCAAGTGGGTAAACTCGAAAGCCACACATACTGTCTTTAATCGAAAAAGAGAGGGTTTCTATCCAGACCCATACATGGGTGACATAGCGCCCATACAAGCGAGACTTCGGTACAGAATCGTCATAAATTGGCTGCCCTGAAATCAACATATTCGGCGTTTCTTGGGCCATTTTTAGCAGTTCAGGCACAGACAAAAGGTCATGTTGCCCATCCGCATCCACTTGCAGTGCATGGGTGTACCCTAATAACTTAGCGCGTTTAAAACCCTCAAAAAGCGCGCCGCCTTTCCCTTGATTTACCTCAAGGCGATATCCGTGACACTGAGGATATTGTTGCAAAACGTCAGCAATATCTTGTTGGGTTAACGCATCGCTACCGTCATCCACAATAAGACAATCAAGTCCTTGCTCGCATAACGTTTGGACAACGCGTTCAAGGGTTTTTCCGTGGTTATAACACGGGATCAAGACACAAGGCCGGAATGCAGATCCATTCACTAACATAAACGGATTTTTCCTGAACTCAGGGTTCGATGTTCGGCGTCCATCGAGTAGTAATGAAAAACCAGCTGCTTTTTAGACTCATGCCATTCAATGTCTATCTGAACATCCCGTTGGGGCAAAATCGGGTTAATAAACTTAACTTGGTCCAATGATGAAAATTGCGCATCTGGCACTAAATATTGTGTTGTATAACGCATGACCCAATCAATTTGAGCCACCCCAGGCAGTATGGGTTGACTATCAAAATGCCCCTCAAACCAAGCTAAATCCTCAGAGATGTATAACATCACCGATAAACTCGAATCGCTCGTTTTCTCGAGGTCTTTTTCAATGGGAAACATTGAATAACTCCTGTAACTGTGACCAAGAACGCTTGCTTTGATTGTTTAATGGGATCGTCGTTACTTGGCGCCAAAATCGTGGAATAGCGATTGGATCAATGCATTTTTTCAGTTCTTGACGCCATGCCGATATCTGTTGCTGGCTCAATTTTTCAGTCGGTGTTGATGTCACGACTACCGCACCTAAATAGGTTCGGTTATTACGTTGCACTGCACCAATTTCCACATCATCAATCAACTCAAACTGACGTAATTTGTTCTCAATTTCCGTGATTGAAACCCGTTTATCGCCAATTTTAATAATTCGATCTACACGCCCTAACAGTTCAAAGCACCCGTTTTCTGTGAATGATAATTTATCATCCAGTAAAAAAGGTTGATGCCCACACAAAAGAGGAGAGTAAAGTTGGTAGCGTTGTTCTCCACATGGGATTAATGACAATTCGCTAAAAGGCTGCCAACCACTACTCTGAGAAGGCTGTTCTCGATATGCGATAATTCCCGTTTCCGTACTGCCATAAATTTCATGAATGGCTGTTCCACTCCAATCAAAGATTTTTTGAGCTAGCTGAGGCGCCAATACCCCGCCCGCAGAAACCATCAATGCCCACGTCGGAGGCGACAATGTGGTATCCATGTAATGCAGAAACACTGGGCTGGTAATAAAAATAAATGGCGTTTCATCCATAAGTTGTTCCGGAAACTCAACCATCTGCGTATCAATAAGGTAGCCCATGGATAAAGGCAACCAAATCCGAAACGTTAATCCATACAAATGGTTATGGCTAACTGAACCTTTCACCAGAGAAGTGTTGAATTGAGTTTGCCATCGTTGTGCTAGCCAGCGCGCTTCGATGTCCATCGATTCCACCGTCTTGACTACTTTTTTGGCATTCCCGCTGGAACCTGATGTATATAAAATCAACGCTGTTTGAGGGTTGATCGCAGGTAGCGTAAACGAGGTTTGCACTGACGTGGTTTCCAGCATATGAGGGATGGACCAGAGTTTATCGCTCTTTTCAATCTTACCGTCAGTCAAGATAAGTTGTTGGTTATCATGCTCACCCAACAATTTATCTAAATTATTATGTCCCAATAAAACAGGCGTTTTTCCTGTATGTAATGTCGCCAGTAACGCAATAATAAAGTAATAGCTATCATGACAAAGCAACACACATTCTTGAGCAGAGTGTTGCGCAATTTCTGTATATATCGCCGCGACTTTTTGCTGCAATTGTTGCTGGTTAATCATTTTCTTTTGGTGCAACAATCTTGGCATTGAGGGTAAACCCGAAAGCCATTGAGATATGGGCTGATATGGTGGTTGATTGAGCATGTTACGCTTTACTAATATCTTTTAAATTTTCAGGATCTGAACGCTGCACTCGTTTTCGAATACACCATTCACCAACAAATAGCAGCCCAATAAAGCAATAGCTAAGAAAGCCATTCCACCAAGTCCAAAGTTCAAGATCGCCTGACCAAATAGTCAGTAGGGAAATGCCCGCATTAAAAATAAAGAATAAACACCAGACTTGGGTCACGCGGTAAGTATATTCAATTCCTTTACGAGTCAAATTTGGTGTCTGTAATCGCGCAAGCTGTTCAATGAGAGAAGGTGGTTTATAGAGGCTATAACCAAAAACACCAAGTAATGTCATGCTGACCATTGGAGGGTAATACAGCAGAGCTTCATGATTTTTTAATAGTAAACTCAACACGGTCAATCCCGCCCCGATCACCGTCAGCGTGATAACGAGTTTTTTGTTGTGTTGAGAAATCTTCGATAACATAATGAAACGTAAAATAAAATACCCTAACAACGTCACCCCTAGTAGCTGTATTTTGTCTTGATAAACCAAATAAATAACAACAAATGGCCAAGTAATCATCAATAAAATATCGATGACTTTAAGCATAACAGGGAAGATTTTTTTGACTGTCATTAAGGTTTGCCTACGTTAAATACGGTTTTACTGCTCTTTAGGCTCATTAAACAGTTGAACAAGCACATCAGTAACATCTTGAACCGTACGAACACTTTTAAATGATTCTGGCTTGATTTTTTTGCCTGTTTTTTTCTGCAGATAAACAATCATGTCAACCGCATCGATACTATCGAGATCCAGATCTTCATACAGACGAGATTCTGGTTTGATTTGTTCAGGGTCGATTTCAAATAGTGAAACCAAAAGCTGGAAAATTTCTTGATAAAGTTGTTCTTGAGTCATGATGTTCTCCGCTTATTGATGTGAAGTAATGTAATCAGCGAGTGTCGCCACAGAGTAAAAATGATGGCGAATATCTTCACTGTCAGAGGAAAGTGCAACACCAAATTGATTTTTAATTGCCATACCTAATTCAAGCGCATCAATAGAATCCAATCCAAGCCCCTCACCGAACAGTGGCGCGTCAGTATCTATTTCGTCTGGTGTAATCTCTTCGAGGTTAAGTGACTCGATAATTAACTGTTTAATTTTTAATTGCGTAGACATACAGATTAAAGACCTCATAACTAGATAAGTTTTGTTTCAAAAGCTCGGGTTAAATGCCTTGCTTTAATTGATGTTTGTTCAATAGATGCACTCACTAATTCATCAACGTGCATGCTTTCTCGGACGGTGAGTGACAAAAGCAGTTTACGTTTTGGTATGTGATACCATTTTGTGTATTTAGTTAATGCAATTTCGTTATTTTGAATATGTAAAAAACGAACTGGGCACTGACAACGTAATGCTATATTGGCGGCACCACGCAGTAAGTGGGGTTTCACGCCCGGTGTTGTCCGCGTACCCTCTGGAAATATCAATATATTATCACCTTGAGTCAAACGTTTATGACACTCTGATAATAATATCTCATGTTGATTATTAATTAAGTAATCACACGCACGTATGACGCCCGACACAAAAGGATTACGCAATAATGATGACTTAACTAAACAATCAACTTGGGGCATGACGGCTGCCACCAAAACATAGTCTAACAAGGTTGGATGGTTACTCAATATCAACGTTCCAGAGTCTTCTTGAAGCTTTTCCAGTCCATGGTATGAATAATTCAAGACACCAAGCGTTTTTGTAATACGTAAAAATAATCGGAAACTATAACTGATACTTTGGCGTGCGATATATGTTCGCTTCGTTTTGTTAGAATAAAACAGAAATAAACAGTTAAACCAGATAACAGAGAGCAATAGCCCCCCGACCCCGAAAATAAAAAAGCACAATGGGGTCATAATATGCCGCCAAATACGCTCAATAAATTGCATACAACGACTCATATTGATTGCTGTTTATTCCACTGCCAAATATGCCCCTCACCTATTACGCAAAAAGTGGGTTTATCACTCAATAGCCCCGCAATAAATTGAATGCTTTGCGGTAATATAGGTGTACTTGAATGCACCGCCTTGGCAACCATGGGAGTGCAAGTCAGCGACTCATCAGAGGAAAGTAGAAAGGCACACGCATAAGGGAATCGTGTACAGGTTTCAGGCAATACGGGATTATACACTTCTGGAAGATCACCATCAAAATCAACAAATAGCACACGTTTAGATTGATGAAGCAACAACGATAGCACTTCATACAATCCCTGTTGAAAACTATCTTGCCCAGCTGATATCGCGGATGTTGGTATAGTCGTCTTTGTGATGATCGACAGCGTTCCAACTGCCGAATTATGTACTGACATCGTAAAATTAGTTGG